>NZ_JBVVQL010000001.1:504361-733132 GCF_055811195.1 Mesorhizobium sp. WSM4823
ACTTTGGTCTGATTTGGGCCTACTATTGCCCCACGCGGGGGGGCGCCGCGCGCGCCTACCCCCCCCCCGCCCCCCCACCCCCCCCCCCCCCCGCCGCGGCCCCCCCCCCCCCCGAACTCGAACATGCCGCCGCCATCCTTCATCCCAAGCTCGGCGCCCCGTTTCGCGATGTGCTTGGCAAGGGTGCCGCGCTCATTCCCTCGTCGAAGAAACGTGGCGGTCTCGGCGTGCCGCTCGACATTCCGCTCGGCCACAAGGATGCGGCGCGGGTGCGCAGCCATTTCGACGGCATGGAGGTTCGCATTCCCGATGCACCACGTGCCGACGAGATCGTCGTCGCCATCGCGGTGACCGATTCCGGCAGGCCCCATCCGCGCGTCGGCGGGCTGACCAAGGACAAGGTCGTCGGCAAGGATGGCGTCAGCTAAACGTCGCTATCCCTGAATAACTTCAGGAACCCTTATTGCCGGTGGCGTGTTGCGGCTTCGGCGGGTCTGTACCACGCCGTCGATAACGACCATTCCGATCCCCGGAAGGTTGCCCTGCGCCACGCTGTCGAGCATCCCGTCTCCGGCGCCGCCGATCGCCTGGTCGATGAAGATCAGGTCGGCGGCGCGGCCGACTTCGATCATGCCGCGATCATGCAATCCGCGTACGCGCGCTGTGTTGCCGCTGGCAAAGCAGAACGCCACTTCCGGCGCGACGCCGCCCAGCGAAGCCAGCATGGTGAGGATCCGCAGGATGCCGAGCGGCTGCACGCCGGACCCGGCCGGGCTGTCGGTGCCGACGATGATGCGCGAAAGTTCGCCGCGCTGCCTGGCGAGGTCGAGCACGAACAGTCCGGTCCGTAGATTGCCGTTGTGGACGATTTCCAGCGCTCGCGAGCCATTCTCGCAGATCTGCCGGATTTCCGCTTCGGGCAGTGCCGTCGGGCCGCCGTTGACGTGCGCGACAATGTCGGCATCGACCTCCAGCACGACCTCCGCACCGATGCGGCCGGAGCCGGGCAGGGACGGCCCACCGGTGTGGGTCATCGAGGTCATGCCGTATTTACGCGCCCACGCGACCATCTGCCGTCCGGTCGGCCCGTCCTTGACGCCGCCGAGGCCGACCTCGCCGACAAGCGTCACGCCGGCTTCGGCGAGGTAGCGGAAGTCCTCCTCGACCAGGCCGGGCTCCAGAATCGGCGCACCGGCCAGTATCTTCATCCCACTCGGGCGGAAGTTGGAAAAAGTCCGCTGCGCGGCGATGGCAAGCGCCTTCAATCCGACCAGGTCGCGCGGACGGCCCGGCGTGTGGACCTCTCCCGCCGAGATCATGGTGGTGACCCCGCCATGCACGGTCGAATCCATCCAGCCGATCTGGTTCTGCCGCGGCGTCCAGTCGCCGGCCACCGGATGGACGTGATTGTCGATCAGGCCCGGAGCGACCGCCGAGCCGCCTGCATCGATCACGGTGTCGGCTGCACCGACGTCAAGCGCTCCGGCTTTGCCGATGGCGGTGATCTTGCCGTCGACCGCGATGATCGTGTCGGCGTCGAGGATCGGGCGGTCGAGATCGCCCGAGAGGACCAGGCCGATGTTGCGCACGACAAGCGTGTTGGATTTCGGGTCGAGCGACATCGGCACCTCGTCTGTTATCTCAGGGGAATGTTTCGGGACGCGCGTTATTTCCCGCCGTCGCCATTCGATGGATCGTCGTCATTGATTCGGTTGAGCAGGCGAAGCAGCGTCGCCTGTTCGGCGGGCGAAAGCGGCGACAGAAAACGCCGGCCGACTTCGACGCTGCGCTCGAGCCGGTCGAGTGTGTATCTGGTGCCTTTGTCGGTCAGCGCGATCATCGACAGGCGCTGGTCGGTATCGGAAGCGCTGCGGGTAATCAGTCCATTCTTGAGAAGCTTGCGAACGACGATGCTGATGGTCGAGGGGTCCATCGCGGTCAGCCGTCCCAAATGGTTCTGCGAGACCTCGCCATGCTTGAGTACGGTAGCGAGGGCGGCGAATTGCGTCGGTGAAAGATCCTCGCCGGCCATGACTTGCTGGAAGCGCAGCGTCGCGCGCTGGTGTGCCCGGCGGATCACGTGCGCCGGATGACGGTCTAGCTCGTAGCCGGTTTTCGCGTATCGCTGCAGCACTTGTTCGCGGCTCAGCGGCTTGGAACTGTCGCCCGGCCCTTTGGGTGCCGCACTTTCGGGTTGCGATTCGATGTCAGTCGTCACGCCGGGACTCCTCTGGTCGCTATCTCGGATGCCTCAGGCTCGAAAAAGCTCAAGCCGCAACACTCGCCGGTTGAAGCGACGTCCCGTCGCGAAGGGCTGCGACGACGCTTGCCGAATCGCTGACCACGCCGAAATGCGTCGCTATGTCGTAGAGCGAACTCTCCTGCTCGCGCGGTCCCGTCGCCGCACAGCAATCGCTTGGCACCACCACTTCATAACCCTGGAAAAAGGCATCATGGACGGTCGAGCGCACGCAGATGTTGGTGACCACGCCGAAGATGACCAATTGCTCGACCTGCATATCCTTAAGCGTCAGGTCGAGATCGGTTTGAAAAAATGCCGAATAACGCCGCTTGATCACGTGGATTTCATCGTCGCGGGCACCGAGATCCTCGATGATCTCAGGGCCCCAGCTACCCTCAAGACAATGTGGCGTGCGCTTCACCCATTCGCGCTCGCGGCGCATGCCGGCCCGGTGGGTGTCGTGCACCCAGATAACCGGCACACCGCTGGCGCGCGCGGCCTCGATGATCGCCAATTGCGGTGCAACCAGCGTCTCGTATCCCGGCAGCACCATGGCCCCGCCGGGTTTGCAAAATTCATTGACCATGTCGATGACGATAATTGCTGCGCGTTGCCGATCGAGGCGTATCGCGTCATCGTGCCGATGTGAGGAAAAACTGTCCACGGGCATGGCGAGCTCCTTTGGTCGATCGTTGATACTCATACAAAAAACCGTCGCAGATGCGAAGTCAATCCCGATAGGGACAAAGGCTGGTCGCCGAGTGTGCGTAGGCCCACCGACAAAGGTCTGAGCCGTTTTCCGATGCGAAATGACCATTGACAAGGTTCCGCAATCGGGTGTTCGATTTGTATGACCATCAACGATATTCAATTCGCTGAATCTGCTGCGCCGAGGGCTGAGACATGAAGACGATCGTCACCGGATCCAGCGGTCTGCTTGGCCGTCATGTGGCTGCGGCGCTCGTCGCTGCCGGCCATGATGTGCTGGGCATTGATGCCGTAGCGCCGGGTGACGTGGCATGGCGGCATGCGAGCGCCGACCTGATGGACCTGGGATCGGCGCTGCAGCTGGTGCGCGATTGCGACGCTGTGGTGCATGTCGCGGCCATCCCGCGCCCGACCGGACGGGCCGGCGGCGAGGTGTTCAAGACCAATATCGCGACCGCCTACAATGTCGTCGAGGCGGCTGTCATGGCTGGCGCCACGCGCTTCGTCTATGCCTCGTCGTTCAGCGTTTTTGGCTATCCTTTCTTCGAGAAGCCGGTGCGCCCATCCTACCTGCCGGTCGATATGGACCATCCGGTCGGTGCGCAGGATCCATACGGCCTGTCGAAATGGCTCGGCGAGGAGATCGTCGACGCTGCGGTGCGCCGCGGCGCGTTCTCGGCTGTCAGCATTCGTATGCCATGGATCCAGACCCCGGGTTCGTTTTTCGCCGGCGTCGGGCCACGTCGCGCCACTGCCGACAGCGCCCGCGACCTGTGGAGCTATCTCGACGCACGCGACGCTGGGCAAGGCTTCCTGCAGGCGCTGGAATGGCAAGGCGACGGTCATCTCCGCATCCTGCTGAGCGCAGCCGACACGTTCATGGAAGAGGAGACGGAGCCGCTGGTGCGCCGCGTCTACCCGGATGTCGCGCTGTCGCGGCCGATCGCCGGCCATGGCGCCGTGCTCGATACGGCCCATGCGCGCGAAACGATCGGCTTCGAGGCAAGCCATTCATGGCGCTCGTACCCAAAGCCGGAGTCTGGCAAATGAAGCGATTCGACGAAAAGAGCGTGCTCGTCACCGGTGGCGCAGGCGCGATCGGCAGTGCGGCGGTAAGGCGCTTCCTCGATGAGGGTGCGCGCGTCGCCATTGTCGACCGCAACGGCGCTGCGGCACAGGCACTGGCTCGGTTCCTCGGCGAGCATGCGATCGCGGTCGAAGCCGACGTCGCCGACGAGGCAGATGTGCGGCGCGCCGTTGCAACCACGGTCGAGACGTTCGGCAGGCTCGATGCCGTGTTCAACAATGCCGGCATTTCCGGCGTCGTCGCGCCGGTTCACGAGCTGCCTGTCGAGGACTGGGACACCATCATCCGCATCAATCTGCGCGGCATGTTCCTCGTCCTGCAGGCGTCGCTTCGGGCGATGATCGGGGCCGGCAATGGCGGCTCGATCGTCAATATGGGCTCGTCCATGGCCGGCTGGGACGTGCTCGCGGGCGGCGCCGGTTATGTCGCCTCAAAACATGGCGTGGTCGGCTTGACGCGGGTCGCGGCCATCGATGCCGCGCCCTACGGCATACGCGTCAACGCCATCTGCCCCGGCGTGATCGAAACGACGCTCGGCGTGCCGGCCAGCGACGGTGATTTCAAGAGCAGCGTGCAGCATTTTGCCGACCGCATCCCGCTGCGCCGCATCGGCCAGCCCGACGACGTCGCGGCCGCCGTGGCCTTCCTGGCTTCCGAAGAGGCCAGACACGTCACCGGCGCGGATTGGCTGATCGATGGCGGCCAGACTTTGCAGAGCTGGGCCAATGCGCCAGCCGGCGGCGCGTTTCCGAAATTCAGGTAGGTCGTCCTCATAAGGCGCCATTTGGCACAACAGTGGCCGTGCTGGCGCCGAGACGATCAATGCCATAACAATCCAACCGCGCCACTCGATGGGCTGGATCACGGAGGACCGGATGGCGACGGGACGTTGTCTCTGCGGCGGTGTGCACTACGAGATCGCGGGCGAGCTTACTCAGCCGATCGCCTGTCACTGCTCACAATGTTCGCGCACCAGCGGCAACTTTGCCGCCATGGCAGCCTGTAAGTCGGTGGACCTCAGGCTTTCGGCCTCCGAGACCCTGAGTTGGTACCAGTCATCGGAAAATGTCCAACGCGGCTTCTGCTCACGTTGCGGCGGCAATTTGTTCTGGAAGGCCGCGCCGGGCGTGGAAACATATGTCACGGTCGGGACCCTCGATCGGCCGACCGGCCTTCGTCTCGGCGAACACATCTATGTCGGCTCGAAATCCGACTTTTACGATCTGACCGACGGTCTGCCTCAGAAACACGAGTGGTAGGAAGCGGCTTCGCAACGTCCGTTCGAACGTTATTTGCCTGCCGGTCATCAAACGCAGCGCTGACTTTCTTCCATTCGCATCGAGATTGGGTCGAGCGTTCTTTGATCGTGACGACCTGCATGTCACCGTAAGGGCCTGATCCAGCCTGAAGGAGGTTGACCATGGCCAGGATTGTACCCGTGCTCGATCTCAGCCGTCTCGAACAGGGCGCATCGGAGCGTCGGACCTTTCTGTTCGACCTGCGCATGGCGGCGCGCGATGTCGGCTTCTTTTACCTCAGCGGCCATGGAATTTCAGCCGTGGAGACCGATGAGGTGCTCGATGCCTCGCGTCGGTTCTTTGCCTTGCCTGAAGCCGACAAGCTGGCCATCGAAATGGTCAAGTCCCCGCAATTCCGCGGCTACACGCGCACCGGTGGCGAACTGACCAGGGGAAAGGCCGACTGGCGCGAACAGCTCGACATCGGCGTCGAGCGCCGACCCATTACACAGGGGCGGGGCGTTCCTGCCTGGACGCGGCTGCAAGGGCCGAACCAATGGCCTTCGGCCCTGCCGGAACTCGAGCCGGCGCTGCTGGCATGGCAGACCAGGGCGACGGCGGTGGCGATCCGCCTGCTGAAGGCATTCGCGTCGTCGCTCGACCAGGCCGAGGACGCTTTCGATCCGATCTATAGCGGTGAGCCCAACCATCGCATGAAGATCGTGCGCTATCCCGGACGCGACGCAACCGGCGACGACCAAGGCGTCGGCGCGCACAAGGACGGCGGGTTCCTGACGCTCCTGCTTCAGGACGAGAACAAGGGGCTGCAGGTCGAATATGACGGAAGCTGGGTGAATGTGGATCCAATCGCCGGAACGCTGGTGGTCAACATCGGCGAGCTCCTCGAACTGGCGTCGAACGGTTATCTCAGGGCGACGGTGCACCGTGTCGTCACGCCGCCGGCCGGCGTCGAGCGGATCTCAGTTCCGTTCTTCTTCAGCGCCCGGCTCGATGCGACGATCCCGTTGCTCACTCTGCCTGAAGAACTGGCTGCCGAAGCACGCGGACCGGCGAGCGACCCGGACAATCCGCTGTTTCGCGATGTCGGGACCAATGTGCTGAAAAGCCGCCTGCGCTCGCATCCTGACGTGGCGCGTCGGCACTATGCAGATCTCCTCGAGACGAGGACGTCACCGGTCTGAAGCGTCGGAGCAGTAGAACAGAAGTTTTCGTCATTCCGGCTGCTTTGGAATTTTATTCGTCGCCAGCGCTCCCAAACAGGTTCAAACAAGTAAAACCGTTCGGCGGTTTCCTCCCATTCCGCTGAACGGTGTTCCCCTCTGAAGGTTGTAACCTTCTTTTGGCCGGGCCGCATTCGAGCCCGGCCTTTTTTCGTGCGGTTTCGGCATATCAGCTGTCGGTCCTCGAATCATGAAACTGGGAACGGGACTGCCGGCTTTGCCGTAAACGATCCATATGCGCCTGCCTTCCACACTGCGGCGCGTAGGAGGCCGCAGATGCACAAAAACGCGCGATCGAAAAAACCGGGTGACGTCGCATGACGGCCGACGCCCTGTTGTCGCCGGCAACGCTATCCGGCTTCGTGTTCGGCCTCGGGCTGATCTTTTCCCTCGGGCCCCAGAACCTAATGCTTATCCAGGCAGGATTGACGCGCAGTCATCCTTTCGCGGTCGCTTCCACGGGCTACGTCTCGGAGATCGCCCTGGTGACCATGGGAATCGGCGGATTTGGAACGCTGCTGACCGACAATCCCGCGATCTCCGGCATGCTGCAGGCCGCATGCGCCGGATTTCTCGCCTGGTGGGGCGCGCGCACCTTGCTCGCGGTCAACGGGACATCCCGCATGGAGACAGTTGCGTCAGGCCGCAAATCCCGATTGCGTGCGATAGGTTCGATGCTTGCCGTCACCTGGCTCAATCCACTGGCCTGGTTCGAGGCGATGTTTCTCGTCGGCGCGCTCTCATTCAGCTATGGCAGCGGGGAACAGGCGGGGTTCGCCGCCGGGTTCCTCGCCGCCTCCGCAATCAAGTTCTATGGCTGGAGCCTGGCCGGGGTGAGCCTGTCCCGCCACTTGGATAGCCCGGTCTACCGCAAGCGGATGGACGCGGTCGCAGGTCTCGTTCTGATCCTGGCAGCCCTCCTCCTGGCTGCAAACATCCTGAACGGGGCTTGAGCGGTAACCGCCATACCAACGATGGCCCGCCGCACATCGTCTTCAGCGCCTGTGCCGAACAAGATAGGGTTCGACCAAGGCGCGTATTTCCGCGGCGGGCGCCGCTTCGCCGGCAGTATCCAGCGCTCGTTCGTAGCGTACATACTCGTCGACAGCGGCTTCGAAATCACGGCGTGCCAGCCGCTCCTTGATCAGCGCCTTGCAGACGGATCCGGCATCCGGATAAAGGTCCAACGTCCTCAGATAGATCGAGCGCGCTTCATGGGCGTTGCCGGTTGCCTCGAGCCGCTGGCCGACCCGCAATCCGAAATCGATCAGGTCGCGGCGGACTTTTTCGGCGGCAGCGAACGACCAGAAACTGGCTCGCTCGTGCAGAAACAGCGGACCGGGAAATGCGCGGAAGAGCGCCTCGGCGTCCGGGCGCAGTCCGGCAGCGTCGCCATTGGTGGTCGTGACGGCCTTCAGCCGTGCATCCCAGTCGGCAAGGTCGACCCAGACCTTGTCCGACGCGAGGCGAAGCTTGCCTTCGCGCTGCGCGATGAGATCAGTCCGCCCGAGCAGCTTACGCAGCCGATGCAGCGCCTGCTCGCAAGCCGCCCGCGCCTGATCGCCGTCGAGGTCGGGCCACAGCCAGTCCTGAAGCGTCTCCAGCGAGCAGGTGTTGTCTTTCGAGATCGCCAGCACTCGCAGGATGTCGAGGGCCTTCGTCGGTGGCTTGGCGCCGAGAGGAAGAGGCTTTCCATCGAGTTCGAGCCGAAAGCCTCCAAGAACGTGGACCTTGAGCGGCCAAGGCCAGGCCGCGGGCCGCCGCTGCGGCGCGTCCAGCCGGCGTTCGCCGATCAGCGACCGGCAAAGTTTCGGTTCGATGCCGCGGTCCAGCGCGTCGCCAAGCAGTTCGGCGAGCAAGTCAGGAACGTTGAGGAGCACCATTGGCCAGCTGACGTCGCGGATCGCTTCAATAAAGGCCTTCAGCCGGTCGCCATAGTGCGGATTCTGGTCCCACAGGTTCTCCAGCGCGACTGCTGCCAGAATGCATATCTCGGTCCGTTTGCGGGCGCCGCCGTTCAGCCGCGGCAGCAGGTCGCGGAGAAAAGTGGCGGCATCGCGCGGCTTCCTGTCGGCCAGCAGCACTTGGAACTTTGTGATATAGTGCGCCCAGCGCTCGACCATCGGCTCGTTGGCGGCCTCGCTCGCCGCCATGAAGCGCTCGCAATCCTGATAGGCGGTCGCGAAATCGCCCTGCCTGGCATGAAGCGTAGCGTAGCAATTGGAGACGACAGCGACCTGCGTGCTGAAACGGCTGTCGGCGGTCTCGGCCAGACGCTCGACCACTTGGTGGAACTCGGCAAAGTCGTTGCGGAACTTCATCTGCATCTGAAGATGATAGAGGCCACCAAACTCCACGCCCTTGAGCGACTCGCGCTCACCGATGGCGATTGCCTCCCGCAACGCCGCTTCGGCCGAAGGATAGGGAAAACCCCGCCTCTTGTAGGGGAAATACCGGCCGCTCTTGGCGCCAAACTCGACCAGCCACATGCCGAGGACCCAAGGCGACACCTCCTTGTCGCTCAAATCCTCGACAACGCTGTCGACGGCCTTCGTGAACAGATCGGCCCGCATGGTCGATACCGAATGCTCGATCAGGGATTCGCTGGCAAGCAGCCGCAAGCTGCTTGGATCGTGCTCGGGATTCCGGGTCAACCGCTCCAGAAGTTCGGATTCCAGCGCTTGTCCGGCCGGGCTGTTGCCATAGTAGTCGTCGCCGAAGTTCAGCGCCCGCACCATGCCGATGCGCACCAGCATCGCTTCCTTTGAGGGCAGTTCCGGCAGGCCGCGCTCGATGATTTCGAATGCCCGGCGGGTCCAGGCCGAAAGACCCTCATAGGTTCGCCAGCTATCGGACTTGACTAGCACCGCGCGCGACACCGTGAGGCAAAGCCCGCGCTGATCGTCGGCCTCGCCAAAGGCGTGCCATGCCTTCGATAGCCAGCGCTCTGCCGCGGCATCGTCCGGCATGTGGGCCACGCCCAGCCAATAGAAATGCCAGCCGTTCAGGACAGCTTCCGGCAACCGGCCGACCCATTCGATGAAGGTTGTCCGATGTCCCTGCTCCAGCACGGCCTCGGCCCGGCTCAGCATGAGCTCGCTCGCCCGCTCCCAGTCCTCTGCCTGCAAGGCCAGGTGTATGGCTTCGTCATAACGATCGGCGTCCGCGAGGACCTTTGCCGCCCTTTGCTTGAGCGATTTCTGTTCCTCCGCCGAGATACGCTGTGCGAAGCGTCGGTCGAGGAAGTCTCGCAAGAGGTCGTGCAGGTGGAAAACGTCGCGGCTGTTTTCCGTTCGGGTGACCATTAGTTGCCGCTTGTAGAGCCTGTCTAGCAGTTTTCCCGCTTCGCCCGACCCGATCATCACGTCTGCCAGTTCGGCGCTGATTTCGGGCAGGAGATTGAGTTTCAGCAGCATGTCCTGATCGGCGGCTGGAAGGGAAAGGAAGAAATGTCGGCCGAGGGCGTCCGACAACGCGTTCTGGCCGCCGGGTGCTGCCCCGTTCGTGTCGTCGGGTCCGACTGCCGAGCCGTGATCGGCGAGGAGAGCCAGCCCGATCGCCCAGCCGCGTGCCGCTTCGACGTCCACTGAAACGGCGCCGTTCTTGGAACGCAGCTTGATGAAATCGCGCGCTTCCGATGTCGAGAATTCGAGCGCTCGTCGATCGACAATGGCCATTTGGCCCTTGAGAACCAGGTCACCAAACTCCTCCTGGGGCAGCGTGCGCGAGACGCAGATACAGCGGACCGTCTCGGGAAGTTCACGGAACATCACGGAAAGCACCGCCCGGAATTCGGGCGTGTCGGCGTCATGCAAGTCGTCGAGGACCAGGATGGTGCCGGGCCTTAGCCGCGTGAAATAGGCTCTGAAGAACCGCCTGGCGAACTCCTTCGGCTGCTCGGCATATTCGACGCCAAAGACCGGCATGTTTCCGACCGCAGGCGAGGCGATCGACTGCCCCAGATACTGAAAAAAGCGCGCAATATCCTGGTCGCCCTCGTCGATGCGGAACCACACATGCGGTGCCTCGACACTTTCGAGGTAGTCGATGACTGCCGTCGTCTTGCCGTAGCCGGCCGGCGCGGCCACCCAGCACACGCCCGATCGTGATTTCAGCTCGATCGCTTCGAGGACGCGGTTCCGCCTCAATATCCTAGCGCTGCGTGGTGCCGCCAGCTTGGCGATCCGGCCAGTGCCCGAGAGCGGGCGTCTCGCATCGGCTTCAACGGTGTCTAGGGGCGTCATGGGGGCTCCCGCTCGACCAATTATCCAGCGTCGGTCGTGCCGCCATGACCGTCCCGCCGCCCAGATTGACCTTAGGGTAGCGTAATCACGCGACAATTCGAAGTGGCTTCGCGGATGAAGCGGCAATGGCCGATTCTGGCGGTGCGAACCTCGATGTCCGGGCAACCGGAAACCAGGCCGCAGACTGGGCCGAATTGCGAGAGGGAATGCGCGGGCGGTGGATCCGCCGGCCCATCTTCGACCGAATGGGGCAGAATATCGGATCATTGCTATTTTCTCCGATTGGCGAGCTTGTGGGCTGCCGGGCAGTCCCTTCCAACTCACGCGCTCATCCTGCGCGCGGCGGCATCCGCGCACATCGGTATGGTCACCTAGTTTCCGGGCAGCCAATCTCCTAGTTTTCGCGGATTTGCCTAGTTTTTAATCATGCCCAGTGCTTCGCAGATGAAGCGGCAATGGCCGATTTCGGGCTGCGGACCTACCGGAAATCGGAAGCAGCCCGGGCCGAATTGCAAGAGGGAGCAGGCGACCGGTGAATTCCGCACTCCATCTTCGACAGTCCACTCCAGCGGCCCGCGCGCGGATCCTCCGCGCTGCCGCGCGCGATCGTGCGGGGCGCGCAGCCGATCGAGAGATAGCCTTTTTCGAGGAGCGGATGTCGGGGGAGATGATAACGGTCGAGATAGGCCTCGATCTGCTGGCGGGTGAAGCGGGCGAGCGGATCGATCTTCAGGCGTCCGTCAGTCTGCTCGAGTGTCGGAACATCCGCGCGAAGCCCGCCATGATATCGCTTGCGACCGGAAATCCAGGCCTTGAAACCGGCCAGGGTATTTTCGAGCGGCAGAACCTTGCGGATGTGGCAGCATCGGTCCGGATCGCGGCCGTGCAGCGATCCAGCGCCGTCGAGCGCACGCAAGGCATCCGCCTGAGGCCTGACGACGCGCAGATCGGTGAGGCCGAGCAGACGTGTCAACTGAGCGCGATAGGCGATCGTTTCCGAAGAACCCTGAGCGGATCGAGCATCCGCCCTTCGCGCGTTGCCATCAGGAATTCCGGATTCCCCGGTATCGGCCCGCCGATATGAAAGCGCCCCACCTCGCGCACGCCGGCCACCTCAGGCAGCCCGACCGCGACGACACGAGCGCTCAGCCGCCAATTGGGGATCTGGTCTTCAGCAAGTGCCGGAGTCGGCAGCAGGCCGAAAAGCATCGCCGCCGTCGCCATATTCCAGAGAGAAGAAAACCCAAACAGCGCGAACCATCGCCGGGGCTGACGAATTCCGGCAAAGTCAGCTCGGGGTACTGTACGGCCCTTTCGCATCGCGACGTTTCCTGCATCGGCAGTTGTGCACGCGTGATGGTGCTTATCGGCCGAGACTTTGACACGCCCGCGCATACGGATGACTTACGGATTCCGTCGTGGTTCACAGCACTTCGCCGGCATCGCCAAGCATGGCGCCTATGCAAACCCATTGGCAAAGCCGTATCGTGACGCATTGAAGTTGCCGCCGAGTGATCGCAATGTCCCGAACCATCAGAACGCTCGCACTCGAGGAAGTGGAAACCCTTGTCGACTGGGCGGCAGCGGAAGGCTGGAATCCCGGCCTCGGCGATGCCGTGGCGTTCCAGGCGGCGGATCCCGAGTGCTTCATCGGCGTCTTTGTCGATGGCGAGATGGTGGCCGGAATTTCGGCCGTCGCCTATGGTGACGATTTCGGCTTCATCGGTCTCTACATCTGTCGGCCTGACAGGCGCGGCGAGGGCCATGGCAGGGCGGTCTGGGATGCCGGCATGGCGCGGCTCGGCAACCGCACGATCGGCCTCGATGGTGTTTTCGAACAGCAGGCCAATTACCGCAGCATGGGCTTTGCGCCAGCCTACCAAACGATACGGTTCGTCGGAGCGCCGAACAGTCCGGCAGAAGCCGACGGCGGCATTCGCGCCATAGGCCCGGAACTCTTGGCCGATATCCTGGACTACGATAGCCGGTTCTTTCCCGCACCGAGACGATCCTTCCTCGAACGCTGGCTGCGCCCGCCGCATGTGGCGCTTGCGATCGTCAGGGGCGGCGCGATCGAGGGATACGGCGTCGCGCGCCGATGCCGGGACGGTTGCAAGATCGGGCCGCTCTTTGCCAACAGCCTGGATGCGGCAAGCCGTCTCTTCGCGGCGCTCGCCGGCGTCTCCGGACCCGGAAATATCCATCTCGATGTTCCCGAGAGCAGTGGAGACTTTGCAACCTGGCTGACGTCGGCGGGTTTCCAGCCGGGCTTCGAAACGGCTCGAATGTACAAGGGAAAAGCGCCGCAGCTCATGCAGTCCGGGGTCTTTGCGATAACGACCTTAGAGCTGGGCTGAGAGAGGTCGACTAGAGCCCCTCATCCAGCCGATCGCGCAGCATGCTTAGGGGAAGTAGCATGTTGGGTGCATGCCGCATCAAGCCGTGGAACGGGATCGGCGACGGCGGCGCAAACGGCAGCGGCAAGTCCTGCGGCTTCGCGCCATCAGCCCAATCGGCAAGCGCCTTGCCCATGCTTGTCGTCATGGCGATGCCGCGCCCGTTGCAGGCAAAGCCCGCGATCAGGCCAGGCCCAAGATCGAAGAGGTGCGGCAGGAAATCGGGCTCGACGGCGGCCATCCCCGACCAGCTGTAGGCGAGCGGCGGGATTTCCGGGAGATCGAGGTGTTTTGCCAGCCGGCGCCAGATCGCATGCGGCGCCCGCGCGTCGGCACCGGGACCAAGAATATGCATGCCGCCGGTTATCAGCCTGTTTTCGCCATCGAAGCGGAAGGTGAAAAGATTGCGCCTGGTGTCGCCGACGCCTTGCCCGCCGGGAAGCAGGCGAGTGCGGTATTCGCGCGGCAGCGGCGCCGTCGCGATCTGGAAGATTTTGAGCGGAAAGTAGGTTCGCTCAAGCGTGCGGTTTAGCGGCCCGCCATAGGCGTTGGTTGCAATCAGCACCTTTCCGGCGCGCACCGAACCGGAGGGCGTCTTCAAAACCCAGCCATCCCCTGCGCGATCGATCGATATCACACGCGTATGCTCGAAGAGGCGCGCGCCGGCTTTTTCCGCCGCATCAGCGAGCCCGCGCGCATATTCGACCGGATTGAGGACGCCGCCCGAACGGTCCATCCAGCCGCCGACATAACCGCGAACGCCGGTCAGCTCTTCGACTGCCCGCCTGTCCAGCGTAATAGCCGGTCTTCCGCGCCTCGCCCATTGTTCGGCGCGAGATCTGGTTTTTTCGAGAGCGGCCTGCGAATGGGCCGGTTGTATCCATCCGCTCTGGACTGCATCGCACTCGATGCCGTGCCGCCTGATCAGGTCGAAGACGAAGTCGGCGCTGCCGGCCGCGAAATCGATGAGGCGTTCGCCGCGTTCGGGGCCGAGCTTGGCAATGATATCGTCTGGATCCCTTTTCGCGAAATTCGGCACCACGAAGCCGGCATTCCTGCCGGTTGCTCCCCAGGCGATGATTTCCGCTTCGAGGACGGCGACCGAGATGCCTTTCTCGGCGCTGTGCAGCGCGGTGGAAAGACCTGAGAAACCGCCGCCGACGATTGCCAGTTCGACATCGAGTGCGCCTTCGAGGGCGGGCCGGTCCCGGAGACAGCGGCTGACGGCATGCCAAAGGGAAACGCCGGGTGACGCGGCAACGTCGATCATGACTTGGCAATGCTCTCGTCCGGAGCCTCTTTCGCACGTTTGCCGAACCTTGCACGCCGCGGCCTGTCGCCAAACAGGCCGTTCGGCCTGACCAGAAGGATGACGCACAGCATCACGCCGATCGCGACGATCTGCAGCGAAGCGGCGCGTGCCTGCTGTTCCGGCGAGAACAAGACGCTGGTCAAGGCTCCCGATCCGGCCCATATCGCCCAGACCAGGATGCTGCCGATGACGGCACCTGTGTTGCTGCCCGAACCGCCGACGATCAGCATCACCCAGACCTGGAAAGTCAGTGCCGGCAAATAATTGTCCGGCGCGATGAACCCTGTGAAATGCGCCTGCAACGCGCCGGCCAATGCCATGATGGCCCCGCCGACGGCAAAGGCCTGGACACGATAGAACCGCGCGCTTTTACCCAGGGATATCGCGGCCTGCTCATCCTCGCGGAGCGCCTTCAATACGCGCCCCCACGGGCTGCGCGACAGACGCTCCAGCGCGAGATAGACGATCAGTGTCACCACCGAGACGACGGCAAGGTTCGACAGGTTGAACAGCAACGGCGTCTCGGCTAGGCCGCCGAAAGGACGCGGGATGAAGCCGATGCCGAACGGGCCGCCGGTCAGTTTTTGGGCGTTGAGCGCCACCAGCTGCACGACGACGGCCACGCCGAAGGTGGTGATTGCCAGATAGTCGGATCTCAGGCGCAGCGTGGCGATGCCAGTGATCGCGGCGGCGATGCCGCCCACCAGCATGGCGCCGAGCCAGCCGACAAGGATCGGCAGGCCGAAGCCGCCGAGCCGCGCAGCATCATCGGGCGTGGTCAACAGTGCCGACGTGTAGGCGCCGATGGCGACGAAGCCGGCGACTCCGACATTGAAAAGTCCGGTCAGCCCCCATTGCAGGTTGAGCCCGAGCGTGACGAGCGAGAAGATCAGCGCGGTGGTCAGGAAGAAAGCGCCATAGCCGAGCAAATCCATCAGCGTTCTCTCACTCCGAAAAGGCCGATGGGCCGCACGAACAGCACGGTCATCAGGATGATGAAGGAGATGGCCGCCCGCCATTCGGCGCCGATCAACTGCACCGCGCCCGCTTCCGCGAGACCGATGATCAAGCCGCCGAGGACAGCACCAGGCACGCTGCCGATGCCCCCGAGGATGGCGGCCGCGAACATCGGCAGCAGCATGTCGAAACCCATGAATGGGCGGATCTGTATCAGAATGCCGATCATGACGCCGGCGACACAGGCAAGCGCTCCGCCGACGATCCAGGTAACGCGCACGACCCTGGCGACGTCGATGCCGACAATGCGGGCCAATGCCGCGTTCTGGCTCAATGCCTGCATGGAACGGCCGGTCTGGGTGCGGGTCATCAGGAGATGCACGCCGAGCACCAGAACGGCGGTCAGCAGCAGCAGCGCGATCTGGTCGGGGGTGATGCGAATGCCGAAGCCGACCGGCATGGCGATCTGGATCGCCCGGCTGAAATAGGTCGGTCGCGAGGTGAAGATGAATTCGAGCAGGCTTCTCAGCGCCATCGAGGCGCCGAAGCTCGCCATCACCACGATGATCGCCTGGCCCTTGGCGCGCAGCCGCGCGAAAAGCACCAAGTCGAGCAGCAGCGCCAGCAGGCCGGTGATCGCCATGCCGAGCACCACCGCGGCGATCAGCGGCCAGCCGAAGGAGAGGGGAGCGATCGGCGCGATCTTGCCGAACATCGCGCCGATGGCGCCGACGACGGCGAGCGTCGCATAGGCGCCCCAGGCCATGAAGTCGCCATGCGCGAAGTTCGAGAAGCGCAGGATCGAATAGGTGAGCGTCACGCCTATGGCACCGAGGCCGATCATCGAACCTGCCAGCAGTCCGTCGACGACAAATTGCAGGTTCATGCTGCGCTGCCTTTGCCGGAGGGCCGGTCTCTTTCAGGATCGAGGCGGCGCTGGCCAAGGTAGAGCTCGGCGACGACCGGATCGTCCCAGAGCTCGGAGGCGACACCCTCGTGTCGGTCCTTGCCTTCGACCAGCACATAGGCGCGATCGCCGATGGCTAGCGCTGCCTTGGCGTTCTGTTCGACCAGGAGAATAGTGACGCCGGATATGCGTATACCGGCCAGCATCTCGAACACCATCGCCACGAATTTCGGCGACAGGCCGGCCGACGGCTCGTCGAGCACCAGCACCTTGGGATGGACGATCAATGCCCGGGCGACAGCCAGCATCTGCCGCTGTCCGCCCGAAAGGTTGCCGGCGACGGTCCTGCGTTGACGGGCGAGATCGGCGAAGGCCGCATACATTTCCTCTATGCGGGCAGGGGTCTCGCGCGGCTTCAGTATGCCGCAGGCGACCTTCAGATTGTCCTCGACCGACATCAGCGGAAAGATGTTTTCGGTCTGCGGCACGAATGCTAGGCCGAGGCGGACCATGGTGTGGGCGGGCGCCGCGGTAATGTCCCTGCCGTCCAGCAGGACCGCCCCGCCTGTGACCGGGACAAGGCCGGCGATCGCCTTGATCAGGGTCGACTTGCCGGCGCCGTTAGGGCCTAGAACGACGACGATCTCGCCCTTGTCGACGGTGATCGAGGCGCCGCGCACGATCGGCACGCCCGGCTCGTAGCCGGCTTCGAGATCGCGGACATCGAGTACGGTTTGGCTCATGCCGCGCCCCCGAGATAGGCCTCGATGACGCGCGGGTCGCGTGCCACCTCGTCCGGAGTGCCTTCGCACAGAAGCTGACCGCTCGCCATGACCAGCACGCGATGGCAAAGCCGCGTCACCATATCGATATTGTGCTCGATCAGCAGGAAGGTGATGCCGCTCCTGTTGATGTCGCGGATGCGGTCGATGATGACTTCGAGTAGCGTCGCGTTGACGCCGGCCGCAGGTTCGTCGAGCAGGATGATCGCCGGGTTGGCCATCATGACGCGGGCGAGTTCGAGCAGCTTGCGCTGGCCGCCGGAAAGCACCCGCGCCGGTTCGTGCGCCAGGCGGGCAAGCGTGACGAGCTCGAGCAATTCGATGGCCCTCGTCTCGGCCGTCCGCTCTTCGGCGGCTACCCGCCGAGGCGTCAGGAAGTTGGCGAGCAGCCGTTCTCCGGCCTGTCCTGGCGCGGCCAGCATGACGTTTTCGATCAGCGTCAGGTTGGGCAAAGGCCTGGGAATCTGGAACGTTCGGCCAAGGCCGCGGCCGATGCGGCGATGGGCAGCTTCCCCCGATACGAGTATGCCGTTGAGACGGATTTCGCCGCTGGTCGGCAGGATGCTGCCGGCCAGCAGGTCGAACATCGTCGTCTTGCCGGCGCCGTTCGGTCCGATGAGGCCGAGTATTTCACCCGGCCGAACCTCGAACGAGACATTGTTGACCGCGACGAGGCCGCCGAAGCGCCTGACGACATTCCTGGCCGTCAGAACCGGCGTGCGGATCTCCTCCTGCCTGTCCGTCGTGTCGCTCATCAATCCCTCTGGCCGAAAGCGATCTTCGCCGCCTATAATTTGATCTGTGATCACACTTGCTTTGATCACGCTATTCGGCTTTAATTTCTTCCGCAAGCCGAAAACGGATTGGAAACGGCCAAGAACCGGGATGCCATGCAGAAGGCCGCCATCGAACGGAACAACGAAACGATCGCAGCCCAGCTTACGCCGGTCGGCCGCGAGACCGTGCAGGATCGGGTCTATTCGGAGCTGCGTCGCGCCTTGATCGGCGGCCTTTTCGAGCCGAGCCAGGTGCTGACCATCCGCGGCCTCGCCGAGGCGCTGGTCACCAGCACCATGCCGGTGCGCGAGGCGCTCGGACGGCTGATCACTGAAAAGGCGCTGGAGGCGCTGCCCAACCGCTCCGTGCGGGTCCCGCCGATCACGCTGGAGCGTATCGACGATCTCTTGCGCGCCCGCTCCCTGATCGAGGGCGAAGCCATCGCGCTGGCCGCCACGCGCATGAACCCGCGCCAGATTGCTTCGGTCGAGGCCATGCTCGGCGAGTGGGACGAGATGCGGGCGCTGAAGCACAAGAAGGATATCGACCGCGAGGCGACGCTCAACCAGAGCTTCCACTTCGAGATTTACCGCTGCTGCGGTTCCGCCGTGCTGATCCCGATGATCGAGAGCCTGTGGCTGCAATCCGGACCGTGTATCCGCGTCGCGATCTACGCCTTTTCGGATGCCGGCGAGGTCGATACCGCCCACTACCATCGCAGCATCGTCGCAGCGCTTGCGAGGCAGGATGCGCAAGCGGCGCGCGAGGCGCTGGTGGCCGACATCAGCCGGCCCTTCGCCTTCCTGCGCGACAAGTTGCAATCGGCGAAAGGCCAGACATGACCATGCCCGCTATCAGGATCACCGAGCCACGCTCGAACCTTTCCGTGACGGCGCTGCTGTCGCCTGAAAAGGCACCCGACAATGCTGCCTTCCTGCTGGCATATCTCGACAAGCCGCGCGTCGTTGCCGGCATCCATGCGATGTGGACGGGGCCGGAAATCTCCTGCCCGGTTCCATCAGCGGATATTGAGGGCCAAGCCTATGCCAGGCCGTTGCCGGCGGAGAATGCAACGCTGACGCCGCAGCCGGGCGACATCGTGCTATCCTACGTGCCGCCCCGCATGTGGGGCGGCAATCCGAATGCGATTTTCGACATCGGCTTGTTTTACGGCCAGGGTGCGCGCCTGCTGTTCCCGATCGGCTGGCTTGCCGGCAGCGTGGTCGCGCAGGTGCGTCCCGAGGAGCGCGACCGCTTCGCCGCCGCCTGCGGTGTTATCCGCCGCAACGGCGCCTGCGACATCACCTTCACGCGTGTGGAGATTTGAGAGTGCCTGAGAGCGACGACAGTTTCGAACTCTTCGACCTTCGTGTCGAGGCGGTTATCCCCGCGGGCAAGCCGATCTATTGCGGCGCCAAATCAGGCGATTACTTCGAGCTCAAGGGCGAGATGCTGTCGATGCCGGCGGGGCAGGGTTTTTCGATCTATTCGATATCAGCCGTGTTGCCGCTGCTCGCAGCCAAACAGCGCCCCACCCACAAGAACGACTGGATGACGTCGGACGCCGAGATCGCCTGTCCCGATCCCAATTGCGCCAGCCGGCTGAGGATCGTCAGGACAGGCAAGCGGCGGTTCAGCCATGCCGAAACCACGGCGGTGCCGCTGCCGAAGGAGAATGACCAGAAATGACCGCCAAGGCTTTCGAGCTCAGCCCCGGCTATACGATCTCGCGCGTTATTCGCGGGGGCTGGCAGCTGGCCGGCGGGCACGGCGCGATCGACCGCGAGCAGGCGGTGACCGACCTGATCGCCACCTTCGACGCCGGTATCAGGACCTATGATTGCGCCGATATCTATACCGGCGTCGAGGAACTGATCGGCGCGGCGCGGCTGCGGCTTGCCAATGAGCGCGGTCTCGATGCCGCCGTCAAAATGAAGGTTCACACCAAGCTGGTGCCTGACCTGGAAAGGCTTTCCAATATCAGCCGCGACTACATCAGAGGCATCGTCGACCAGTCGCTGCGGCGGCTGAAGACGGAGCGGCTCGATCTCGTGCAGTTCCACTGGTGGGATTATGCGCTGCCCGGTTACGTCGATGCGATGGGCTGGCTCAACGACCTCCGCCTCGAAGGCAAGGTGCGCAATGTCGGCACCACCAATTTCGACACGCCGCATTTGGCCGAGATCCTGACCGCCGGCGTCCCGCTGGTCAGCCAGCAGTTGCAGTATTCCGTGCTCGATCAGCGGCCGGCCAACAGCCTTGCGGCTCTCGCCAAGCAAAACGGCGTCAGTTTCCTCTGCTATGGTTCGGTGGCGGGCGGCTTCCTGAGCGACAGATGGCTTGATGTCGCCGAGCCGCAGACGCCGCTCGAAAACCGGTCGCTGGTCAAATACAAGCTGATCATCGACGATTTCGGCGGCTGGGAGCTTTTCCAGGAGCTGCTTCGCACACTGAAGGCCGTCGCCGACCGCCATGGCGTCGACATCGCCACCATCGCCAGTGCCTGGGTGCTGGAGCAGCCGCAAGTCGCGGCCGTCATCGTCGGCGCCCGCAACCAGGCGCACGCCCTTGCCAACGCCCGGATTATGGACGTCGCGCTCGATGCCGAGGACCGGGCGCTGATCGCCGCCGTGATAGCGCAAAGCCGCGGCCCCCTGGGCGATGTCTACACGCTGGAGCGCGACCGCCACGGCCGCCACGGCTCGATCATGCACTACAATTTGAACGCAGGCCGGATATGAGCGCCGCCATGGACGAAAAACCCTCTCTGCTTTCCCGCGCAAGCGCCGAGGTCGTCGATCTCCACCGCTTCTTCGTCGACTGGTTCGTTGCAGGGAGCGCGGACAGGGCGGATTTCAGCCGCTTCGAACGCGTCATGGCCGAAGGTTTCCGGATGGTTGCGCCGGACGGCCAGATCCTCGATCGCGACGCAGTGGTCGACCACGTCAGGACAAGCCGCGCTATCTGTGATGACGACTTCACTATTTCGATCGAGGATATCCAGGCCGGCTGGCAGGCCGACGACGCGATCGTCCTCTGCTACGTTGAAACGCAGCAGCGCGCCGGCAAGTACAGCCGCCGTCGCTCGAGTGCCGTTTTCACCACCAGTTCATCGGCGCCCAACGGCGTTGAATGGCGACATCTGCATGAAACCTGGCTGCAGGTGCCGGAAGGTTAACAGGCTCAAGACATCAATGAGAGTCGTGTAACGAAAGGGGAACAACAATGACAAAGACGATACTTCAGATCACCACCGCGCTGGCTCTGCTGACAGCCACCGGTGCAGCGCAAGCCGCCGATTGTAAGATCACGGTCGGCCTCGTCATGGAACTGACCGGCCCGGCCGGCGAATACGGCCAGGCCGGCGCCAAGTCGGTCGAAATGGCCTTCCGCGATATCAACGACGCAGGCGGCGTGCGCGGCTGCGATCTCGCGACCGACACCCGCGACAGCCAGAGTCAGGGCAACATTGCAGTCGACGCCGCAACCCAGCTTGTGCAGGTCAAGAAGGTGCCGGTGATCATCGGCGGCATCATCTCCTCGGTGTCGATTCCGATCCTGACATCGGTCACCGCTCCGGCCAAGATCGTCCAGGTCTCGCCCGCTTCCTCGTCGCCGACGCTGACGGCGCTCGGGCGCGACGGCAGGACCAACGGCATCTTCTTCCGCACCATCACCTCGGATGCGCTGCAGGGCGTCGCCGCAGCCAAATACGCCATCGACAAGGGCTTCAAGAAACTGTCGGTCATCCACGTCAACAACGATTTCGGCGTCAACATGGTGGCGGAGTTCTCGCGCGCCTATAAGGCGCTCGGCGGCACCATCGTCTCCGACACGCCCTATAATGAAAAGCAGTCGAGTTATGCCTCGGAAGTCACGGCGGCAATGGCCGGCGAGCCCGACGGGCTTTATCTCGTCAGTACGCCCGTCGACGGCGCGACCATCGCCCGTACCTGGATTTCGCAGGGCGGTGTCCAGAAATTCCTGCTCAATGATGGCATGAACAGCCCGGACTTCATCGAATCCGTCGGCGCCGATTATTTGAAGGACGCTTATGGCACTTCCTCGGGCACCAGCCCGACCGCATCGACCGAATATTTCACCAAGAACTACAAGGAATTTTCGGGCATCGAACCATCGAACCCGGCCGCCGACCGGTCCTATGATGCCGGCGCCATCGTCGGCTTGGCAATCGCCATTGCCGGCTCCGAGGAGCCGGCCAAGATCAAGGACGCGATGTACAAAGCGGTCGACCCGGCCGGCACGCCGATCTATGCCGGCAAGGACGAGTTCGCCAAGGCGCTCGGCCTGATCAAGGATGGCAAGCCGATCCGCTACGAAGGCGTCATCGGCCCGGTCGCTTTCGACAAATACGGCGACATCACCGGCCCGTTCCGCCTCTGGAAAATCGTCGACGGCAAGGTGACGACCGACGGCGAAATGACGACGGATGACGTCAATGCCCTGCAGGCGAAGCTTCAGTAAGGCGCCTATATCTGTCCGGCATCATTTCATTGAGGTTGATGCCGGACACTTGCATCGTCCTGCTTGTCCCCGAGCGTTCGCCGGTTAGTCCGGGATGGAAACGACCACCGCGCTGGCCGCCGGCATCATCCAGGGACAGGCGTAATAATCGGCAATGCGGTTTATGATCCCGTCGACCGCCTCGATCCGAACCGGATGAGCTGGTTTCCAACCGTCTTCGCCGGGGTGGAGCACGAGCAGCACCGCTTCGCCATCGATCTCGCCAGTCACAATCTTCCAGGTCATTTGGGCATTTTCGTACTCGACAAAATAGGGCGATTCCGACAGCCGGCCCTTGAAGCAATCCGCGACCCGCAATTGGGCATCGGCGCTGGTCAACGCCCGCACGCCGTCCCAGTCACGGCGGTTGAAGAGTTCGACGTAACGGTTGAGCAATTTTGAAAGCTCGGGATCGCGCTGGGTCTCCGAACGGACGATTGGTTCGTTTGGCAGCATCGCCAGCTTGGAGCGGCCACGGCTCAACGCCGCCTTGACGCCACCCACGGTCGAGTCGACGAGGCCGGCGATCTCTTCCAGCGAATAGTCGAACACATCCTTGAGCAGGACGCAGGCGCGTTCCTTGGGCGGCAGGTGGATTACCAGCCGTTCGATCGCGCGATCGGCGCCCTGGCCCGCCGGCTCGACCGGCAGGATGATCTCGTCTTCGACGAAACTGGCCTCCGCACGCTCGCGCGCCTGTCTGCTTCGCAGGAAATCGATGCAGCGATTATGCGCAATGCGAAACAGCCAAGGGCGAAGGGCGCTCGCATCGTCAAGCTTCTCGATCTTCCGATAGGCCTCGAACAGCGCTTCCTGCATGACGTCTTCGCCATCAAGCGTCGAACCTGTCATGCGTGCGCAGTAGCGATGCAATCGTCCACGCAAATGCGCGACCGTCTCCAGGAAGGCGGCGTAGCGGACGTCAAAAAGCCCGGTGGGATCGATTTTTGGCTGCATCTTCATGGCATCAATATCCAGTGACGGATCACCGTGGGATATAGGTCAGCGTAATAACGCCGTTCTTGAACCGATGCGTGTTCACAAGCTCCAGCTTGACCAGGGACGGGTCGACATCCTGGAAAGCGCGTTTGCCCTGGCCCACACGGGTGGGCACGATGGAGAGCTGATACTCGTCGACAAGCTTGTTGGCGAGCAACGTCTGGTCGAGATTGCTCACCCCATATTTCAATATGTCCCCGCCGGCCTGCTGCTTGATCCGAGCGATTTCGGCGGCGACATCACCCTCGATCAGCGACGCGTCCCAGCTCACGTCTTTGAGGCTGCGCGATGCGACAAGCTTCTTCAGCCCGTTCATGCGATCCATGTACTTGCTGCCCTTGACCTGCGGCCAGCGCTCCGAAAACATTTCATAGGTCACGCGACCGAGCAGGAAAAAATCCGCCTCGCCAGCCTTTTGGTAAGAATGCTCCCTGCCTTCTTCGTCGAAGAAAGGCGAAGCCCAGTCCATTGGTGCTTCGATGACGCCGTCCAGCGAAATGAAGCTGCCCACGATCAGTTTTCTCATTGCACGTCTCCGGTTGCGCCGCAGGCCTTCCCGTCATGATCGAGAACCGGCGAACGAACCGGTCCCTCGATCGTCACAAGGCCCGATAGCCAAGACGTTCCCGGTACGATTTTGGATACGTGCGTGAAGATCGTTTGAGCTAATAGAGCGGCTTGGCCATGTGCCGTGGCGTCGGCCACTCAGTTGTGATCCCGGGCTGCACCGGCCGCTCGAGATAGGTCGAGAGAACCACGTAGCTTCGCGTCGAGGTGACGCCGGGCGTTTCGTAGAGACGCGACAGCAGGCCTTCGAGCGCCCGAGTGTCCTCGGTACGGACCTTGATCAGCATGCATGTGTCGCCGGCTACCGAATGAATCTCCTCGACTTCCGGGTGCTCGGAAATCGCCATCAGTTCGGGGGTCTTTCCCCAGCCCTTGGTGTCGATGTGCACGAAAGCGAGCAACGGCTTGCGCACCGCCTTGGGATCGATGATTGCCGCGGTGTTGCGAATGGCGCCGCTGCGCCGAAGCCGCTTCACCCGTTCGTGCGCCGCCGGCGGCGACAGCCCGACGCGTTCGCCGAGCTCGGCATAGCTGATCGTGGCATCGTCGACCAGGACGCCTAATATTTTTCGGTCGGTTGCGTCGACATCGCGAGCAGCAGGCCTGTTCTGCGGAATGCCATCTGTTTCTTCATCCATAGTGAAATTCCTTATTGATACAGAATTTAATACGGCCACTATCGCTGTATGACGAACAGTGATCAAGCCGTAGCATTGACAGCAAGGCCGCCTATTCCGGCGTTTGCTTACCTGCTCACCGGATGCATTGCCGTGATCGGATCGAACTCGCTGGTTCTCGGTCCGATAGCACCGGCAGTGGCGGCGTCGTTTGGGACAAGCGTGCCGGCCGTCATGATTGCGTCCGCTGCGTTCGGCCTCGGAACATCGGCAAGCGCCTTGTTCCTGGCGCGCTATATCGACCGGCTTGGCGCTCGCCGCATGCTGCAAGGCGCGTTGCTGCTGCTGGCGATAGCGCTTCTCGCCAGCGCCGCCGCGCCGACGGTAACGGCGCTGGTTGCGGCCCAGCTTCTCGCCGGTATCGCCGCCGGCGTCGCCATGCCGGCAATCTACGCCAGTTCCGCGGCGATCGCGCCGCCTGGCCGCGAAAGCGGGACGATCGGCGTTGTGCTGACCGGATGGACCTTGAGCATGGTGGCCGGCGTCTCAATCTCGGCGGTGCTCGCCGACCTGCTGCATTGGCGCGCCGTTTTCGGGGCTGTCGCGGTCCTTGCGGCGCTCGCGTTGACCGGTCTTACCCTGACGTCGCTGAGCGATGTCAGGAAAAGCGGTCCGGCGCCAACGCCGCTCGGCGCATTGGCGGTGCCGGGCATAGTGCCGCTTCTGGTCGCCTGCGGCGCCTTCATGACCGCCTTCTACGGTGTCTATGGCTATCTTGGTGATCACCTTCACAATGGCTTGGGACGGCCGGTCAGCGCCAACGGCTTGGCAGCGCTTGCCTATGGCGCCGGCTTCGGCATGGCGGCACTTCTTGACGGCGTCATCGATCGGCTGGGTGCGCGACGCGTCATGCCGTTCGCCTATCTGCTGGTCGCAATCGTCTATGTCGCGCTTGCCGCATCGAGCGGCAGCTTCGGCTTGACCATCGCGATGGTGGCTGTCTGGGGCCTCGCCAATCACTTCGGGCTGAATGTCCTGGTGATGCGCCTCTCGGCGCTCGATCCGGCGAGGCGCGGCACGATCATGGGTTTGAACAGCGCGGTGACCTATCTCGCGGTGTTTGTCGGCACCACGGCCTTCGGACCGCTTTATTCCAGCTTTGGTTTTGCGGCATCGGCCGTGGTCGCAGCGTTGCTCATGCTGGTTGCCGCTTCGGCGGCGGCGTGGCATTCGCCGCGGTAGTCGCGGACTATCGCAAGTCGCCGGCTTGCGCCACGCGGCGGCAAAACTTGCGCGCCGCTCCCGTCCTTCGATAAATGCAAATGAAAGTGCCACAGCGTCCGGAACCGCGCTGTATACCGATATCCGGCTGTGAACCCGTCTGGACATGCGATGAACACGACGCTTGAAACCACCGCCGACCCTTCGCCGAAAGAGCTCGCTTTTCTTGGCGAACGGCTCAGCGCGTTCAACGACAGCGATGTCGGCGCGGCCAACAGAGAGGCGCTCGCCGTGTTCGTGCGCGACGAGCGCGGTGCGGTTGTCGCCGGCATCTCGGGATACACCGCCTGGGGCTGGCTCTATGTGCAATGGTTGTGGGTCGATGAGCGATTGCGCGGCCAGCGCGTGGCCGGCAGGATGCTGGACGCAGCCGAACAGGAAGCCGTCGCGCGCGGCTGTCATGGCGCCCTGATCGACACGTTCAATCCCAAGGCGGTTAAGGCCTATGAGCGCCACGGATATCGGCCTTTCGGCGTGCTTCCCGATTTTCCCGTCGGCCGCGACCGCGTCTTCCTGCAGAAGAAATTGTTGGCTTGATTAGCCGGCGAGGCGTCCGCCGCGCATCGGCTGTGGCACACCGGTGGTGGTCGGGAAGCTGATCGGCAGGCCCCTGAGCACGCGGACCGCAAGGAAGGCAAAGCACTCCGCCTCCACCGCGTCGCCTTTCCAGCCGAACGCCTCAGCCGGCACCGCTTCGACGCCGGCGCGGCTGGCAAGCATGGCCATGATCGTCGGGTTGTGGCGGCCGCCACCGCTGACCACCAGCCGCTTCGGCCGATGCGGCAGGAGGTCGAGCGCCTTGCCGACGGCAGCGGTGGTGAAGGCCGTCAGCAGCGCTGCGCCATCCTCAGCGTTCATTCCATCCGCCATGGCCGCGCCGAAATCGAACCGGTCCAGCGACTTTGGATAGGGTTTGGCCAGATAGGGATGCTGCAGGAGCTTGGCCAGCCGGGCTTCGTCGACGGTGCCGGTCCGCGCGAGCGCGCCGTCGCGGTCCATTTCGCCGAGCCCTTTCGACTTGATGAAATCGTTCAGCGGCGCGTTTGCCGGCCCGGTGTCGAAGGCGACGACATTGGCCTTGCCGTCCCACCAGGTGATGTTGGCAACGCCGCCGAGATTGAGCACGGCCGTGTCGCCGCTGCTACCGGCATCGCGTAGCAGCGCGGCGTGATAGGCGGCGGACAGCGGCGCGCCTTGCCCACCGGCGCGCATGTCGGCCGAGCGGAAATCATAGGCCACTTTGGTACCCAGAATGGCATGCATCAATTCGCCATCGCCGAGCTGGCGGGTCTGGCCGAGCCGGCCGACCTGCGGGGCGCGATGCAGCACGGTCTGGCCATGGAAGCCGACGACCCCGATATCGGCCATCGTCAGCCCGTAGCTTTCGACCAGGTTCTTGACCGCTGCGGACTGGGCGCGCGTCAGGGCTTCTTCGGCTTCGCGAAAGATCGCCGGCTCCGGTCCGGTGAAATTCCATGCCCTGGCTTGATCCAGCGTCTCCTCCAGCAGGGTCCGGATCGATCTGGGGTAGGGTGCGAGCGTGTAGGTGCCGAAATCCTCGATCCGCTCGCCGTCGGTCTTGATCAGCGCAACATCGATATTACCGTCCAGCACGGTGCCGGTCATCAGGCCGACGGCCCAGATTGGTTCCCCAGTTTTCGCAATCATGATTTGTTAGGCTCCGATGACGAGGTCGCCGACCGATTGGCGAAGAGCTGCGATTCCGTTGTTGAAATGATGTGTCGGATGGATCCGGCTGGTGGGCAAGGTCCATGCCTGCCTTGTCGAAGTCGATCCACAGCCCGGTATCCGCACGGCTTCACAACGCCTTTTCGCCGACTGCCTTTCGCAGAAAACCTCCGGCATTGCCAAGCGCCTTGCGCGCTTCTTCGACGCTCATGCCGGTCATCATCACCAGTATCGCCAGCTTCACGTCATTGCCGGTCTGGTCGAGCGCCTGTCGTGCTTGGCGTGCCCCGCAACCAGTCGTCTGCATCACGATCCGGGCCGCTCTGGCGAGGAGCTTTTTGTTGCTGGGGTTGAGATCTACCATCAGGTTTTGGTAGCTCTTGCCAATGCGGATCATGCTGGCGGTCGTCAGCATGTTGAGAACCAGTTTTTGGGCCGTCCCCGACTTCAGCCGGGTCGAGCCGGCGAGAACCTCAGGGCCGACAAGCGGAGAGATGGCGATGTCGGCAATGCCGGCGATGGTCGATCCGGGATTGCAGGAGAGCGCCACAGTTGTCGCCCCCACTTGCCTTGCATAGGTCAAGCCGCCGATCACATAAGGTGTGCGCCCGCTGGCAGCGATACCGACCACGACATCGTCGGCGGTCAGCTTGATCTCCTGCAATGCTCTCATGCCTTGTTTCGGATCGTCCTCGGCGCCTTCCGCGGCCCGCGCCAGCGCCTTGGAGCCACCAGCGATCAGGCCGAGAACCATATCCTCGCGCACGCCAAATGTCGGCGGACACTCCGAGGCGTCGAGGAGTCCCAGTCGGCCGCTCGTGCCGGCGCCCATATAGACAAGCCGCGCACCTTTTTGAAACGCAGTAACGATCCGGTCTACCGCCGCAGCAATTTCCGGGATGACCTTCTCGACGGCGACCGGAACGCCGCTGTCCTCGTCATTGATCCTGTGCAGAACCTCGATGGTCGGCAATAGGTCGATATCCATCGTCTTTGGGTTCCGCTCCTCGGAAACCAATCGCCCCAGCTTCGACATCAATTCTTGTTGGCCCATCCGCCTGCTTTCAAGTTCTTGCCGTCGGCCCTAAGTAATGTGATGCCGCGCCGAGTGCCAACCAGTGCCAGCTGGCTCGATTTCGTCTCGGCCATTCCGGTTTCAAATGGCGGACCGCGCCGTTGCATTTAGCTGGCCGGGCATCGGTGTTGGCCGCTCAGCCTCGGCCGCGGCTCAAGAAGCTGGACTCGCGCAGAGGGTGCGCTTTCGGAACTACCGGCCCAGAAGGTTGCGTTCGACTGTCTTGAGATGGGCAAGCATCGCTTGGTTGGCGCCTTCCGGGTCACGGTGCAGCAATGCGTCCAATATGGCCTGATGCTCGTTGCAATAGGTTTGCCGGCGCTCTTCCGAAAACGAACGTTTCTTCATTTCGAACCAGGGCGACTGGTTGCGGATCGTGCGCATGAGATTATGGATCTCTTTCAGGAAATCATTGCGGCAGCATGCAAAAACGCGGTGATGGAATTCGGCGTCCCAATGCTCGAAGTTCGGCATGTCCTCGGCCTCGCATGCAGTCTGGTGCGCTTCACGAACCGCGTTCAGCTCCGCCATGCTGGCGTTGGTCGCGGCGAAGGCCGCCGCAGCCGGTTCCAGCAACTGCCTGATCTCCATCATGTCGGCAGGGCTGGTGCCCTCCATCCGCGCGACTGTCGCTGCGATGGAGCCCGGATTGGTTGCGGTCAGGAAGGTGCCTCTTCCCACATGCCGGACAACCGTTCCGTCGTCCTCCAGGAAACCGACGGCGCGCCGTACCGTATTGCGAGCGACGCCGAACTCGACCGCCAAATCGCGCTCGGGTGGCATCCTGCCGTCTTCAAGCCATTCCCCGGATGAAATCCGCTTCTTGAGCATTGTGGCGATGTCGTTGGCAACGAGCTTGGGCATCCGGAAATGTTCTTATCTGATCCAATATTGAGCCAATAATATCAGCGTCTGCACCGTTGGTCTAGCGCCTGAACGTGTTAGAGGGCTTATACTGGCGGTTCTTGTCGGATTATCCACCAAACTCCTCTTGCAGCCTAAACCAATCAGCGATAGCGTGTAGTGAAAGAGCGGATATTGGCTCATAAAAGGTTCAGGGAGAGACGGGATGAGGGTCGCGACATTTTCGATCGCAGGTGAGCGTCGCGTCGGAATTGTCGACCTCGACAGTCAGTCGGTCGCCCCTTTCGATATCCCCGTCGAGCAGGCACAATTGGGAGTGCTGGCGCTATTGCGGCGGAACGGGGCCGGGATGCCGCGGACGCTTTCGCCGCTGCCGCTCGCGCAGGTCGAACTCGAGGCGCCAATCCCGCTTCCTGCCCGCAATATTTTCTGCGTTGGCAAGAACTATTACGAACATGCGCACGAATTCGCGCGCAGCGGCTTCGATTCGAGCGCCGGTTCAGGCGCCATTCCACAGCACCCGATCATTTTCTCGAAAGTCCCGGAATCGGTCGTGGCAACGCATTCGAGCGTGCTGATCGACCCTTCCGTGTCGACGGCGATCGACTATGAGGCGGAACTGGCCGTCATCATCGGCAAAGGCGGGCGCGGCATTTCGAAGGCGGACGCTTACGATCACGTCTGGGGCTACACGATCGTCAACGACGTCACCGCGCGCGATCTGCAAGGCAAATACAGCCAGTGGCTGATCGGCAAGTCGCAGGATACCTTTTGCCCGATGGGGCCGTGGGCGATCACCAAGGACGAGTTCGATCTGGAAAACGCTTCGGTGCGCTGTTTCGTTAACGATGATCTTCGCCAGAACTCCAAAATATCGCTGCTCATCTTCGATATTCCGACGATCATCTCGACGCTGTCGCAAGGCATCACCCTGAAGCCGGGCGACATCATCGCCACCGGCACGCCGGTTGGCGTCGGCATCGGCTTCGATCCGCCGAAATATCTCAAGGCCGGCGATCTTGTCCGGGTCGAGATCGACGGCATCGGCACGCTGGAGAACCGGATCGTGGAGCGGGTCCAATGACGACTGTCACCGTCGGCCAGATTGTTGCTGAAGTCACCGGCGAGGGTCACCCGGTCGTCATGATCCACGGCCTCGGCGGGACATCGAACATGTTCCAACCGCAGATGGAGACGCTCTCGGCCTACCGTGTCATCCGGCTCGATCTGCCGGGTTCCGGGCGCTCGGCAAGGCCGCTTGAGCCGCTGACGATCGAGATCATGAGCGAAGCCGTCATTCGCGCCATGGCAGGCATGGGCGTGACGCGAGCCCATTTCGTCGGCCATTCCATGAGCACGATCGTGTGTCAGCAGATTGCGGTAACGCAGCCGGCGCTGGTGAGTTCGCTGGCGCTGTTCGGTGCATTGGCCGAGCCGGTCGAGGCGACGCGGCAAGGCCTTGGCAACCGGGCACGGCTGGCACGTTCGGGCGGTATGGCCGACATTGCCGACCAGATCGTCGCCAATGCGCTATCGGCGCATACCAGGGAAACGTCGCCCGCAGCCGTCGCCTTCGTGCGCGAATCCGTCACCAGGCAGGATCCGGAATGCTACGCCCGCACCTGCGAAGCCCTGGCCAAGGCGACGGCCGTCGATGCCAGGCGGATTTCGGCGCCGACCTTGCTGGTCACCGGCGATGCCGACACGGTCAACCCGATGAGCGTCGGCCAGGCGCTTGCCGACAGGATCAAGGGGGCCATATTCTCGTCTCTCGATCGGTGCGGACATTGGGCGACGGTGGAGTGCCCCCGCGAAAGCAGCCAGAAGCTCGCCGATTTTTTGAGACGCGTTGATAGGTGAGGATCGGAATTCGGGCGTAAAAAAGTGCGCTCGACAGTTTGGGAGGTTTTCTGATGGCAGACGACGGCTGGAACGGCAACGGTTCGGGCAACACGCTCTTTACCAATGTGCGTGTGCTCGATGCGACCGGGGAGTATCCATACACCGGCGAAGTGCTGGTCCAGGGCAACCGCATCAAGCAGATCACCAAGGGCTCGTCGCGCTTTGGCTCCTCCTCTGCATCGTCGTCCTATGCTGGCGCGCCTGCAGGTGTCACGACAATCGACGGCATGGGCGCGACGCTTATGCCCGGCATGATCGACGCGCATCTGCATTTGTCCTGGAACAACGCACCGGGCATCGACCCGATCCAGATGATGGAGGTCGAAGAGCACATGCTGGTCACCATGGAGATGGCCAAGCTGGTGCTCGATGCCGGCTTCACGGCGGGCAGGGGGGCGGCAGCCGCCAAGCCCCGCCTCGACGTCGTTGCCAAGAAGTTCATCAACCAGGGTCGCTTCCCGGGCCCGCGTTACCTCGCGGCGGGGCCGGAAATCACCACCGTCGGCGGCCTCGGCGATTCCGCGCCTTCGCACATCCCGCATGAAGGCCTCAACCTAGGCATCGTCGTCTCGGGTCCCGAAGAGATCCGCCGCACGGTGCGCCAGCTGATCAAATACGGCGTCGATTCGATCAAGCTCAATCTGTCCGGCGAGAGCATCACCGGCATGGGCGCCGAAGAGACACCGATGTCGGAGGAAGAGGTTGCCATGGCCGCCTCCGAGGCACGCTGCCGCAACAAGGTGCTGTCGGCCCATGCGCGTTCGTCCGGCTCGGTCAAACAATGCATCCGCCACGGCATCCAGAACATCTACCACGCCTCGTTTGCCGACGAAGAATCGCTCGACATGCTCGAGGCGGCGAAGGACAAGCATTTCGTCGCACCCGGCATTGCCTGGCTGATCAACACCGCGCGCCATGCCGAGCAGTGGGGCATCAAGCCCGGATCGCCGCTGTCGCTCGAATATGAGCGCGAGCTCGAAATGTGCGTCGACACGATGAAGAAGATGCACCGGCGCGGCATCCGCGTCTGCATTGGCGGCGACTATGGTTTTGCCTGGACACCGCAAGGCACCAACGCCAAGGACATCCAGACCTTCGTCGAGATGCTCGGCTTCTCGCCGATGGAAGCGATCCAGGCCGGGACCAAATACGGCGGGCAGATCATGGGCATGGGTGATGAACTCGGCATGATCAAGGAAGGCTATCTCGCCGACCTCCTGCTGATAGACGGCGATCCGATTGCCGACGTGCGCATCCTGCAGGACAAGAATCGCATCCTCGCCATCATGAAGGACGGCAAGTTCCACAAGGCACCGCGCTTGAATGAGCAGCGCCGCCGGCTGACGGCATGAGCATCCTCGACCAGCCATCATCGTCCTCCTCGTCGATGGCGGGTGGCGGCATGACGCGCCGGCAGGCATGGGGCCTTTTCTGGCTCCTTGCCGCCGGGCTCGTCGCATGGCTGGTCTTCGCCGTCTGGCCGGCTTGGCTGAACGCCATCCTGATCTCGAAGAAGGCTTTCGTCAGCGCGATCCTCAACGGGGTCACACTGGCCGGCCTCTATTTCCTGGTTGCCAGCGGCTTTACGCTGATCTTCGGGCTGATGCGCAATGTCAATCTTGCGCATGGCTCGCTTTATCTGCTCGGCGCCTATATCGGCTACGAAGTGGCGAACCGCACCGGCTACTGGCTGCTGGGTGTCGCCGCCGGCTTCATCGTTTTGGCGGCGGTCGGCGTCGTCATGCAGATTTTTGTCTTCCGTCGCCTGGAAGGCGACGACCTGCGCCAAACGCTGGTCAGCATCGGCATTTCGATCGTCGCCGCCGACCTGATGCTGGCCGTCTGGGCCGGCGGCACCTATCAGATCGCGGTGCCGGAATGGCTCGGCGGTGCACTGACGCTCCCGGTGATCACCGCGGTGCGATCGAACGGCGCATCGGTTTTTCTCACCTATCCGCTCTACCGCCTTGTCGTGCTGGCGGCGGCGATCGTCATCGGAGTCGGTCTCTGGCTGATGCTGAACAAGACGCGTGTCGGCATGATGATCCGCGCCGGCGTCGATGATCGCGCCATGCTGTCGGCCTCCGGCGTCAACGTGCATGCAGTGTTTGCCATCGTCTTTGCCGTCGGCGCTGGACTTGCCGGCTTTGCCGGCGTCGTCGGCGGCTCGGCGCTCTCGGTCGCGCCCGGTGAAGATATCCGCTATTTGCTTGCTTCGCTTGTCGTCGTCATCGTCGGCGGCATGGGCTCGATATCAGGCGCCGCCATTGGCGCACTGCTGATCGGCCTCGCCGAGCAGATTGGCCTCGTCTATTTCCCGACTTACGGCATCGTGCTCACCTTCGTCATCATGGTGGTGGCGCTGGCGGTCCGGCCGCAAGGCATCATGGGGAAAGCGCGATGAGCCTGACCCTTGCTGCGGATGCCAGAGCGCCCCAACAGACATGGCTGGAAAAACTCGGCCCGGGCCACATTATCCTAGCCGTCGCCCTGGTCCTCTATCCGCTGGTGGCATCGGATTTCTTCCTGACGCAGATCGGCGGCTATTCGCTTATCTTCGGCATGCTCGCTTTGTCGCTGATGATGCTGGCGGGTTATGGCGGCATGGTCAGCTTGGCGCAGATCACCGTCGCCGGCATCGCCGCCTATGCCATCGCCATCCTCGGCAACAACAATTCGAACGTGCTCGGCTTCGGCTGGCCGTGGTGGCTGGCGGCGCCTTTCGCTGTAATGGCGGCCGCGGTGGCATCGGCGCTGATCGGCTGGATCTCGGTGCGCACCGAAGGCATCTACACCATCATGATCACGCTGGCGATCGCCACCGCCACCTACTATTTCGCCCAGCAGAACTACGCGATCTTCAATGGCCATTCCGGATATGCCGGCATCCACGCTCCCTCGTTCTGGGGCATCAACTGGCGCGATCCGAAAGCCTTCTATTACCTCTGTCTCGGTTTTGCGGTCCTGTCCTATGCGGCCATATTCTACGGCTCCCGCTCCACCTTCGGCTTGACCTTGCAGGCGATCCGCGACAACCCGCGGCGGATGCGCGCGCTAGGCTATGACGTCACCGCGCACAAAGTCTTCGCCTGGTTCCTCGCTGGCATCATTGCCGGTCTGGCCGGTGTGCTCCTGGTCTGGTTCAACGGCCGCGTTTCGCCCGGCACCATCGGCGTGGACGCCGCGATCGATGTGCTGATCATCGCCGTCATCGGCGGTTTGCGGCATCCGATCGGCCCTTTCTTCGGCGCGCTCGTCGTAGTCCTGATGCAGACCTTCGCCATCGACATCGTCGGAGCCGAGCGTTTCAACACGCTGATCGGCCTTGTCTTCCTGGTGATCGTCTTCGTCTCGCCAGACGGAATTCTTGGGTTGTGGGGGAGGATCAAACCGCATCTTGCCCAGGAGTCCTTGCGTCCCGGCCCCTAGTCGCCGGGATGGAATGAACCACTGCGAAAACGTCAATCAAAGGGAGGAAAACATGAGGATACATCGACGCACACTGCTTGCGCTGGCGCTGGCGACTGGGCTGGTCGCTCCGTCGCTTTCGCTTGCTGCCGACGACACGATCAAGATCGGCCTGCTCGCCACCTTCGAGGGCCCATTCACGGTACTCGGCGAAGATGGAGAGCGTGGCGCGAAGACGGCGCTCGACGAGGTCAACGGCATGGTCGCCGGCAAAAAGGTCGAGATCGTCAAAGGATCGTCCGACGCCTCTCCGGACAGCGCCGTGCGCGCAGCGCGCAAGCTGGTCGAGCAGGACGGCGTCAAGGTGCTGGTCGGTCCGCTTTCGGGCGATGAGGGTCTGGCCGTCAAGGACTATGCCAAGACCCAGCCGACCGTGACATTCCTCAATGGCGCCTCGGCAGCCCAGGACACGACATTCCGCAATCCGGCGGACAACTTCTTCCGCTTCGGAACGGACGGCGCCCAGTGGATGGCGGGCCTAGGCACCTATGCCTTCACCGACAAGGGTTACAAGCGGGTCGCCACCGTCGCCGAGGATTATTCCTTCCCGTACACGCAGGTCTTCGGCTTCATGGCCGAGTTCTGCAAGGCCGGCGGCCAGGTGCCGTCCAAGTCCTGGGTGCCGATCGGCAACAAAGACTACTCCTCCGTCATCGCCGCCATTCCCGACGATGTCGACGCCATCTATGTCGCACTCGGCGGCGCCGATGCCGTGAATTTCCTGACGCAATACCAGCAGTCCGGCGGCTCGGCACCCTTGATCGGTGGCTCCATCACCGTCGACCAGACCGTGCTGACCTCGAAGGGCAAGTTGCGTGACGTCCTGATCGGCACGCCGGCCGCCGGACCGACTGCCGATACCAACGACTCCCCGTCGTGGACGAAATTCGTCGAGCAGTACAAGAAACAGCCCGGCGCCTTCCCCTCGCCCTCGCTCTTCGCCCATGCCTATTACATCAACATGAAAGCCGCGCTGCTTGGCCTCGACAAGGTCGGGGGCGACGTGTCCGATGGCGGCGCAAAACTGCGAGATGCGCTTTCGACGCTTTCGTTCGAGACGCCGACCGGCAAGGTTTCGCTCGACAAGAACCGCAACGCGATTGCCGACATCTATCTGACCGAGGTCACCGAAGGTTCGGATGGCAATCTCATGAACAAGCTGATCAAGGTTGTTCCGCAGGTCAACCAGACCCTCGGAATATCGGAGGCGGATTTCACTGCGCTTGGCGCCGTCAGCCGTGACAATCCGAACTGCCCGTAACCGGACGTAACGCGGGAGCGATCGCCAGTGGCCGAGAACGACATGGCAGCCCGTCTGCAGGGAACCGGTGCCTATGCACTGGAACTGGACGGCGTTGCGCGTCATTTCGGTGCTCTGGTGGCGCTCTCGGGCATCAATATGAGGATCGCGGCCGGCGAGCGGCGCGCGGTCCTCGGCTCCAACGGCGCCGGCAAGACCACACTGTTCAATGCCGTGACCGGCGACTTTCTGCCGACCGCCGGCCGCATCCGCTTCTTCGGCGAAGATATCACCGACCTGCCGCCGCATGAACGCATCCGGCGTGGCCTGAGGCGCACCTATCAGATCTCGCAACTGTTCAAGGGCCTGTCGGTCCTCGATTCCATTTTCCTGGCATGCCGGGGCGTATCGCGCCGACGGTTTTCGTTGCTTCGACCAAAGGCAACCGACGTCAACAGGGTACAGGCGGAATCGATCCTGCATGCCGTGCATCTGGAAGCTTGGCGCGACGCGCTGGTGGCAACGCTCAGCCACGGCCAGCAACGGCAGTTGGAGATCGCATTGGCGCTGGCCGGTGCGCCGCGTTTCATCCTCTTCGACGAACCGGCGGCAGGGCTGTCGCCGACCGAGCGCCGCGATCTGGTGGCGATCCTCAATGGGCTGCCGAAGCATATCGGCTATGTTATCATCGAACACGATCTCGACGTTGCGCTGCGTGTCTCGGAGTATGTTTCGATGATGCACAATGGCCGCTTGTTCAAGGAGGGCACGCCGCAAGAGATCGAAGCCGATCCGGAGGTCCAGGAAATCTATCTCGGAGGCAAGCATGGCTGAACGCCGCGTTCCTGCCGGCCCCATGTCTCCGTCCGGCCCAACGCCTCCGTCTGGGAAGGCGGTCCTCAGAATAGAGGATCTGCAAGTCTATTACGGCGAGAGCCATGCGCTGCAGGGCGTGTCACTGACGCTGGACAGCGGCGTGCTGTCGGTCGTCGGCCGCAACGGCATGGGCAAGACGACGCTCTGCAACACCATCACAGGCTTGAAGCGCGCGCGCTCCGGGTCGATCCGGGTCAACGGCCGCGAGATTTCCTCACTCGAACCGCATGAGATTCACCGGCTCGGAGTTGGCTATGTGCCGCAGGGCCGCCGCGTCTGGCCAAGCCTGACGGTCGACGAGCATCTGCGCCTCGCGGCCGGCAACCGGCGTGATGCGAATTGGACGGTCGAGCGCGTCTATCACATTTTTCCGCGCCTCGCCGAACGCCGGACCAATGGCGGTTCGCAGCTCTCGGGCGGCGAACAGCAGATGCTGGCGATCTCGCGCGCACTGCTGAGCGACCCCAAGCTGCTGGTCATGGACGAGCCGACCGAGGGCCTCGCACCTGTCATCGTCGGGCAAGTCGAGCGTATGCTGGTGACGCTGGCCGAGGAAGGCGAGATGGCGATCCTCGTCATCGAACAGAATATCGGAGTCGCCACCGCTGTGTCCGATCGCGTCGCCATCATGGTCAACGGGCGCATCAACCGGGTCATGGATGCCGCAGCACTTGCCGCCGACCGTGAACTGCAGCAGCGACTGCTCGGTGTCGGCCGCCATTCAGACGAGTCCGCTATGACGCCAGCGGCAGCGGCACAGGCGCAACAACAGCTGGCCGAAGTCTATCGCATCGATCGTGGTGCTTTGCAGGACGCTGCTCCGCAGGACGGTATCTACCGCCCGGTGACCGAACTGCCGAACCGCTGGAATGTGCCGGTGACGGCGATGCGGCAAGCGGCGGTCGAGAAGGCAGCGCCGCAGGACGAGCTGAAAAAGGTCTTCGCCATTCCCTTCGCCGAACGTATCGGCAGGACCGTTCTGGTCGCCGGCACTTTCGACACCAAGGCCAAGGAACTGCGCTTCGTCGCCGACCGCCTGAAATCGCTAGGTGTGCCGGTGCGCACCGTCGACCTGTCGACGTCGGGAAAGCCGTCGAGCGCCGATGTTCCCGCTATGCAGGTCGCCGGCATGCATGCGCTGGGGTCGTCGGCCGTTTTCACCAATGATCGCGGCGGCTCGGTGAGCGCCATGGCCGAAGCCTTTGCGCGCTGGATCGAGCGCGAGCCGCGCATCGGCGGGGTTATTTCGGCGGGCGGTTCCGGCGGCACTACGCTGGCCACGGCTGGCATGCGCAGGCTACCCGTCGGTATACCTAAGCTGATGGTCTCGACGGTCGCCGCCGGCGACGTCGCCAAATATGTCGGCGGCGCCGACATCATGATGTTCCATTCGGTGGCAGACGTTCAGGGGTTGAACTCGATCACCGAACAGGTGCTTTCCAACGCCGCGCATGCAATGGCGGGTATGGTCGCGCAGCTTCCCAATGCCGAGGCGTGGGAGGCCAAACGCAAGCTGGCGCGTCCGGCCGTCGGCATCACCATGTTCGGCGTCACCACGCCGGCAGTGCAGGCGGTGACCAAGCGTCTTGAAGCGGACTATGACTGTCTTGTCTTCCATGCCACCGGAATTGGTGGGCGCGCCATGGAAAATCTCGGTGACTCCCGGCATCTCTCAGCCTTCCTCGACCTGACCACGACCGAAGTCGCGGACATGATTGTCGGCGGCGTGTTCCCGGCGACCGACGACCGCTTTGGCGCGGCGATCCGTACCGGCTTGCCCTATGTCGGCTCGACCGGGGCGCTGGACATGGTCAATTTCGGCCCGCGCGACACGGTGCCGGAGAAATTCAGAAGCCGTAACTTCGTCATCCACAATCCGAACATCACGCTGATGCGGACCACGCGCGACGAGAACCGTGCCTTCGGCGAATGGATCGGCGCCCGCCTCAACGCAATGAATGGCCCGGTCCGGTTCCTGCTGCCGGAGGACGGCGTGTCGATGCTCGACGCCCCAGGCCAGCCGTTTCACGATCCGGAGGCCGACAATGCGCTGTTCGAGGCGATCGAAAAGACCGTCCGCCAGACGCCGCTGCGCCATGTCGAGCGCGTCCGGTCGAATATCAACGACCCGTCTTTCGTCGACGCAGCCATCAACGCGTTCCAGGCGATCACGCCGAAATTGCAGAGGCGGGCGTGATGGTTTTCGAGTTGGCGGATTATGGAATTGATGCCGGTCGCCGATGGCTGACCGCATCCTGTTTGGGAGGGTAGAAAGAATGGCCGCGCAGACCTTTGGCGCTTTCCTTTTGTGGCTGATCATTGCCGCGATCGTCGTGGTGATCGCCGTCTATGTTCTCAGATGGCTTTATCGCCGCTCGACCAAGGAGACGGCGTTCGTGCGCACCGGCTTCATGGGCGAGAAGGTGGTGGTCAATGGCGGCGCCTTCGTCATTCCGGTGCTGCACGAAATCACCCCGGTCAACATGAATGTCTTGCGTATCGAGGTGCGCCGCGAAGATGGTTTTGCGCTGATCACCAAAAACCGGATGCGCGTCGATCTGGTCGCCGAGTTCTTTGTCCGTGTCGGGGCGAGCCGCGAGCTGGTTGCCGCAGCCGCTCAGACGCTCGGCCGCCGTACGCTGCAGCCCGACAGTCTGCGCGAACTGCTTGAAGGCAAGTTTGCCGGCGCCATGCGCACGGTCGCGGCCCAGATGACGCTCGAGGAGATGCACGAACTGCGCGGCGACTACGCCGCCAAGGTCCGCCAGCTCGCCTCGGAATCGCTCGCCGCCAACGGGCTCGAACTGGAGAGCGTCGCCATCGTCGACCTCGACCAGACCAGCCTCGAATATTTCGACCCCTCCAACGCCTTCGACGCCGAAGGCCTGACCCAGCTCACCGAATCGATCGAGACGCGGCGCAGGATGCGCAACGAGATCGAGCAGCGCACGCTGGTCGATATCCGCAACCAGAACCTCGACACCCAGCGCAAGGTGCTGGAGATCGACCGCGACACCGAATATGCCCGCCTCGAACAGGAGCGCGAAGTCGAGATACGCCGCGCCTCGCAGCGTTCCGAACTCGCCATCGAGCGCGCACTGCGCGACCAGGAGTCGGAGCAGGCGCAGCTTTCTTCGCGCGAAGCGGTCGAGAAATCGCGCCTCAACCAGGAGCGCAACATCACCGAGGAGCGCATCAAAAACGAAGAAGACACCCAGCGCCGCGAGATTGCCCGGCGCCGTGCGCTCGATGAGACGGAAATGAAAATGCGCGAACTGACCGAGCGCGAGCAGATAGCGCTCGAGCTTGCGCTGGAGAAGGCGCGCATCGAGCGTGAAGGCACGCAGAGCCAACTGGAGATCGAGCGCAAGAAGGGGCTCGAAATCGCCGAGCTCGAACGCCAGATCGCCTTGGCGGAAAAAGCGCTCGAGGTCACCAGGGCCGAAGCGGAAAAGCGACGCGCCGAAATTGTCGAGAACCAGACGATCGAAACGGCCCGTATCGATCAGGAGCGCGCCATCGATGAAGTGAGGATTGCGCGGGAACGTCACCTCGAAGCGCTGCAGATCGCCAAGCGCCAGGCTTTCGAGGAAGCCGAGATATCGGCCAGCGAAGAGGTCGAGCGCGCCCGCATCACCACCGAGCGCGGCATCGAGGAAGCCCGGCTGATCAAGGACCGTGACCTGCGCCAGCTTGGTGTCGACCGCGACCAGAAGATCGAGATCGCCGAGATCCAGAAGGCCATCGACATCGCCAAGAAGACGCAGGAGCGGTCTTCGGCGATCGCTGCTTCGGAAGCGGTCCGCGCCAAGGCCATCCAGGCCGAGGAACAGGCCTTCACCGCCCGCGAACGCGAGATCGCCGAACGCCGCAAATTGACCGACCTGATCGGCGCCGCCCGTGAGGCAGAGCGCGAGGCCCTGCGCATAACCGCGGCGGCCGATGCCGAGATGAAGGCTGCCAAAAGCCTCGCCGAAGCGCAGAAGATCGCCGCCGTCGCCTCGGCCGAATCCGAAAAGATTCACGCCCTTGCCGCGGCCCAGCGCTACGAGGTCGACGCCGCCGGTCACCGCCAGCTCAACGAGGCCGAAAACCTGCTCTCCGATGAGGCTCGCGCCGGCCGTCTGCGCGGCAAATTGCTCGACCATATGGAAGGCATCATCCGCGAAAGCGTCAAGCCGATGGAGAAGATCGACGGCATCAAGATCCTGCATGTCGATGGCATCAATGGCGGGCCCGGAGGCAACCGCAACGTCACCGACGAAGTGATCGATTCGGCGCTGCGCTATCGGGTACAGGCGCCGATGATCGACAATCTCATGAAGGAGATAGGCATCGAGGGCGGTTCGCTCGGGCGGATGACCGATGTGCTGCGTGACGCCAAGGACATTTCGAGCCTGACCCGCGACAAGAAAGGCAAGGGCAAGATCAGCAAGGACGACGATGACGATCGCGACCGCTGACTTGATCGTGCAGTCCATGCGGTGCGCAAGCGAATCGGAATGTCTCGGCCGCTTGTGTCACGCTGGCGGCTGCCCGGCATGACCAAGGTCTATGTTTCCTCGGTCATTCCTGCGCCGGCGGCAGAGGTCTGGAAGGTCATTCGCGATTTCAACGCGCTGCCAAGTTGGACGCCGTTCGTCACCGAAAGCCGCATCGAGCAAAATGCGCATCCCGACCAGATCGGCTGTATCAGAAATTTCGTGCTCAGGGATGGCGGGCGGATTCGCGAAAGATTGCTGGCGCTGTCCGACTATGACCTGTCCTGCAGCTACGCGATCCTGGAAAGCCCGATGGCGGTGGAAAATTACATCTCAACGCTGTCGCTGACGCCGATCACCGACGGCAATTTGACCTTGGCCGAGTGGCAGGCTGAGTTCGACTGTGCCCCCGAACGCGAGGCAACGCTGACGCACCAGATTGGCACCGGCGCATTCCAGGCTGCGCTCAGCGCACTCAAGCAGCGCTTCGGGCGCTGACGCCTGCGCTATGGTTCAAGTCCGCCAGAGCACGATCATCGATGCGCCGATCGAGGACGTCTGGTCGATCCTGCGCGACTTCAACGGTCATGAGCGCTGGCATCCGGCCATCGCGTTCAGCGAGATCGATGGGGGCGAGCCGGTCGATGCGGTGGGGTCGGTGCGTCATTTCCGGCTGGCCGACGGCGGCGAATTGCGCGAGCAGCTTCTGGCGCTGTCCGATAAGGACTTTCGGCTGAGCTATTGCCTGCTCGAAGCACCGCTGCCGCTGATGGGCTATGTCGCATCGATCCGGCTGAAGCCGGTGACCGACGGCAACGCCACTTTCTGGGAGTGGCGGTCCGAGTTCCATCCACCCGCGCATCGTCGCGACGAGTTGGTCAGGCTCGTCACCGAGGGCATCTACCAGGCCGGTTTTGAGGCTATTCGCAGCCTTTTGCGTCGAAAGCCGAAAACCGCACCTTTCCATGCGAGAGCGCCGGTGGTCGCACCGACACCATCGGCAGCCCTGCCGCGGATCGCTCCGACAATATCTTCAGGGGCCATGTCTTCCGGAGCCACGAGTTCGGGTCAGATCGAGAGGACCAGTCAGATCGAGAGGACCAGGGCGATCCTCGTCGAAAAATATGGCGGGCCGGAGGTGCTGCAACTGAAAGACATCGCTTTGCCTCCGCCCACACCGAGCGAGGTGCAAATCCGTCACAGGGCGATCGGCGTCAATTTCATCGACGTCTATTGCCGCACCGGCTATTTCGACCTTTTGCAGCCGCCTGATGTGCCCGGCATGGAGGCTGCCGGCGTCATTGAAGCGATTGGTTCGGAGGTTTTGGGCTTTTCAGCCGGCGATCGCGTCGCCTATGCCTGCCCGCCGGTCGGCGCCTATGCCGAGCGGCGCAACATGGCGCCCGATCTGCTGGTCCGGCTCTCGGACGACGTTTCGGACGAGACCGCGGCAGCGAGCCTGCTCAAAGGCATCAGCGCGAGTTTCCTGCTGCACGACGTCCATGCCGTGCAGCCAGGCTCCGTCGTTCTCATTCACGCCGCCGCCGGCGGTATCGGCCAGCTTCTGGTGCAGTGGGCCCGCCATTTGGGGGCAACGGTCATTGCCACGGTATCGAGCGACGATAAGGCGCGGATCGCCGAACGTCTTGGTGCGCATCACGTCATCGTTTATTCGCGCGAGAATTTCGCCGAGGCCGTCATGCGCCTGACCGGCGGCGCTGGCGCCGATGTCGCCTACGATGCGGTCGGCAACGACACGTTCGGCGGTTCACTGGCGGCACTCGGCATTCGCGGCCATCTCGTCAGTTTCGGCCAAGCCTCCGGACCGGTCGGCAACTGGGATATCGGCCGCTTTGCATCGAAGTCGATCACCATATCGCGTCCCAATTACGCCCATTATACCGACACTCCGGCAAAGCTTTCGCCGCACGTCGACCGTTTCTTCGCAGCGCTACGGCAAGGCGTCGTCAGGATCGAGCCCCCCAGACGCTATAGCCTGAGCAATGCCGGCGAGGCCCACCGCGACCTCGAATCCAGGCAGACAACGGGCGCATTGGTGCTGGTGCCGTAGCCACCGCTCTGCTCTCAGTACACCCGCTAGACCGGCATCAATGTGCCTCCCACGCTAACAAATGTTGACAAAGTCATCTGTTGTCTTTCATATCGGAAGGCCTCCAATCGAACAGGCCGGTGAAGTGATGGACGACCTTGGAGCACAGGAACAAGCGGTTCTGGATCTCATCGCGGCGAACCCGTTCGCCGGCCAGCAGGACATAGCAACCGCGCTAGGCATCGCCCGCTCGACCGTCGCGGCCCACATCATGCAGCTCGTCAACAAGGGCTACATTCTCGGCCGCGGCTATGTGCTGCCGGCCTCCAAGCGCATGATCTGCATCGGCGGCGCGGTTCTGGACCGCAAGTATCACGCCAAGAAGGATCTGATCTTCGAGACGTCAAACCCGGTCGACGGCTACCGCAGCTTCGGCGGCGTCGCCCGCAACGTCGCCGAGAACCTTGTCCGCCTCGGCGTCGACGTCAGTTTCGTCTCGATTGTCGGCGACGATGAAACCGGCCGCTCGCTGGTGCGGCATCTGCGTGACCTCGGCGCCGATGTCAGCCAGGTCATCACCACCACGGAACGACCAACGGCCGAATATGCGGCCATCCTCGATCCCAACAACGATCTCGTGCTCGGCATTGCCGACATGGAGATCTTCGACCTGTTTTCGCCATCCTATCTCGACCGCTTCTGGCCGCATCTCGCTTCGGCAACCTGGGTGTTCATCGACTGCAACCTGCCGGCCGCGACGATCGAAGCGCTGATGTCACGCAAACAGGGCGCGCGCTTCAGGCTCGCCGTCGACACGGTCTCGTCGCCGAAATCCGCACGCTTGCCGAAGGACCTGACCGGCATCGACCTGTTGTTCACCAATCACGACGAGGCCAACGCGATGCTTGCCATCACCGACGCCGACAAGCGGCTGAAGCCGAAGGAAGCCGCGGCGGCGCTGCGCGCGGCAGGTGCTGCCGAGGTCATCGTGACCATGGGCGCGCATGGATTTGCGGTGGCGACCGAAAGCGGCTTGGCGACGATGCGTTCCGTCCCGGCCCGCGCGGTCGACATCACCGGCGCCGGCGACGCGATGATTGCCGGCACCATGTACAAGGTGCTTTCGGGCGATCCTGTGCTCGACGCAGCACGCACAGGGGCGCTGCTCGCCACGCTGACCACCGAGAGCGAATCCAGCGTCCATCCCGATCTGTCGCCGCGCTTCCTCACCGCCGGCATGTACCGCATTCCCGCCTAAAACGAGACGACCGAAAGCGAGACCATGAAACCTTCTTCCCTTATCCACCTGAACGACGAGGTTGCGGCAGCGCTTCGAGAAGGCCGCGCGGTGGTGGCGCTGGAATCAACGATCATCACCCATGGCATGCCTTATCCTGCCAATCTGGAGACCGCGCGCGGCGTTGAAACCGTGGTCCGCGAGAACGGCGCCGTGCCCGCCACGATCGCGGTGGTCGCCGGCAAGATCAAAGTCGGACTTGACGACCGTGAGCTGGAACGGCTTGCCGCGGCGAAGGACGTGGTCAAGGCATCGGGGCGCGACCTCGCCGCCATCATGGTGCGCGGCGGTTCGGCCGGAACCACGGTGTCGGCGACGATGCGGATCGCAGCCCTTGCTGGTATCGGCATTTTCGCCACCGGCGGAGTCGGCGGCGTGCATCGCGGCGCCGAAGCCACTTTCGACATCTCGGCCGACCTGACCGAACTCGGCCAGACCGGCACGACTGTCGTCTGCGCCGGTGTGAAATCGATCCTCGATATCGCCAAGACGCTGGAGTATCTGGAGACCCAGCGCGTGCCGGTGATTGCCTTTCAAAGCGACGATTTTCCGGCTTTCTACACACGATCGAGCGGCCTCAAGGCCGATCATCGCCTCGACACGCCAGAAGAGATTGCACGCGCCATGCTGCTGCACGAGCAGATGGGCTCGGGCACCGGCATCCTCGTCGCCAATCCGATTCCGCAGGCGGATGCGCTTGATCCCGCCTTCATCGACGGCACGATCGCGGCGGCGGTGGCGGAAGCTGACAAACGCGGCATCGGCCGCAAGGAACTGACGCCGTTCCTGCTCGCCCGCATCAACGAACTATCGCAAGGCCGCAGCCTGAAGGCCAACATCGCGCTGGTCCGCAACAACGCCGCACTCGCCGCCCGCATCGCCGTGGCGCATACGCAGTTAAGGGCATGAAATAGAGATGCTATCGGCCTTCGATTTCAGCCCGGTGAAAGATCGAAGACCCGCCCGGCATTGAGGATATTGTTCGGGTCGAACACCGCTTTCAAGCGCCGCATGGCCGCGATCTCGGCATCGCTGCGCGCCAGATGCAGCCATTCCTTCTTGTCGAGGCCGATGCCATGCTCGGCCGAGACGCCGCCGCCAGCCGCGGCGACGCCACGATAGACGATGCCGTGTGTGGCGGCCGGATCCACGGTGCGCACCTGATAGTGCAGATTGCCATCGCCAAGATGGCCGAAGACGTAGATGTCGGCGCTGGGGTCGACAGCCCTGATCGCGGCTTCTGCTTCTTGCAGGAAAGCCCCCATTCTTGCCAGCGGGATGCTGATGTCGACGCCGATCAGGCCTTTCATTGAAAACAGGAAGCGGTTGGCATCCTCGCGCACCGCCCACAGCGCACGGAACTCGCGCGGCGACTGCGAGACGACCACGTCGTCGACCATGCCGTCCTCGACCGCCTGCATCAGAACAGCAGCAAATCGGTCGCCGTCGCGCTCGGGCTCGCTGCCCTGGATCTCGGCCAGCACATAGACGGGTGACCCCACGGGCAGCGGCGCCGGTGCATCCATCCCAGCGACCATGGCGCCGTAGAGCGGCGCGAAATTCACCTCATAGGCCGACAGCAACGGCCCGAGCTTCTGCCTGAGCAGCGCAAGCAGCGCTATTGCCGCATCGAGCGACGCAAGCGCGCAGAAGGCATTGACCTCGGTGGCCGGCTTCGGGTGTAGCCGCAGGCAGGCGCGCGTGACGACGCCAAGCGTGCCTTCGCTGCCGATGAAGAACTGGTTGAGGTCATAGCCGGAATTGTCCTTGGGCAGGCCCTTGAGTGAGGTCAGGATGCTGCCGTCGGCAAGCACCGCTTCCAGGCCGAGCACCTGCGCCCGATACATGCCGTAGCGCAGCACGCGGATGCCCCCGGCATTGGTGGCGACATTGCCGCCGACCGTGGCCGTGCCGCGCGCACCGATGTCGACGCCGAACAGCAAGCCAGCCGCGTCTGCTACTTCCTGCACCATCTGCAGCGGCGCGCCGGCCTCGGCGATGATCGTCGCGGCCTCTCGGTCGACAGCCTCGATCGCAGTCATGCGCTCCAGCGACAGCACCGCCTCGCCGGGCTGAATTCGCGCCGCACCCGCAAGTCCGGTCCGCCCTCCCTGGATCACGAGTCTCTGCCCTACCTCGTTGCACAGGCGCAGAATGTCCGACACCTCGCCGGCAGTACGCGGACGCAGCACGAACTCCGGCGGCGCGCCGGCTTTGCCGTCGGGATCTTCCCGGTAACGTGGTCCGGCCTCGTCGGCTAAAACAATCGCTGACCTGTCCAGCCGCTTTTCCAGCCGCGACAGGAGTTCGGCAATCCTCTTGGACATGGCGCTCACTCGTCTGCCCTGGGCGCCTCGGCGTCGGCGCGAATGAGCTTGATATCCGCCCCCGCCGCCCAGGCGCCGATATCTTCCCGGCGCAGTGCCGCTGCCATCATATCCGGAAACAGATCCGGCGTGCAGGCGAAGACGGGAATACCAAGTGCCGCGACCGAACCTGCCATCGTGGGATCGTAGCCTGGCCGGCCCTGATCGGTCAGCGCCAGAAGCACGACGACATTGACGCCAGATCGAACCAGCGCTGCCAGCCGCCGCAGCAGTTCCTGGCCGTTGCCGCCCTCATAGAGATCGGTGATCAGCACCAGATGCGACTTGGTTGGCCGCTCGATACGGTTGGCGCAGTATGCTACGGCCTGATTGATATCGGTACCGCCGCCAAGCTGCACGCCGAACAGCACTTCGACGGGGTCGCTGAGTTCCTCGGTAAGGTCGACGATGGTTGTGTCGAAGCAAACGAGCTTGGTGCGAACAACCGGCAGTGAGGCCATGACGGCTGCGAAGATCGAGGCGTAGATCACCGAGCTTGCCATCGAGCCGGACTGGTCGACACAGAGAACGACTTCGTCGAGATCGACCAGCCGGCGCTGCTTGCGCATGAAACCAACCAGCTTCTCCGGAACGATGGTCTTGTGCTCGGGTTGGTAGTGGCGAAGGTTAGCCGAGATGGTGCGCTGCCAGTCGATATCGCGCGAACGCGGGCGGTTGGTGCGCCTCGACCGGTCGAGCGCGCCACGTATCGCCTCAGCGGTCTTCTGCTCCAGCTTTTGCATCAGCTTGGCGACGATATCGGCGATGATCGTGCGGGCGATGTCCTTGGTCTTGGCCGGCATGACCGAGCGCAGCGAAACCAGGTCGGCGACCAGGTTGACGTCCGCCTCGATCGCCTTGAGGAATTCCGGCTCCATCAGCATCTGCTTCAGGTCCAGCCGTTCAAAAGCGTCCTTCTGGACGATCTGAACGACCTGCGCGGGAAAGAAGGAGCGAATGTCGCCCATCCATTGCGCAACGCGCGGCGCCGAGCGGCCGAGCCCGCCGCGCCGCTTGCGCGGGTCACTCGCCGCAGCGCTGTCGCCATCGCCGTAGAGAGCGTCGAGCGCCGCCGAAAGCCGTTTGTCGTCGCTGGAAAGTGCCACCGACGCCTCGTCATCGGCGCCGATCGCCAGTCGCCAGCGGCGCTCCCTTCCGCCATCGGCAGTGAGTGGGCCGGGCTCATTTACTTCGCTCTCGTCACCCATTGCCGTTTTGTCCTATGAGCAACGGTCCAAGCAGCTCCAGGTGCCGGCGCCATGCCTCGCCCCCATCCGGCGACGGCGTCAGGCCAGCCGGCAGGCGCGCAGCGCGGCCGAGGACCGCTTCGATCAGCCGGCGGCGTTCCATGCTGTCCAGATTGGAAAAGACACGACGCAGCAATGGCAGGTGCGCGATGAAAGCATCTTCGTCCAGGGATTTGAGCCACCCATCGACCGCACTGCGCAGACCGTCGTCATAAATCAGCCGTTGACCGGCTGTGCTGAAGAACCCTTCGAAGAACCCGGCCGCCTCGGCCACCGGCGTGCCCGGCGACAGGCGTCGCCCGAGCAGCCCGGCAGCGGCTTCGGCGGACAGGCGACCGGCTTCGTAGAGAAGGTGCGCGGCACATCCTGCCAGCAACGCCGTCGACCGTGACCCCTCCAGCACGGCAGCCAGCCCGCTGCGCCATCCGTCCAGCACGTCTTGCCCGGGCTCGACCAGTCTGATCGCCTCATCGGCCATGCGCATCGCACCAACCAGTGTCGCGGCGGCTTGCTCATCCAGATCGCGCGCAGCATAGGGAAGCGCGATCGCACCTTCGACGATCAGCCGCTCCATGAGGCCGGACAGCCGGTTTGTCTCCGTCTTGCGAGCCTCACCGTAGCGGATGATGTCGGCGAGCGGCGGCACCGACGCCAGGATCTCCAGGCATTCGCTGCTGTGCGCCGCTCGTGCCTCCAACGCCGCGAGGCCGGCACTCGAAGCTTCCGACAGGCCTGCGGTGGTGGCGCTCTGGACCAGTGCCGCGAGCGTGTCGAGGGTCGCTGCCGTTTCGATCATCTGGATCAGGCGGCCGTTGGCAGCCTTTTCGATGGTCGGCCCGTAGATCAGGTTCTCGACCAGACGGACGGAATATTCCGGATCCCATGCCAGCGTCCACCGCTCGCGAAACGTGCCACGACTGCGGCCACTGTCCGTCAATCTGCCCCAATGCACACCAAGCACGTTCAGCCGATGCAGCAGTGTCGAGCGAAACAGCCCGCTATCACTTCGCAGGTCTACGGATAACTCCCGCTCCAGCGCCTCGGGCTTCAGCCGCGCCGCCTTCTGGTTGCGCTGCAGATCCTCGATCAACGGCGCCAACGGCGTGTCGGGTGGGATTTCCCCGACGTCGGCACCCAGAAGCAGTTCGGCCTCGACCAGAGTCCACAGCACCGCCTCGCCACTGAACAGAGCCGCAATCGCGGCATCGCGCAATTCCTCGAACCCGGGTTTGGGCCGTTCGCGAATTGCGGCGAGCGTCCGGGCGAGGCGCTCCGCTTCGATCAACGAAGCGGTCGAGATCAGGTGACCTTTCGCCCGCAACACCGCCGCGATCATTGCAAGCCACAGGGTTGCCGCATCGTGACGGCCGCGCGTGCGCCAAAGATGCTTGCACCAGCCGGGTGCGACGACGCCCGCGCCATAGCCGTAGCCCAGCGCCAGACGCCGTCCCGTCCACGGCGCCCATGTCATCGTGCTCTTGCGCCGCGCGATCCCCTTGAGCAGGGCTTGATCGTTTTTCTGCGAGTGTGTGGCCTGCAGTGCCGGCACATGCCATGCCCCGCAGACGACAGCGATAGGTCCGTCGAATTCCTTTCGCGCCGCGGCGATTTCGAGCCGCATATGCGCTTCGCGCTGGGCCTCGAACTCAGCGATCGGACCCTCGCCGTCCCGCAGCGTCGTCATCGCATCGGCGATGGCGGCGAATATAGGGCCGGGTTCCGGGTTCTGTTCAATCATGTCGGACCACCAGCTTTCGCCGTCCTCATAGCCGGCAGCCCTTGCGAGTGTACCTATCGGGTCACGCCGATGCGGGGCCGCGTCGCCGTCCTTGTCGCCGGCTTCGTCCCTGGGCTCGGCTCTGTCGGGGTCGTCGGGCTTGTTCGCGCCATCCGTCACCGCCGCCGTAAACCGCGCCGACGACGGCAGGTCGATGAACCGCAACGCCGCCTTGTGCCGAACCGCCCACAGCACCGCCTGGTATTCGGGCGAGAACTCAGCGAAGGGCCAGAAGCTTGTCGAAGCCGGATCGTCCTCGGGATAGCAAAGCAGCGCCACCGGCGGCTGCATTTCCGGGCGCGCCAGCAAGGGCAGCAGCGGGGAGGCGTCGATCGGCCCCTCTATCAGCACGGCGACCGGCTTCAAATCCCGTAGCGCCTGCACCAGGCTGTCGGCGGAACCAGGCCCGTGATGGCGTATGCCGAAATAGGCGATGTCGCCGTGTCCCACGGCGTCAGATCGCTGCGTTCAAGGCCGCGTAGTAGCCGGCATAGTCCGGCCGCTTCTTCAGCACTGTTTCCAAATATTCCTCCAGCACGACCTTGTCCTGTACTGGATCTTTCACGATCGCGCCGACAAGGCTGGCGGCAAGACCTTCGGCACCGAGCTTGCCGCTGTCGAACCACGCCGCCTGGCTGAGCCCGCCAACCATCGTCGCGATCGCCTCGGCGGTCGACAGCGAGCCCGAGGGCGTCTTCAGCGTCACCTTGCCGTCGGCGGTCGCACCGGAACGCAATTCGCGGAAGATGGTCAGGACGCGAGCGATCTCCTCGCCGACATTTTTCGGCACCGGCAGGTCGAGCCCACCAGCCATTTCGTCGACCCGCTTGGCGACGATCGCCACCTCTTCGGCCATGTCCTCCGGCAGCGGCAGCACCACGACGTTGAAGCGACGTTTGAGTGCCGAAGAAAGCTCATTCACGCCTTTGTCCCGATTGTTTGCCGTGGCGATGATGTTGAAGCCGCGCTGGGCATAGATCGATGTGTTCAATTCTGGGATCGGCATCATCTTTTCGGAAAGCACGGTGATCAGCGTGTCCTGAACGTCGGAGCCCATGCGCGTCAGTTCTTCGAGGCGGCAAAGCTTGCCGGTCTGCATGGCGCGGTACAGCGGCGTCGGCACCAGCGCTTCCTGGCTCGGGCCCTTGGCCAGCAACTGCGCATAGTTCCAGCCATAGCGGATCTGGTTCTCGTCGGTGCCGGCCGTGCACTGCACGATCAGCGTCGAGTCGCCCATGATGGCGGCGGCGAGATGCTCGGACACCCAGGACTTTGCCGTTCCGGGAACGCCGAGCAGCAACAGTGCGCGATCGGTGGCGAGCGTTGCCACCGCGGTCTCCATCAGCCGGCGGCGACCGACATATTTTGGCGTTATCAGGGTGCCGTCACCGGCCTTCCCGCCCAGCAGATAGGTCAGCACAGCCTGTGGCGATAGGCTCCAGCCGGCAGGCTTTTGCCGGTCATCACCGCGCGCCAGCGCCTGCAATTCAGAGGCATAGGCCTGCTCGACCGGGAGACGGATGGCAGCGTTCATATGAATTCTCCGGATTGATCATGTGTCGGTTCTAGACGGATATTCGGCCAGCGCCGCATTGAGACGCAGGACACTGAGTGATGGGGCCGCGGGCGGCATGCCGGCTGCGACAACGTCGTCGATCAATTTGGCTGCTGTGGTCGCAGTGGCAAGAAAGCCCATCGTTTCCACCATTTCGTCGACACCTCGCTTCACGGCGTCGTCGTTTCCCGCAACGGCGGAACTCAACGCCAGCAGTGTTTGGCTATTCGTCAGGTCGCCCCATTCCAACCAACTTGCTTCCATGCCTTCGGCAAGATTGAGAGCACCAAGATATTTCGAGTCTTTCAGGATCAATCTGATGAGGACACGCTTTCTGCGGCTGTCCAGACGCGGCATGAGGTGCAACACGAACAGCGCCGGTTTGCCGCCATCGGCGACAAGCATGTCCGCCATATGCGTCACCGCCGCGTCGCTCCCGGAAGCGGCGACCATTCGTGCGATCAGGATGTCGGCATTGGTGTCAGCGCCGAATTGCCAGGCCCCTATGAATTCGGGTTCCGTAGTGCCGAACCGTGCGGCAAGGTCGACGAGATTGCAGGTCTCGAACAATTCGGCGCGGCGCTTTTCCTGCGCCGGGGATTTGAGTTTCGCCGGCGTGTAAGTGGTCCGGCGGCGGATGAAGCCGGATTTGCCTTCGCCGATGAAGGCGGCGAGTTCGACTGCGGGGTCCTCCGGCCCGCCTTTGCTCGAATGGCCATGCTCGCCCAACCTTGCCAGCAGCCGGCCAGCCAGGTCCTGCACCTTGCCGGAACGGTCGGTGGCAAGGCTTTTCAGGAACGGCGCGTCCTCGGCATTGAGGCCGAAGCGCATCAGTTCGATGAGCGCAAGCCTGATTTCTGCCGGTTCACCCGATGCCTTGGCCTCGATCAGCGTTCGAGCCGAAGCCGGTTCACTGCGGCGCATATCGGCCAGCGCGATGCGGCGCGCGGCGGGATAGAACTCATCCCAGTTTTCCGCCGTGAGTTTCTCTTGCGGGGCATGTCTTTCTCCATCCACGCTGGCTTGCCAGTCGATCCAGGGAGCGTAGACATCCGGGCTGTTCTGGTCCGACGCACCCGGCATCCAGTCCATGGGGTGGAGCACGAAGCCGCGGCTGGCGACGAGCGTCACCACGCGCGTCTTGCGCTTTGCGTCGGCGGCTTGTTTCAGCGCGGCGCGCAAAAGCGGCCGCAACCGCTCCGGCAGCGCTGGCAAGGCAAGCTCGGGCAGCGGCGGCCGCCGCTTGAGCGTCTTCGGCGCCGCCGGCCGCAAGGCGACGTCGAGCGCTTGCGCTGCAATTGCCAGGAGCCTGCGCTCCTGCTCGTCGGCATTTGCGCCGCCGGCGATTGCCTTCCAGGCGGCCGGAGCCAGATCGAAAGTGGCTCCGCCGGTGATCCAGCAGTCACGCATTGTCGCCAGGCCCGTCTGCTCGAGTTCGTTCACGACAGGTCAAGCCTCCCGAACCCGCTTTGCGCCGCCAGAAGGTCAAGCCGGGCGCCATCCCAGAGCGCGGCCGTGGCCGCAAGTTCGAGGCCGAGCAATGTCTGACTGACAGCGCCGGCGATCGGCAAGGCTATCCCTTGCGGATCGTCCGCGGCCTGCCACCAGCCTGTGCCCTGGTCGTCGACCAGGATCGCACCAGGCGGCAGCATGAGAGGACAATCGGTAGTCCAAGGCGCAGGCTCCTGATGGGAAGCATGCGTGGCAAGTGGGTCCTTTGCAGCGCCAAAGGTGAAATCAGGCCACGCGCCGGACATCACTTCACCCTTGCGTTCCGCCACCAATGCGCGGAGCGGCTTGCGTGATGGATAGAAGACCAGCCGTGCATCGAAACGATCACCCGGAGCAAAAGCGTTGGACCGGCGCCCGGCAGAAGCCGGAAAATAGTCGAGCAGCACGGCAAATTGCGGGATGGTGCTCTTAAGATCGAGCAGCCAGGTCGAATGACTGACGAGACCGTCGCGGCGGCTCTCGATCTTCTCGCCGAGAACTTCCCAGAAGCTTTCGACCTGTCTTGCATCCGGATTGGCTAGAACCTGTTCGCGGGTTTCGGACGTCGATACGAGGCGTTTCAGCTCAGGGTCGTCGGGCGACGACCGCCACGCCTTGGCCAGCAGCACGAGCTTACCGAGCTCGCGGATTGCCGCATCCGGTCTTTCCTCGCTGCGCAGCGCCATCAGCCGCGATGGGATCTCGTCGACGCGACCGGCAAGCGCGGTTGCCTTCATGTCGACCAGCCGCGCGGCAATCCGGCGGCAACGGTCGCTGCTCGCCTCGATAAAGCTCGAAAGGCCAAGCCGCAACTGATCGGCGATCCATTGATCGAGCTCATCCAGCGCCGCCGATACCGCTTGTCGTGTGTCCTCCGCCCGCTTGCGCTGCGCTGCCTCGCGACGCTCCACAGCCGCAACGTCTTCGACGGCGACGCTCTCGTCCATCCGTGCGGCTTCATCGATGCTCTTGGCTGCCGCGCCTTGTGTCGACTGCGCTGGCGCTGGCGTCGTCTTTCTGCGCCGGCCAAGCCAGTCATTCACCCATTCCGGCGTGGATTCGGCCGCGGCAAAACTGGCTGGCGCGGTGGCGGCAATCCACATCAGGGCCAGCGTGTGCTTGCACGGGAATTTTCGCGACGGGCAAGTGCATTTGTAGCCGTGATCGCCTGTGTCGACCACCACCCGATAAGGATTGGAGCCGGAACCCTGGCATTCACCCCAGATGAGCGCCTGCTGCTCATTGCGCTCGAGCCGCGGCCAGTTCGATCGCTTGGTCAGCTTGGAGGCGGCGCTCAGCGACGCTTGATCGGGAGCAAGCGCCTCAATGGTCTTCAAATCGAATTCCAAGCCGCGCCCCTCGTGACTCGAACCAAACGCCCTGTCGCCAGCATAGATAGCTGTTTGTGAAGAATTATTGTAGCTCCCGCGAAGTGAAGATCGATACGTCCTGGCCCTTGTCCCTACGTGCCCGAATCCGCCTGATCCGCAAGCGAGGTCTACCGCCATTCGGGTCCCGGGCAATTGCAAACGTCGCAAATTTGATCGGCTGGCTGGGCCACGCAGCCAACCCTGGGCGCCGATTAGCGAGCAGGGCGGCAGACTGATCGCGGCTGCGGCAGGTCGACAGGTGTGGCATTTCAAACGGGCGCCGGCCTGCACGATGCCTCTCCAGCAGGCCAGTTTTTTGCCTCCTCAGTGCAATTTTGATCACGCGGCGCTTGACTCCGGCGGCGCCTTGTGAAAAATTTTGCATCAACTGATAAAAATATCTTAGGGCGGAAATGGTTGGTTTTGGAAACGGCCTCCTGCGCGACGATGAAACCAGTATGGCGACCCGTGCCGCCTGGCTTCATTATGCTGGCGGCCTGACCCAGTCGGAGGTCGCCAAGCGGCTTGGCCTGACCAGTCTCAAGGCGCATCGCCTGATTACCAAGGCCAACCAGGAAGGGCTGGTCAAAGTCTATATCGACGGCGAAGTGTCGGAATGCGTCGCGCTTGAAGACGACTTGTCCAGCCGCTACGGCCTCGATTACTGCGAGGTCGTTCCCGACTTCGATGGCGAAGACCTGCCGCTCAAGGCGCTCGGTATTGCCGGCGCGCAGTTCCTCAAGCGTGAGATCGAACGCGGCGAGGACACGCTGATCGGCGTCGGTCATGGCCGCACGTTGGCCGCCTGCGTCGAATATCTGCCGCGCATATCGGCCGAAAAGACCCGCTTCGTTTCGCTGCTTGGCGGCCTGACGCGCAAGTTCTCGGCCAATCCCCACGACGTCATTCATCGCCTGGCCGAACGGACCGGCGCGGAAGCCTATGTGATGCCGGTGCCGATGTTCGCCAACACGGTCGAGGATCGAACCGTGCTGCTCGGGCAGAAGGGCATCAGCGAGGTCTTCGATCTCGGCAAGGCCGCCGACCTGCTCATTGCCGGTATCGGCACTGCCGAGCGCGAGGCGTCGCTGGTCGCCACGGGCATGATCGAGAAGGGCGAAATGGAGGAGATCCGCCGCAAGGGCGGCGTCGGCGAATTGCTCGGCCATTTCTTCGACGATGCCGGAAAAGCGGTCGAGACGACGCTTTCCGACCGGGCGCTGGCGCTGGCGCGCGAAGACATCAGCAACCGCAGGATTGTCGCCGTTGCCGGCGGCAAGGTGAAGGTTCGTGCCATCAAATCGGTGTTGGAGGGCCGCTATCTCAAGGGCTTGGTCACCGATGAGCGGACGGCGCGATCACTCGTGGAGCAGACGCCGGTCGGGTAGCCGGCAACCATTCGATTGAAACTACCCCTGTGGAGGAGAAGACAAATGCATGAGAAAGAAAAAGACCTGATCGATGCGTTCCTGCGCGGACAAGTCGATCGTCGTGGACTGATCAAGGGCCTTGGCGCGATGGGCCTTGCCGCCGGCACGGCCGGCACGCTCCTCAATCTGGGGCAGACCCGTGCGCTTGCAGCGGATTTCGACTGGCAGGCGCACAAGGGCAAGACCATCAAGCTCCTGCTCAACAAGCATCCTTATGCGGATGCGATGATCGCCAACCTCGAGAACTTCAAGAAGTTGACAGGCATGGAAGTCGTCTATGACGTCTTCCCGGAGGACGTCTATTTCGACAAGGTCACCGCTGCGCTGTCGGCCAGCTCGCCCGAATACGACGCCTTCATGACCGGCGCCTACATGACCTGGACCTACGGCCCGGCCGGCTGGATCACCGATCTCAACGAGTGGATCAAGGATCCGGCCAAGACCAACCCGAACTATGCCTGGGACGACTTCCTGCCCGGCGTCAGGAAATCCTGCGCCTGGAACGGCCAGCCCGGCGGAGTGCTCGGTTCCGACGACGCCAAGCAGTGGTGCATTCCGTGGGGTTTCGAACAGAACAACATCACTTACAACAAGGCGATGTTCGACACGGCCGGTGTCACCGTTCCCGGCAATATGGACGAGATGGTCGCCGCGGCGGCCAAACTCACCAAGGATGTCGGTGGCGGCGTCTACGGCATCGGCGTGCGTGGCTCGCGCTCCTGGGCGACGATCCATCCCGGCTTCCTGTCGGCTTACGCCAACTTTGACCAGAAGGACCTGAACGTCTCGGCTGACGGCAAATTGTCGGCCGCGATGAACACCGCTGAATCCAAAGCCTTCCACAAGCAGTGGGTCCAGATGATCCAGGAGAGCGGTCCCAAGGACTGGTCGACCTACACCTGGTATCAGGTCGGCACCGATCTTGGCGCCGGCGCCTCGGCGATGATCTTCGACGCCGATATCCTCGGCTACTTCATGAATGGCGGCGACAACAAGATGGCCGGCAAGCTCGCGTTTTCCGCCTTCAAGGCCAATCCCGCAGCCAAGGCGCCGACGCCCAACATCTGGATCTGGTCGCTGTCGATGTCCAATTTCTCGAAGGACAAGGACGCCACCTGGTACTTCATGCAATGGGCATCAGGGCCCGAGCATGCGCTGTTCGGCGCGACCAAGATGGATTTCGTCAATCCGGTCCGTCAGTCGGTGTGGAAGGACGAGATGTTCCGCGAAAAGCTGAACAAAAGCTATCCGGGCTATGTCGAAATGTTCGACGTCTCGGCGCCGGGCGCCAGCATCAAGTTCACCCCGCAGCCGCTGTTCTTCGATCTGACCACCGAATGGGCGGCGACGCTGCAGAAGATGGTGGCCAAGGAAGTGCCGGTCGACGAAGGCCTCGACATGCTGGCCACCAGCGTCGACGGCCAGCTCAAGGAAGCGGGGCTCGGCTAAGCCCAAGCGACGGCTGGCCCGCTTTTGCGGGTCAGCCAGCATTCCACTGCGAAGCGGCGCCTGCAGCATCGGACCCAAGGTGGAAACGGTTTTGGGAAAATCCGCTGCTCGACTACTGGCGGTGCCGCCACTCGCCCAACCGGCCGCCTAGCTCCCTGGGCGGCCGGCAGGGCGAAGCAACAGAGATGACGGAAACACCACGATGACTGCGGCGACAATGCAAAGAAACAGGCCTTCCGGCTTCAGGATCAGCAAGAGGGTGCTGCCCTATGTGCTCAGCCTGCCGGCCTTGCTCGTCTGCATCGGTATCCTGATCCCGTTCTTCACATCGGTGGTCTATTCTCTCCAGCGTTATCGGCTAAGCCAGCCCTGGGCGCGGCAGTTCAACTGGGGCGACAATTACATCTCCTTTTTCACCGACCCGAGGTTCTGGAATACGCTGGAGATATCGCTGCTCTATGCCGGTATCACCGTCCTGCTCGAACTGCTTCTCGGCCTCGGCATAGCCATGCTGCTGCAGAAGCGCTCGACGCTGAATAACTTCATCTCAATCATGCTGTTGATGCCGCTGATGACGGCGCCCGCGCTGGCCGCGCTGATGTGGAAGCTGATGACCAATCCCGGCTTCGGCGTGCTGAGCTATCTCGCCAGCCTGATCGGGCTGCAGGATTTCCGCTGGGCCTCCTCTCCGTCGACCGCGCTTTTCACCGTGGTTCTTGTCGACATCTGGGTCTACACGCCCTTCATCATGATCCTGCTGCTTGCCGGCCTGCGCAGCCTGCCGACGCAGCCGTTCGAGGCGGCAGCACTCGACGGCGTGCCGAGGAGTTTCGTATTCTTCCGCATCACCTTGCCGATGCTGACGCCCTACATCCTGACGGCGACGCTGTTCCGGCTGCTTGATTCAATCCAGCAGTTCGACATCATCTATGCCATGACCCAGGGCGGTCCGGGCGATACGCTGACCGTTTTCCAGGTCGAGGCCTACCTCAACTTCTTCCAGTCGACCAATGTCGGCCGTTCGGCGGCGCTGATGATCATCCTGTGGGCGATCACCTATTTCCTCTCGAACATTTTCATCAAGAATTGGCTGCGCCTGCGCGAACGCGCCCGCGGCCAGGCATAGGAGGCCGAGATGGAACACACCTCGCTTCTCGAACGCATCCTGCGCGGTGTAGCGCTGACGCTGGTCGTGATCTTCTTCATGTTCCCGATCGTCTGGATCTTTATGATGTCGTTCCAGACCAACGAGACCATCCTGCGGATTCCGCCGCAGCTTGTCTTCAAGCCGACGCTGGCCAATTACACCGCGCTGATCACCGGAAAGCTGACGACGGCAGCCGGCACGCTCGACATCGCCTTCATGCGCAATCTCTGGAATTCGGTGTTCCTGTCGGTCACCTCGGTCGCTGTCGCGCTGCTGCTCGGCGTTCCCGCGGCCTACGCCTTTGCGCGGCATAAGTTTCGCGGCTCGGAAGAGATCGCCTTCACGCTGCTGTCGTTCAGGTTTGCGCCGGCGCTGCTGGTGCTCCTGCCGCTGACCCTCTATTTCCAGAAGCTTGGATTGGCCAACACCTATATCGGGCTGATCTGGGTCTATCAGCTGATCTGCCTGCCGCTGATCCTGTGGATCGTGCGCGGCTATTTCGAGGACATCCCGGCCGACATCGAATATGCCTATCGCATCGCCGGTCATTCCTGGTTCGCCACCTTCCGCAAGATCGCGCTGCCGCTCGCCGGCCCCGGCATTGCGGCTGCCGGCCTGCTCGCCTTCATCTTCGCCTGGAACAACTTCGTCTTCGCGCTGGTGCTCGCCTCGGCCGACAAGCAGCCGGTGACGGTCGGCGCGCTGGCTTTCATTACCTCCTCCGGCATCCAGTATGGCCAGATCTCGGCGGCGATCGTGCTGTCGATCACGCCGACGCTGGCGCTCGCCCTCTATGCGCAGCGCTATCTCGTCGAAGGCCTGTCGCTCGGCGCGGTAAAGGGATAGTTCTCATGGCCAGCCTCGAACTGCGAAACGTCGTCAAGCGCTACAAGAGCCAGACTGTTCTCGACAATCTGTCGCTGACCGTCGCCGACGGCGAAACCCTGGTCCTGTTCGGACCGTCCGGCGCCGGCAAGACGGTGCTGCTGCGGCTCGTCGCCGGCGTCATCGATCCTGATGAAGGAAAGATACTCATCGGCGGCGAGGATATGACCGATCTTGACGCCGAATTCCGCGGCGTCGGCATGGCGTTCCAGAACTTCGCGCTCTTTCCGCACATGACCGCCTTCGACAACATCGCGACGCCGCTGGAAGCCAGCCGCTCGTCGCAAAGTGCGATCAAGGCCGGCGTCCAAAGCGTCGCCAACCTCCTTAAGATCGGCCATGTGCTCAGCCATAAGCCACGGGCGTTGTCCAACGGCCAGAAGCAGCGCACCGCGCTCGCCCGCGCCCTGGTCGGCTCGCCGCCGGTGCTGCTGCTCGACGATCCCCTGCGCAACGTCGATGCCAAACTGCGCTTCGAGATGCGGCTCGAACTGCCGAGGCTGCTGGCCGACCGTGGCGCGACCGTCGTCTACGTCACCCAGGACTACAAGGAGGCCATGGCGCTCGGCGATCGCATCGCGGTGATGTCGCAAGGTGTCATCAAGCAGCTCGGCACGCCCGAGCAGATCTATCGTGAGCCGGCGAACATCGAGATCGCGCGGCTGTTCGGTGACCCGACCATCAACCTGCTCGACGTCAAACCGTCGCGCGATGCCAAGGGCATCTATGTCGGCCTGTCGAATGTGCAGGTTCATCTGACAGGCGCCTATGACGCGACGGTCGGCCGCGATTGCGTGATCGGTTTGCGGCCGGAAGCGCTGAGCTTCGTCGACGAAGGCACGCCGGCTGCCATTCCGGTGACCGTCGAGGCCGAGACGCCGCTCAACGAAAAGATCGTCACACTGGTGCGCACCGTGCGTGGTCGCGAAATCCTGGTCTCCCGTCCGGCCGGGACACCGGGTCAAAGCGAGGGCAGGGCCTATATCGCCGTTGACGGCAAAAGCGCCCTTTTGTTCGATCGTGCGAGCGGCGACCGCATCGGCTCGAAGAACGTTGTCAATTTGCGCAGCGGAGAAGCGGCATGAGCCAGAGCGCACTCGCCATTTCAGGCGTCGACAAGTTCTACGGTCCGATCGACAGGGGCGTGCATGCCGTCCAAAATCTGACGATCGAAATCGACAAAGGCGAGATCGTCGCCCTGCTCGGCTCGTCCGGTTGCGGCAAGACCTCGACATTGCGCATGATTGCCGGTTTCGAGGAAGTCTCGCGCGGCACCATCTCGGTTGCCGGCCGCAAGGTGCACACGCTGCCGCCGGTCAAGCGCAATGTAGCGATGGCGTTCGAGGGCTATTCGCTCTATCCGCCGCTGACGGTGCGCGAGAACATGGCGTTTGCGCTGAAGGCGGCCAAGCTGCCGAGAAGCGAGGTTGACGCGAAGGTTGCCAGCATCGCCAAGCTGCTCGAGATCGAGGACATTCTCGAGCGCTATCCGAGCTCCATCTCCGGCGGTCAGCAGCAGCGCGCCAGCCTAGGCCGGGCGCTGATCCGCGAGGCGAACCTGCATCTGCTGGACGAGCCGATGGGCCAGCTCGAACCGCAGCTTCGCGCCGTGCTGCGCGGCCGCATCAAGCACTTCATCAAGGAGCGTGGCTTGACCGCGATTCTGGTCACCCACGACCAGACCGAGGCCAACGCGTTGGCCGACCGGATCGCGGTAATGGAGGGCGGCGTGCTGCAGCAGTTCGACACGCCCGACATGATCAAGCAGCGGCCGGCCAACCTGTTCACCGGCACCTTCGTCGGTGAGCCGCCGATGAATGTCTTCGAGGCCTATGTCGGCACGGCTGCCGACAAGATCAATCTGCGACTGCCCGACGGGCTTTCGCTCGACTATGACAAGGACGCGTTCAGCGGCTCGGTTCGCGACGAGTTGCTAAAACGGGAGCGGGTCGTCATCGGTATCAGGCCCTATGCGGTTCGCCGCTCGAAGGACGGCGTGCCGGCCACGGTTTCGGCCAACCAGTGGCTCGGGGACCAGACGCATATCGCGGCGGATTTCGCCGGCGGCTCACTGGTCCTGGTCGAACATGACCGGACCCGGCTGGAGCTTGGCGCGCCGATCAAGATCAGCATCGATCCGAAGAACCTGCACGTCTTCGACCAGGCCAGCGGCATGGCCATTTCGCACGGCATGGAGCTTGCCTGATGCGGGATGTGCTGATCGGCATCGACGCCGGCACGTCTGTCATCAAGTCCGTCGCCTTCGACACGGCGGGCCGGCAGCTCGCGGCCACGGCGGTGCCGAACCGGTACGAGACGTTGCCGGGTGGTGGCGCCGAGCAGGATCTGGCGCGCACCTGGGCCGACACCGCGACCACCTTGCGCCAACTTGCCGACAAGGTGCCGGACCTCGCCAGCCGCACCATCGCCATCGCCGTGACCGGGCAGGGCGATGGCACCTGGCTGATCGACAAGGAGGGTGAGCCGGTCACGAAGGGCTGGCTGTGGCTTGACGCGCGCGCTGCAGGGATCGTCGAGGAGATCCGTGCGCGGCCCGATGACCGACTTCGCTTCGAAAAGACCGGCAGCGGTCTGGCCGCCTGCCAGCAGGGATCGCAGTTTGCCTTCATGAAGCGCAACATGCCCGAAATGCTTGGCAAGGCGGCGACGGCGTTCCACTGCAAGGATTGGCTCTATTACAAGCTGACTGGCGAGCGCGCCACCGATCCGTCGGAAGGGACCTTCACCTTCGGCGACTTCCGCACGCGCGGTTACAGCGACGATGTGCTTGAGGTGCTCGACGTCGCCGATCTCAGGCATCTGCTGCCACCGATCGTCGACGGTACTAAACATAGCGCCGGCCTGTCGACGGCGGCTGCCGAGGCGACCGGGCTGCTTGCGGGTATGCCGGTCGTGCTCGCCTATGTCGATGTGGCCTGCACTGCGCTTGGCGCCGGCCTGCTCGATCGCGAGCGCAAGCCCGGCTGCTCCATCATCGGCTCCACCGGCATGCATATGCGGCTTGCGCAGACGCCGGACGAAGTGCTGCTCAACGAGGCCAGGACCGGCTACACGATGACGATGCCGGTGCCCGGCGTCTTTGCGCAGATGCAGTCGAACATGGCGGCGACCCTCAACATCGATTGGGTTCTGAGTCTGGCCTCCGGCATACTCGCCTCGCAAGGCATCACGCGCACCAATGGCGAGATGATCGCGCTGGTCGATGAATGGATATTGTCATCGGAACCAGCCTCGCTGCTCTACCAGCCCTATGTGTCGGAAGCCGGCGAGCGCGGGCCATTCGTCGATGCCAATGCCAGGGCCGGTTTCGTCGGCATTTCGTCGCGGCACGGCTATGCCGACATGGTCCGTGCCGTTTTCGAGGGACTGGCCTTCGCGTCGCGCGATTGCTATGCCGCCATGGGGCCGCTGCCGAGCGAAATCCGGCTGACCGGCGGTGCTGCCAGAAGCCCGGCTCTGCGCAAGATCCTGGGTGCTGTCGTCGGCGCCGCCATTCGCACCAGCGAGCGCGAGGAAGCCGGTGCTGCGGGCGCCGCAATGATCGCTGCGGTCTGCGTCGGCCAATACAAGTCGATGGATGAATGCGTCGGCGAATGGGTCACGCCGCTGCTTGGTGCAGCGGAGCCGAGCGACCGCGAACTTGCCGCGATCTATGAGCGGGCGGTTCCGTCCTACACATTGGCGCATGAGGCGCTGCGGCCGGTCTGGCGGTCGATGGCCGCATCCAGGGCAAACTGAGAAGTCGAGTATGCGTAGAAAGATTGCAATCATTGGCGACCGCTTCATGCTTCCCGAAGTGTTTCGCGAGAAAATCGAGAAGGCCTGCGGCGACAATCTCGACATCCGTACGCTTGAGGCGGCATGGCCCGACGAGCCGATGGAATTCGGCAATGCTGCGCTCGGCCTCGACAAGGTCAAGGAGTATTTTGGCAATCCGGACGAGGTGGTCGAATTCATCGGCGACGCCGAGATCTTCGTCACCCAGCTTGCGCCGCTCTCCGAGACCATGATGCAGCGTCTGCCCACGCTGAAGCTGGTTGCGGTCTCTCGCGGTGGCCCGATCAACATCGACATGGCCGCCGCCAAGGCCCACGGCATCACCGTCGTCAATGTGCCGGGCCGCAATGCAAGTGCTGTGGCCGAGTTCACCATCGGTGCCATCCTTGCCGAGACGCGGCTGATCCGGGTCGGGCACGAAGCCTTGCGCAAGGGGGAATGGCGCGGCGATCTCTACCGGGCCGACCGCACCGGCCGCGAGCTCAATGAAATGACCGTCGGCGTCATCGGCTATGGCAACATCGGCACCCGACTGGTCCGCCTTTTGCGCGCCTTCGGCTGCCGCATCCTGGTCTCCGATCCCTACGTGCAGTTGAGCGCCGAAGACCGCAATGCCGGCGTCGAGTTAGTCGCGCTCGACGATCTCCTGTCCCGCTCCGATGTGGTCACGCTTCATTCCCGAGTAACCGAGGAGACCCGCGGACTGATCAACAAGGACACCATCGCGCGGATGAAGCCCGGGGTGATCTTCGTCAACACTGCGCGTGGGCCGCTGGTCGACTACGACGCGCTATGCGATGCGCTCGTCTCAGGCCACATCGCCAGCGCCATGCTGGAGACGTTCGCGGTCGAGCCGGTGCCTGACGACTGGCCGCTGTTGCAGCTCCCGAACGTGACGCTGACGCCGCATATCGCCGGTGCCTCGGTGCGCACGGTGACCTATGCGGCCGAGCAGGCCGCCGAAGAGGTGCGTCGCTTTATCGCCGGTCTCCCGCCCATCAATCCATGCTGAAAGCGCAGCAGCCATGAAATACCTGTTACGCATAGAGGACCCGGCGAGATGAGCGGCGCCACTGAAATCGTCGATCTCTTCGTCATCGGCGGTGGCGTCAACGGTGCGGGCATCGCGCGCGACGCCGCCGGCCGCGGCCTTTCCGTCATTCTGTGCGAAAAAGACGATCTTGCCGAAGGCACCAGTTCCCGATCGGGAAAGCTCGTCCATGGCGGCCTGCGCTATCTCGAATATTACGAGTTCCGGCTGGTGCGCGAGGCGTTGATCGAGCGCGAAGTGCTGCTTGAATCCGCTCCCCACATCATCTGGCCGATGCGCTTCGTGCTGCCGCACAGTCCTGACGACCGGCCGGCCTGGCTGGTCCGACTCGGCCTGTTCCTCTACGATCATCTCGGCGGCCGCAAACGGCTGCCGGCCACCCGAACGCTCAACCTGCGTACCGCGCCCGAAGGCGCGCCGATCAAGGACGCGTTCAAGCGTGGTTTCGAATATTCCGATTGCTGGGTCGACGATGCCCGCCTCGTCATCATCAATGCGCTCGATGCCGCGGAGCGCGGAGCCAAGGTCTTCACCCGAACCGCCTGCACCGCCGCCCGCCGTGAAAACGACCTGTGGTCGGTGGAGATGCGCGACAGCCGAACCGGCGTCAGGACGACGGTTCGGGCACGCGCGCTAATCAACGCCGCCGGTCCCTGGGTCAACGACATCATCAACCGCGTGGCCGGCCAGAACTCCAAGCGGAACGTCCGCCTGGTCAAGGGCAGCCACATCGTCGTGCCGAAATTCTGGGAAGGGCGGCAGGCCTATCTCGTCCAGAACAGCGACAAGCGCGTGATCTTCATCAATCCCTACCAGAACGATCTGGCCCTGATCGGCACCACCGACATTCCCTATGACGGACGGCCGGAAGACGTAGCGGCGGATGCCAGCGAGGTCGACTACCTGATCAAGGTGGTCAACCGCTACTTCAAGCGCGGGCTTGCCCGCAGCGATGTCATCTATTCGTTCTCGGGCGTCCGGCCGCTCTATGACGACAACGCCGACAATCCGAGCGCGGTGACGCGTGACTATATTTTCGAACTCGACGCGCCGGCCGGGCAGGCGCCGCTGCTCTCCGTCTTCGGCGGGAAGATCACCACCTTCCGCAAACTGGCCGAGCATGCGCTGGACCGGATCGCCCCGTTTTTTCCGAAAATGGGCAAGCAATGGACATCGAAAGGCTATCTGCCTGGCGGCGATATCGCCAATGCCGACTTCGAACAGTTTCTCGGCGACCTCGGCCGCGAATATCCCTGGATGCCGGCATCCCTGGTCAAGCATTATGGCCGGCTCTACGGCACCAGGACGCGCGTTCTGGTCGGTGCGGCCAAGTCGCTAACTGACCTGGGGCGGTGCTTCGGCAAGGATTTTTTCGAACGCGAAGCCAATTATTTGTTCGAGCACGAATGGGCGCTGACATCAGCCGATATTCTCGAACGGCGCACCAAGCATGGGCTGCATCTGTCCGCCGCAGAAAGAGCCGCTTTCGAGGACTGGTGCGCGAGCCGGCTGGTGAAAGCAAGCTGATGACCTTTACGCTTTCCCTCAACACCAATCCGCTGGTCAACCGTTTCGCCGAACCGGACGATCTGATCGACGCGATCGCCTACGATATCGGCATCCGGGACGTGCAGCTCACGCATGAATTCGTCAATCCCGGGTGGCCGGCAGCGACGATCTCGAAATTCGTCCGCCTGTTTCGCGCCGCGCTCGACCGCACCGGCGTGCGCGTAACGTCAGGGATGACCGGCCCCTACGGAAGGCTCAACCATTTCGGTCATCCCGACGCCGACGTGCGCCGCTACTATGTCGATTGGTTCAAGACCTTTGCCGACATTTCGGCCGAGCTCGGCGCCAGCGGCATGGGCACGCAGTTCGCGATCTTCACCCACAAGGATTATGACGACGCCGAGCGCCGTGCGCGGCTTCTCGACATCGCTATGGAATGCTGGCGCGAGGTCGCCGAACACGCGAAGGCGGCCGGGCTAACCTATCTGTTTTGGGAGCCGATGTCGGTCGGCCGCGAGTTCGGCCATACGATCGAGAGCTGCCGGGCGCTGCATCGGGAGATCGAGGCCGCCGGCCTGGCTATCCCGCTGAAGATGATGGTCGATATCGACCATGGCGACGTGACCTCGAGCAACCCCGCCGACATCGATCCCTATGCCTGGGCCGAAGCGTTTCCCAAGGTATCGCCGATCATACACATCAAGCAGTCGTCGATGAACAAGGGCGGCCATTGGCCGTTCATTGCCGCCTACAACAAGGACGGTCGCATCACGCCGGAAAAATTCCTGGAGACGGTTCGCCGTGGCGGGGGCGTCGACAACGAGATCTGCCTCGAACTGTCATTTCGCGAGCGTGAGCCGGTCGATCACCAGGTCGTCGCCATGATCCGCGAGTCGGTCGACTACTGGGCGCCGTTTATCGAGACCGGCAGGGCGGCACTCTTGCCGAAAGCCGGATAGATGAACAGGAGCCGATGCGGCTCCTGTTCAGAACCAGAATACGTCAGCCAAATTTCGGATCGAGACTGCCCGACTTGTAGCGCTTGGCCATTTCCGAGACCGGCAGCGGCTTGATCTTCGGAGCGTTGCCGGCGGTGCCGAACTGCTCGAAGCGCTCCTTGCAGAGCTTCCTCATAGCGGCCATTGCCGGCGTCAGATACTTGCGCGGGTCGAATTCGCTCGGGTTCTCGGTCAGCACTTTGCGGATCGCGCCGGTCAGCGCCATGCGGTTGTCGGTGTCGATGTTGATCTTGCGCACGCCGTGCTTGATGCCGCGCTGGATCTCCTCGACCGGCACGCCCCATGTCGGCTTCATCTGGCCGCCATATTTGTTGATGATCTCCTGCAGCTCTTCCGGCACCGAGGACGAGCCATGCATGACGAGGTGCATGTTCGGCAGGCGGCGGTGGATCTCTTCGATCACGTTCATGGCCAGAACGGCGCCGTCCGGCTTGCGCGAGAACTTGTAGGCGCCGTGGCTGGTGCCCATGGCGACGGCCAGTGCGTCGACATGCGTGTCCTTGACGAACTGCACCGCCTGCTCCGGATCGGTCAGCAGCTGGTCGTGGCTGACGGCGCCTTCAACGCCATGGCCGTCTTCCTGTTCGCCGCCGCCCATCTCCAGGGACCCGAGAACGCCGATCTCGCCTTCCACCGACACGCCGCCCCAATGCGCCATGTCGACGACACGGCGCGTGATGCCTGAATTATAATCGTAATCGGCCGGCGTCTTGCCGTCCTCCTTCAACGATCCGTCCATCATCACCGAGGTGAAGCCGTACTGGATCGCAGTCACGCAGGTCGCTTCATTGTTGCCGTGGTCGAGATGCATGCAGACCGGAATATCGGGATGGATCTCGACCAGCGCGTCGATCAGCTTGGCCAGCACCACGTCGTTGGCATAGGCCCGCGCCCCGCGGCTTGCCTGGAGGATAACCGGCGATTTGGTTTCCTCGGCGGCCTCCATGATGGCGAGGCCCTGTTCCATATTGTTCATGTTGAACGCGGGCACGCCATAGCCGTGTTCGGCGGCATGGTCGAGCAATTGTCTCAATGTGATGCGAGCCACCCAATAGTCTCCCGTATTTGGTTTCAAGCCTATGGTTACGGGCCTTACAATCGTCGTTCAGCCCAATGATGCTTCTGGCCGGATTTCCAGAGAACCGCAACCTTTGGCCAGGCGGCCGGGGAGCAATTCTTGTTACAGGGCAGCGATCAGAAGCGCCTAATATCCCAAAATAATGTAACATTATCACAAGAAATTCGCCGACTATGCAATTACCTATGTTATAATACCTTTGACTCGCCGCTTTTCCGCTCCTTTGGATTCGCAACGAGCCGGATTCAGGAAACAGGCTGGACAATGAAGAGCGACGGCCGACGGCAAGGCATCATGGATTTTCTGATGGACACCGGCACGGCCAGTGTCGATGACCTTGCCTCGCGCTTCGGCGTATCGAAGATGACCGTTCATCGCGACCTCGACGAGCTCGAGGAAAGCGGCTTCCTGCGCAAGGTGCGCGGCGGCGCCTCGATCCAGCCGAGCGGCCTGTTCGAAAGCGATTTCCGCTACCGTCAGAAGCAATCCGGCGAGGAAAAGCAGCGCCTGGCGGCTGCCGCCGTGGCGATGATCGAACCGGGCCAGACGGTGATCATCGACGACGGCTCGACGGCTGGCGGCATTGCGCGCCACCTTGCGGATCTCCGCCCGCTGACCGTGATCTCCAACAATCTGGCCGTCATACAGGATCTGGCGGGCGTTGGAGGGATCACCCTGATCGCGCTCGGTGGCCAGTACAGCAAGAAATTCCACGGTTTCTTTGGCCTGCTTGCCGAGGACACGTTGAGATCGTTGCGCGCCGATGTGGCCTTCCTGTCGTCATCGGCCATCCATGGCGCTTCCGCCTTCCACCAGGACCAGGAAGTGGTCCATACGAAGCGGCTGATGATGGCCGCCGCCGCGCGTAAATATCTGCTGGTCGATCACGGCAAGTTCGGCCGCATGGCGCTACATTTCCTGACCGATCTCAAGGCGTTCGACGCCGTCTTCACCGGTCGCGAACTGGAACCCCAGATGCGCGAGGTGTTGGATGGCGCCGGTGTTTCGCTAAGAATAGTCGAAAAGGATTGAGGAGGACGCATGGTTTACTGGGTCGGCACAAGCTGGAAAATGAACAAGACGCTTGCAGAGGCGACTGAATTCGCCACGGCGCTGGCGGGGTTCGTCCCCGGTTTCGACGACCGCATCCAGCCCTTCGTCATCCCGCCTTTCACGGCGGTCCGCGAGGTCAAGAAGGCGTTGGCGGCGACGCGGGTCAGGGTCGGCGCACAGAACATGCACTGGGCCGACGCCGGCGCCTGGACCGGCGAGATTTCGCCCCTGATGCTGACGGATTGCGGGCTCGACCTCGTCGAACTCGGCCATAGCGAACGGCGCGAGCATTTCGGCGAGACTGACAAGGCGGTCGGCCTCAAGACCGCGGCGGCGGTAAAGCATGGTCTGGTGCCGCTCATTTGCGTCGGCGAGACATTGGCGCAACGCAACAGCGGACAGGCCGATGCGGTGCTGGCCTTGCAGGTGCGTGGCGCGCTGCAATATCTCGAACGCCAGGCAAAGGCGGCGACGATCCTGTTTGCCTACGAGCCGGTCTGGGCGATCGGCGACAAGGGCATTCCGGCAAGTGCGGATTATGCCGATAGGCAGCAGGCCCTGATCAAGAAAATCGCCAGCGACCTTCTGCCGGCCGTGCCGCCGGTGCTTTATGGCGGCAGCGTCAATCCGCAAAATGCCGCCGAGTTGATCGGTCAGCCCCATATAGACGGGCTGTTCATCGGCCGCTCGGCCTGGCAGGCGGAAGGCTATATCGACATCCTCGGACGCGCCTCGGCGGCGATCTGAACCAATCTAAAAAGCATTCAGTCAGGAAAGGACACGACCATGAAAATAGCCATTGGAGCCGACAGCGCCGGCAAGCCGCTGCTCGACGTCATCGCCGCGCATCTTGCCACCAAACCCGGCCTCGCCGTCAGCGACCTCAGCCAGGCCGGCTACTATGCCGACCTGTCGCAGAAGCTCGCCCAGACCATCCTCGACGGCGAGAACGATCGCGGCATCCTGTTTTGCGGCACCGGCATCGGCGTTTCGATCTCGGCCAACAAGGTGCCCGGCATTCGCGCGGCACTCACCCACGACACTTACTCCGCCGAACGCGCGGCGAAATCCAACAACGCCCAGATCATCACCATGGGCGCCCGCGTCATCGGCCCGGAACTGGCCAAGTCGATCGTCGACGCCTGGCTCGCATCGGAGTTCGACGAAAAGGGACCGTCGGCCGGCAATGTCCAGGCGATCGACAGGCTGGACGCGGCGAAGCTGGGCTAGAGCGCTTCATCGTTTCACGGAAACGCCGAACCGCTCTATCTCTTTGTTTTTGCGCAATTCCCTAGGGAAAGCGCTACGCGCTTTTCCCGGGAAAACCGTTTCACACTTTCCTGGAATTGCTCTAAGCCAGACCTTTCCGCATCGCGCCGATGACAGTGACAGCCGATGCTGCGCCCGGATCCATGTGCCCGAGCGAGCGCTCGCCAAGCCGCGACGAGCGGCCCTTCGCAGCGATCATGTCCTTGGTCGCCTCGGCGCCGCGCTCAGCGGCGGCGAACGCCGCGTCAAGACTTTCGGCCAGGGTCTTGCCGGCGGCATGCGCGGCCGCCGCCGCTTCGGCCGCCGGCTGCCAGGCGTCGACCATCGTCTTTTCGCCGATCTCGGCCTTGCCGCGATCTCTGATGCCTTGCGCCATCGCCTGGAACAGGGCGACCAAATCAGCGTCCGCCAGCACCGCCTTGCCCTTGACGGCGGCGGCACCGCGCATGAACGCCGTGGCATAGAGTGGACCGGACGAGGCACCGACCGCGTTGAGGAACGATTTCGCCGCGGTGTTGAGCAAGGCCGTCGGCTCGATCGCCGAAAGGTCGAGCGCGGCCAGCGCATCGCGCACCGCGCCGAAGCCGAGTTCCATGGCGATGCCGTGATCAGCGTCGCCGATGACGCCGTCGAGTTGGCAGAGCCTGTCCTTGTCGGCTTCGATCGCCACCGCGATCGCATCGAACATTCTTTTCAGATCGGCTGCGTCGATGGATGTCATGGATGCTGCTTTCAGCCGGCGCGGAACATGGCGCAGTCGCAAGGATGGTCGAGCATCGTCTGCAACTCGCCGTCGAGATGCATCAGCGTCACCGAGGCGCCGGCCATTTCGAGCGAGGTGCAATAATTGCCGACCCAGGTCGCGTGAACTGAAACGCCGATGTCATCCAGCCGACGCTTCACGCGCCGGTTCATGATGTAAAGCTCCATCAGCGGCGTCGAGCCGAGCGAATTGACAAGCACGGCGACCTTGTCGCCGCGCGCTGGCGCCATCTCGTCGAAGATCTTGTCCAGCATCTCGTCGGTGATCTCGTCGGCGGTTTTCAGTTTTCCGCGCGCAATGCCCGGCTCGCCATGAATGCCCATGCCGATCTCCATCTCGTCCGGCCCGATCTCGAAATTCGGCCGGCGGGTCTGCGGCAGCGAACAGGGCGATAGCGCCACGCCCATAGTGAAAGTGTGGTCGTTGGCTTTCCGGGCGATGCGCTCGCATTCGTCGAATGAGAGCATCCGGTCGCAGGCAGCACCGGCAGCCTTGAAGATGAAGAAGTTGCCGGCAACACCGCGCCGCTTCTGCCGCTGGTCACGCGGCGCCGATGCCACGTCGTCGGTAGTCAGCACGGTGCGCACCTCGATGTCGTCCATCGCCGCCATCTCGGCGGCCATGTCGAAATTCATCACGTCGCCGGCATAGTTGCCATACATGAACAGCACGCCGGCACCGCCGCTGGCCGCCTTGGCGCATTCGAGGATCGGGTCCGGCGGCGGCGAGGCGAAAACGTTGCCTATCGCCGCCGCGTCGGCCAGCCCCTTGCCGACGAAACCGAGGAAGGTTGGCTCATGGCCCGAGCCGCCGCCGATGACGAGGCCAACCTTGCCATCTCGCGGTCCGTCACGCGCGATGATGGAGCGCGGACTTCCCTCAGCGCTTTTAAGATGGCGGGGATGCGCGGCGAGAATCCCTTCCAGCATCTCGTCGACGGTGCGGTTGCCGTCATTGATGATCTTTTTGGTCTGCACCTGCATCCTCCCGATTTCGGTATTTTCGCAGATAGTACAGCGTGTTACCGGGATTTCCACCCGGCGGCGGATATTTCACGCCGCGATGCGTTCGCGCGCGGCCAGGATCTGCACACAGGCATTGGCTGCCTCTTTGCCCTTGACCTGGAAGTGCTCGGAGAAGAAGCGGTGATGCTCCGCACTGTCATGGTAGTTGTGCGGGGTGAGCACCGCCGAAAGCACCGGCACGCCGGTGGACAATTGCACATCCATCATGCCGTCGATGACCGCGCTCGCCACGAATTCATGCCGGTAGATGCCGCCATTGACGACAAATGCCGCGCCGAGGATTGCGGCATAGCGACCGGTCTGGGCCAAGGTCTTTGCATGCAGGGGAATCTCATAGGCGCCGGGCACGTCGAAGACGTCGACGGCAAAGCGGTTCTCCCCGAGGGCCGCAAGTTCGGCCTGGAAGGCATCGACGCACTGGTCGACGATGTCGGCGTGCCAGCGCGCGCGAATGACAGCAACGCGGACAGTTTCGTAGTCTTTTGGGGAATGCTGATTCATGGGTCCATCCTTCCGTTTCGAACCAGAATCAGGACGCACGATACGGAATCCGAACCGCGAACGCGGACCGTCTTCTGTTCGTTCTCTTCCATCCGGACTGTGACCGTCGGCTCCGGAATCACACCGGATCTGCTGACCTTCCCCGAATCAGAGAAGCGCTCGCGGGCTTGGGTCCCCCGCGCATGACCCCGAAAACCGGAACGGTTTTCGGAAAGGAATCATGCGCAACTAGGAGTTCTTACCGCCGGTGGGGACTTTCACCCCGCCCTGAGAACATCGACGGTGTTTGTATGGAAGGGCAGGGCGATGCTGTCAACTGCCGAGACCGTCGCGGATGACGGAGAAATAGCGATCGGTTCCGACCTGCCCGCCCTTCAGCGCGACCTCCAGTCCATCGATTGCCTTGACGCGCGAGTGGGCAACGCAGAGCGGCGAACCTGGCGAGGCGGGCAGCGGCATCCGCACCGTCAGCGCATCGACGCCCATCTGGCCGAGTGCGTGGCTCGAGGTGTCGCCGCCGGCGATGACCACGCGCTGCAATTTCTGCTCGACCGTCAGCTCGCGAAGAAGTTCGCCGAGGCCACGGCCAAGCTTGTGGCGGGCGCCTTCCTGCCGGTCGATTTCGGCGCCCCGGTCGGCTGCTGGTCCAAGCGCCGTGTAAAGGACGACGCTGCGCCCGGATTCCAGGCTGGCGCGACCGGCCAAGACCGCGCGCGCGATCGCCTTGTCGGAATTCTCCGAGACCAGTTCGACAGGGTCCACCTCGATCCCGTCGAAACCGTCCGTCAAAGCATGCCGTATCTGCCGCTCCGTTGTCGGCGAGCAACTGCCCGAGACCACTGCGATCCGGTCGGCCGCGCCCGGCGGCGAAAAGCCGGGCTCGGCACGGACGGTCCCGTTAGACGCCCATTCGGCCAGCAGCGCATATTCGATGCCCGAAGAGCCGACGACGAAAGTGCCGCCCGGCCTGCGGACGCGCCATATCTCCTTGCCGGCAAGCGCCTGAATTTCCAGGCTATTGACATCCAAAAGCACGATATCGCTGCCATTCTCGACCAGGCGATCGAACGCTTCCGAGCGGAACGCCGACTGCAGCGTCGCGAGATCGACCAGCCCTGAGGTGAGATTAGTCTGGCGCGACAGATGGATCAGCAGGTCCGACTCATCCATCGGCGTGGTCGGGTGGCGGCTCATCACGGGATGGCGGTCGATACGGAAATATTTGTCGCGGTAGGCCGCGAACAGATGGCCGAAGGCGGTATAGCGCTTGAGCTGCGGCGCGCCGACCACCAGCGGCACGCTGTCTTGGCTGAACACCGAGCGGCCGATCTCGATGGCCCGGCCGATGCTGCCGATCGTCGGGCTGGAATCGAAAGTCGAGCAGACCTTGTAATGGCAGATCTCGGCGTTCAGCGCCTTCAGCCAGGCGAAGGCGCCCTGCAGATGCGTGTCCATCCACTGCGGCGTCTCGCTGCGGCTGGTGCCGGCCAGGCCGATAGCCCGGCAATGCCTGAACTGCGAAAGCAGGGCCTCGTCCGGCTGGCGCATGAACAGCACGGTCGGCACACCGCCGAGCTCGAGCGCCTCCATGACGTCGGTCGAGCCGGTGAGGTCGTCGCCATAGTAGCTGAGAAGCAGATTTTGCATGGCGTCAGGCCGCTTTGCCGTCGCCGAATTTCTCGATCGACCGGGCCAGTTCGGGATGGGCCAAGGCAAACTCCGCCAGCGGTACGCCGTCGACCGCCGCCTGCCAGGCTTGCTGCACGGCGCGCACGCCGGCGCCCGGTCCGTCCGGATGGCTGACGATGCCGCCGCCGCAGAGATAGAGAAGATCGACCGTTCGGCCGGTTCGCTCGAAGGTTTCGGGGGCCTGTCCGCCCCACTGGCCGGAGCCGGCGACCGGCAATGCGCAATCGTCAGGCGAAAAGATCGGCGTGGTCACCGCCTTGAAAGACTCGACGAAGGACCAGTCCGGCTCCCAATATTTCGAGGCGATGCCGTTGATCTGGAACTGGTCGACGCCGAGCAGCCGCCAGAACTGCTGCCAGACCTTGAAATCCATGCCGAGGCCGGGGTGACGGGTGAGAATGTCCCAGCCGTTGCGGTGGGCATGGATCACCAGGCTGGAGCGCTTTCTGAGAAAAGCCATGCCGCCGAAGCCGACGGAATTGATGTTGACCACAGCGCAATTGCCGCCGGCCTTCGCCACCAGATCGTGATTTCGCATTATCTCGTCAGGGTCGGCATGCGAGATGCCGAAGGCATACATCACCTTCTTGCCGGTCTTCTGCTCATGGTCGAGGATCAGCGGCATGATTGCCTTCACCCGTTCCGACAGCGGCGAATAGGCCGGGCTCATCAGCTTCTCGTCGTCCTTGATGAAATCGACGCCGGCGGCAATCAGCTCGCCCACCATCTCCGCCGTTTCGTGCGGGCGCAGTCCCAGCGCCGGCTTGACGATCGTCCCGATGATCGGGCGATCCTCCACACCGGTCAGCCGGCGGCTGCCGGCGACGCCGAACTGCGGGCCTGGATGCGCGCCGCGGTATTCCTCCGGCAGCTTCATATCGATGATGCGAATGCCGGACAGGCCCTTGATCGAAAAGGCGCCGCCGATGGCAATGGTCATCAGCGCCGAAAGATCGGTGCCGATGGCATCGAGCGGGAACGCGATGTCGACATCCGCGCGCTTGAAGGGCCCGTCGCCGGCTTCAGGAAGGGAGGGGCGATCGGCGTCCGGCAGAGGCCGTATCTCCAGGACGCGCGCCGCTACCCGCGCCTTGAGCTCTTCGGTCTCGCCGGCCAGCGCGACAAAGGTTCCGGTCGACTGGTCGCTGGCGATCTTGGCCGCCAGCGCCTCGATGCTCGCCGAGGTCTCGATGCGATAGGTGAGGGTGATCATAGCTCGAAAAAAGTTCCCTGATCTTCCAAATCTGGTATAATGAGTACATAAGTATTGCAAGCGATATCCTGCTTGGGCAGGCATTCCGGGAATCGTGGTGGCAATGCTAAATAGACACCGGTCAAAGGAGTGATTCGCGACGATGAACCGTTCGGAGCCGATCGTCCGGCGCAAGCTTTCCGACGAAGTATTTTTGAGACTGAAGCGCTTGATCACCAGCGGCGAATTGCAGCCGGGTGACGACATGCCGTCGGAACGCGAGCTGATGGAGCGCTTCGAGGTCGGCAGGCCGGCGATCCGCGAGGCGATGCAGGCGTTGAGCAATATGGGTCTCGTCGCGATCTCGCATGGCGAGCGGGCGAAAGTGCTTCAGCTGACCGCCAAGTCGATCATCAAACAGGTCGACGGCGCCGCCAAGATCATTCTGTCGTCGTCGAAGGACACGCTGGAGCACCTCAAGAATGCGCGGATTTTCTTCGAGCGCGGCATGGTCAGGGAAGCCGCAGAAAAAGCCACCGCCGAGGACGTTCAGCAGCTCAGGGCGACGGTTGCCGAACAGCGCAGCTTTCGCGGCGATTCCGAAGCCTTCATATCGGCCGACATGAAATTTCATACTCAGATCGCGGCGATATCTCGAAATCCGATTTACGTCGCGGTCAGCGAAGCCATGCTTGGCTGGCTGAAGGAATATCACACCGAAATGCTGATCTGGACCGGCAAGGAAAATTTCACGTTGACCGAGCACGAAGAGATCATTGGGCGTATCGAGCAGAAGGACGCCGACGGCGCCGAGAAGGCGATGATCAAGCACCTCGAGCGCTCACGCGCGCTCTATGTGATGAATTCCGGCAACTGAGTTCACCCGATCCGGGTGATCGCGTAGGGCGCCATCACAAGCTGGCCTTGGCCAAGCACGGAAACATCAACCGTCAAATCGTTCGCCGTCAGGTTCGCCAGCCACATGACGGTCTCGCCCGAGGCAGAACGGCCAGCCTCCGCGAGCACCTTGGTCTCGTCGCTCGTGCTTGTCGCAACATGCGCAAGGCCGGCCATTTCACAAAGCCCCTGTACGGCCTGGAAGATCGGCCTGACATCACCTTCGCCGACGGGTTCCCCTGTAGCCGCCAGTACACCGAACGGTCCGGTAAAACCGGACAACGTGAGCATCTCCAGCCCGGCCGGGGCGACGCGTGCGGCATAGCCGATCGTCCATGCTGCCGCGAACAGGCCGGCATGGCGAGGATCCCGATCGGCCATGGCGATGCGCTGACCGCTAGCGTTGGCCTTGGTCGCGCCGCCATAGGGGTTCTGCCGCATGGCGATGGTCGATGGGCCGATCCGGTAGGGTTTTGGCCCGAAGATCGCCCGCGTCGAGGCGGTGATGAAAGGCAGCGCCTCCAGCGATTGCATGACGCTGAGATCGTCGGCGGCGTGCACGATCGGGCAGGTGCAATGGGTGACGAAATCGAGCAAGTCGGCGGGAACGCGCTTGCGGTTGAGTTCGGTGAAATAGCTGAACATGCCACCGCCGAGGCGGATATCGGGAAAGGCGCGGCGGGCGGCAGAATAGACGTCTTCGAGCGGCGGACATTGCGGCCATGCGCTGCCCGGCGGCGTCGACTGCCGGTCGACCGAAGGCGAAACGGCAATGGCTGAGAGCTTCAGCCCGGCCTGTCGCACCATGCCGGCGACTCCTGAAAGCTCCGCATCGAGATCGCCGACGCAGGAAACGACGCATTCGAGCGTCGTCTTGGCCGGATAGGCGGCGGCAAGCCGGGCATAGGACCGCAAGGTGTCGAGGCCGTCGCCGCGCGTCGGATCGTAGTGGAACATCAACTGTTGCGGGCCAAGCGCCGACAGTATCGGCAGGTTTGCAAGCGCTGCCTCGACCTCGTCCGGGTAGACAATCACGCCGATATCCGGCAGCACCGCTCCGGCTTCGCCGAGTTCGATGCGGACAGGTTCGGCGGTTGCTGCGGCAGCCGGCACCTTGTCGCCGCCGGTCATCCGCAAGCTGATCGTCTGGCGCACGGTCTCGCCGGCAGGCAGCACATAGGGCCATGGCAGCGCGAGCGGCCGAACATAGGTCTTGTAGGAGGCGTCCGACCAGTTCCTCTGGTCCTCCATCTCAAACGCGTCGCCTTCCATCCGGCATTCGGCGGTGACGCCGGGCCGGACTTCATGGGTGATCGCCCGCAAATCCTTGAAGGGCTGCCAAGGGTCGATCAAAAACGGAAGCTTTGTTTCCACCACGCTGCCGTCGGTGTGCTCGACCGTGACCGGGCTGCCGGCCAGGCCGGCGATCGGATGCAGGATGCAGAAGCCGCAGCGATTGGTCTCGAAATCGCTTTCGGGCAGCGCGCTGACGTCGAAAACCAACTGGCCGTCGGCGGAAGCCTCGATCGTCGCGCGAAAGTCGAGCCGGCTCCCCTTCGGTCCGACGCAACTTGCCGAATAGCTGACGGAGAAATTATCGGCACCCTGGTCTACAGTCAGGTCCGTGAGCGCCGGCTCGTAGGTGCCCCAGTCGCGATCCCTGACGATATAGGCGATGGCACGCAGCACTTCGACGCCGCCATAGCGGATGGTGCGCAGATTGCCATTAATGAAGTCCGCGGTGAGCGCGCCGGCGCGCAACCTGACGGGCTCGGCCTCGACCGCAGGCGTGCCATAGAGGAGAAAGGCGTCGGCGGTCATCTGAGCAGAGCGCCGAGCTGCACCGGCTCCCGGCTCGCAGCACCCGCATAGGCGGCCTCGACCAGCGCCAATGTCCTAAGATTGTTCGCACCCGAAGTTGCCGGCTCGGTCCCGTTCGCCAGGCAATCGACCCAATGCTTTTGGATAGCGACGACGCTTTCCTGGATGTTGTGCCACGGTCGCGATGCCCAGGACAGCAGCGGCGGTGAGACGTCGCTTACTACCGTTCCGTTCCTGCTGGTGACGGTAAGCTGGTAATCCTGTGCAAGCCGGATCGTGCCGTCGCTGCCGTCGATCTCGACCAGCGTCTGCGGAAACGGCTCAGTGGCGAGCTTGGTCGCATAGCTGCAATCGACCACGGACGTTGCGCCGCTCTGGTGGTCCATCAGCATGGTTGCGACGTCCTCGCCGGCGATGTTGGGATTAATGCGAGCGGTTCGTGTCGTGATCGTCGACACGTCGCCCAGCAGAAAGCGGGCAATGTCGAGGATGTGGATGCCAAGATCCTCGATGATGAAGCGCTTTCCCGTCGCCAGATAGGGTTGGCCGGAAAACACGTCATAGGCCGAGCGGAACGAGATCCGTCCGAAGAAGGGTGTGCCGATGTCGCCGCTGTCGAGCACGGCACGCACCGCCTGGACGGGTGACTGCCAGCGAAAGTTCTCGTGCACCATCAGCGGCACGCCTGCGTCAATGCAGGCCTTCACCATGGCCTTGGCGTCGGCCAGAGTCGGCGCGAACGGCTTTTGGCAGATTGCGGGAACGCCGTGCCGCGCCGCCATCTCGACAAGCGGACGGTGGCTCGGCGCGGTGGTGGCGATATCGACGAAATCGAGGCTTTCGCCGGCAAAAAGTGCTGCCGCGTCGGTGTAGCGCCGCGCAATGCCGAACTGTTCGCCGACCACCTCGAGCCGTTCCGGATCGCGGTCGCAAATGGCGACGATCGAGGCACCGGCGATGTCGCGCCAGGCGTGCATCTGGTTGACGGCAAAGAAGCCGCAGCCGATCAGCGCTCCACGCAGCTCCGCCATGCTCAGCCCGCCTTTGCCATCTGCATCAGTGTAACGCGTTGTTGCAGCCGGCGCTGCGCCTGGTCGACGACGACGGCGACGATGATGACGAGGCCCTTGATCACCATTTGCCAGAAGGAGCTTACGCCCATCATCACCAGCCCGTCGGAGAGAATGCCGATGACGAAGGCGCCGACGATGGTGCCGCCAATCGTGCCGCGGCCACCCGACATCGAGGTGCCGCCGAGCACGGCCGCGGCGATGGCGTTCAGCTCGAAACTTTCGCCGGTTGCCGGATGCGAGGCCATCAGTTCGGACGAGATGATCAGCCCGACGATCGCCGCGCAGAAACCGGAGAACATATAGACGAACATCTTCACCATGTTGACCCGGACGCCCGAAATCCGCGCCGCCCGTTCGTTGCCGCCGACGGCGAAGATGTGGCGGCCGAGCGGGGTGTATTTGGCGAGGTAGGCCGCCCCAAGTGCTACGACGACAAGAATCCATATCGAGACCGGCAGGCCGAGCAGCCGGCCGGCGCCGAGGAAGCCGAAGCCTGTCGTGCCCAGATCGGGTTTGCCGACGAGGTTCGGAAAAGTGCGGCCATCGGACGACAGCAGCGCCAGGCCGCGCGCCACATAGAGCACGCCGAGCGTGGCGATGAACGGCGCGACATTCAGCCTGGTGATCAGCAGTCCGTTGACTGCGCCGATCAGTATGCCGACCGCCAGCGTGATCAGCGCGATCTCGAAGACGTTGAAGTAGATCGTGTAGCCGATCTGCAGGTCGATGCCGTTGAGCACGAGATAGCCGGCCACCATGCCGCATAGGCCGACGATCGAACCGACCGAGAGATCGATGCCTCCGGTGATGATGACGAAGGTCATGCCCATGGCCAGGAACGCGTTCAGCGCCACGTGCTTGGACATCAGGATCAGGTTGGCGGCCGACAGGAAATTCGGTGCTGCGATCGAGAAGAAGATCAGGACGGCGATCAGCGCGATGAACGTCCTCGCCTTCATCAGCGTCAGCAGCACGGAGCCGTTCGAGGCGGAGGCAACGGAAGCCTTGGCGGGGATGTCAGTCATGGGCGGGGCTCTCCGTGCGGGACCGGTCCGTGGCCAAGCGCCGAAGCGGCGACGAGTGCCGCCTCCGTCGCCTCGGCGCGATCGAACATGCCGGTCAGTTTTCCATTGCTCATCACCGCGATCCGGTCCGACAGTGCCATCACCTCGTCGAGATCGGAGGTGGCGAAAAGTATGCCCAGTCCGTCGCGGGACAGTTTGCGCATGGTGCGGAAGACATCGGCCTTGGCGCCAACGTCGATGCCGCGGCTCGGCTCGTCCATCAGCAGCACCTTGGGTCCGGTGAGCAGCGCCTTGCCGATGACCACCTTCTGCTGGTTGCCGCCCGACAGCGACGAGACCTCCTGTGCCGGGTCGGCGACCTTGATCGCCAGCTCCCGCACCATCTGCGTCACCGCCTGGTTTTCCTTGGCGCCGCTGATATGGAACAGGCGCACAAACCGCGACAGGCTGGCCAGCGTCAGGTTGCTGGCGACGGAGAGGATCGACACCAGCCCTTCGCGCTGGCGGTCCTCGGGGATCAGCGCCAAACCGCGCCGGATGCGTCGCGTCGTGTCGCGCTCTTTCACTTTCTTGCCGGCGATGAAGATCGCTCCGGTCGCATGGCCGTGGCGTCCCATGATGCAGTCGAACAGCTCGCTGCGTCCGGCGCCCATCAGGCCATAGATGCCGAGGATCTCGCCGGCACGCAGCGACAGCGAGACGTGATCGACCGCAAGCCCGCCGGTCACGCGCGGCAGGCAGATATCCTCGGCGCGAAAGATCTCTTCGCCCGGAACATGACCGTCGGCCTTCGCAAAATCCTTGGCGTCCGAGCCGATCATCTGCCGCACGATCCATTGCGTGTCGACGTTTTTCATCTTCTCCTGGCCGGTGATCCGCCCATCGCGCAGCACGGTGATGTAATCGCCGATACGGATCAGCTCCTCGAGCCGGTGCGAGATGTAGACGATCGCCACGCCGCGCGCCTTGAGGTCGGCAATCACCTTGAACAGGATCTCGACTTCCGCCGCACTCAGCGCCGAGGTCGGTTCGTCCATGATCAGGATGCGCGCATCGAGCGAAACCGCCTTGGCGATCTCGACCAGTTGCTGCTGGCCGATGCGCAGGTCCTCCACCAGCATGTCCGGCCGTATACCGGCTTCCAAGCGCTCGAGAAATTCGGCCGCGCGGCGCTCTTGTTCTCGGCTGTCGATCTTGCGGAACCGGTTGGTGATCTCGCGGGTGGCGAAAATGTTCTCGGCGACCGTCAGGTTGCCGAACAGGTTCAGCTCCTGAAACACCATGCCGATGCCACGGTCCACTGCATCTCCGGATGACGAGAACGAAACCTCCTCACCCTCCAGGAGAATGCGGCCGAGCGTCGGCTGTTCGACGCCGGCGATGATCTTCATCAGCGTCGATTTGCCGGCGCCATTTTCGCCGACCAGCACGTTGACCGCGCCCTTGCGCACCTCGAAATTCGCGCGCTTGACCGCGACGGTCCCCGAATAGACCTTCGAGACGTCTTCCAGCTTCAGGATGACATCGTGATCGGCAGTCATGGCTTTGGCCCGATCTCTGCCTCCGCCGGCGTCACCAGCGGCAGGTCCTGGCCGCTGCCCATGACATAGGCGCCGACAATCCTGACGCTCCGGCCCTCCAGCGCTTCGCGCGGCAGCTTGGAAAGCACTGTCTTGTCGGCATGGATATTGAACGCCTTGCCGAACTGGGCGAAGTCGATCTGGTTGGTGAAGTCGTTGAACTGGATGAAGTCGAGGCTGTCGCGCAGCGCGGTGCCACGCACCGCGGGTCCGATCTGCACCCGCGCATCGGCCTTGCCGTCGCCGTCGGCATCGACATCCATGGTTGCCGCGCGCGATTGCGTATTTGCGGCGACGACCTTGCCTTCGAGGCGAACCGCGAAGGTCCATGGCGAATTCGCCTGCTTCTTCGGATTGCCATACTTGGCGCCGGCAGCCGCTGGATCGGCTTTTGCCAGGGCGTGAACCTCGGGAAATGGCCCGGCCTTCTTCTGGAGATAGGGCACCACCTTGGCAGCCCAGATATCCCCGACCATCTTGTCCGCATTGAAGGCTGGCGCATTGCCGCCGTTGTCCCCGGACGGTGTCGGCAGGATCTTGCAGGCGGTCAGGCTGATGCCGACCATCGCGGCAAGGATCGGCGCGGCAAGGATCGGCCAAGTTGGCTTGTTCAACATGTCGGCTTGTTCGGCATGGCGGTCAGGGCACCCAGGAAAATGGAAGCAAGGGACGAGCCGGAAGCTCGTCCCTTGCGATTGATGTCACGCCGGCTCAGTTGGTCAGCGCGAAGGTTTCCAGCTTGGCGGCATTGTCGCCATTGATCAGGACGCAGTCCATCAGCTGCTTTTCCTCGGCCGGAGACTTCTTGTTCTTGATGAAGTCGTTGGCCTGCTCGACTGCCATCTGCGCCTGCGCATAGGCCGGCTGCAGGACGGTGGCCTTGATGCCGCCTGAGGCGATCGAGTCGCGCACGTCGTTCGATCCGTCGAAGCCGACGACGATGACGTCCTTGCGTCCGGCGGCAGCAAGCGCAGCATAGGCGCCCATCGCCATCGTGTCGTTGCCGGAGATCACGCCCTTGATGTCAGGATTGGCCTGGAGGATAGATTCCATCTTGGAATAGGCCTCGGTCTGGCTCCAGTTGGCCGACTGCTGCGCCACCATCTTCAGGTCCGGATAGTCGTCGATGACGTCGTGATAGCCCTTCGAGCGGATGCCGGCATTGGTGTCGGATTCCTTGCCGACCAGCTCGACGAAATTGCCCTTCTCGCCCATCAGCTTGACGAATTCCTGCGCGCCGAGCTGGGCGCCCTGGTAGTTGTTGGAGACGATCTGCGCAACGGCGACGCCTGTGGCATTGATCTCGCGATCGATCAGGAACGACGGAACGCCGGCGTCCTTGGCCTTCTGCACGGCCGCGACCGTGGCGTCTGCGCCGGCATTGTCGAGGATGATCGCCTTGGCGCCGCGGCCGATCGCCGTGTCGATCAGCTCGGACTGCTTGTTGGCGTCGTCGTCATGGACGAGCACCAGCGTTTCGTAGCCGAGTTCCTTGGCCTTGGCTTCAGCGCCGACGGCTTCTGCCTTGAAGAACGGATTGTCATGCGAAGGCGTGATGATGGCAATGAGATCCGCCGCATAGGCGGGTGCGGCAGTACCAAGCGCCAGCATGCCGGCGAAGGCCGCAAGTGTCATTCTGCGAGTGAGTTTCATGATTTCCTCCCGTTTTGAAAAAGCCCTGATCAACTCAGGTCATTGTCTGCATTTCAATTCGTCATGTGGCACACGAGATCGCGGATCGCCTCAGTTCGAAACCGTTTGCCGGCTCCCTCTAGACGGATCGTCGCGCCCCGTCCCCCGGCCGTCCTCCGCTTGCCCAGGCCTCGAATTCCCTGGAGCGGCCAGATTGGCCTGAGCCTATGAACAGCTAAGCCAACTGGTATGATGAGTCAATCACTAATTCAGATGATATGTACCCGACCTTGCCTTCCCTGGGAAAGGAAAAGCGCCGCCGCCTCAGGTGATGCGCTGGATACTCGCTGCAATCTCTTCCGGCTCGAACACCCGCTTCCAGTCATCGCGCATCAAGACCGGCTTGCCGAATTCGATGGCCTTGTTGCAGGCATCGGAGAACACGCCTTTAGTCTCGCCGAAGATGACGGCGCCGAGCACGTTCATATGGCCGAGCAGGAAGTCGAGCGCAGCCTGCTGTTCGACACCGCGCGCGACGACCTCGTCGACGGCTTCCTTCATGACGACGAGCAGCGAGGCGCAGACGGTCTCCGAAAGACCCGGCTCGAGCAGCGCCATCTGGTCGACCGTGACGCGATGCGAGCGCATGACAGGAGCCCAGATGATCTTGGCGATCGCTTCGCCCTTGGCGAAATCTTCCTCCGGCCCCTGCATCAGCGCGCTGACCATGTGCTGCTTGGCCTTGACGCCGCCGAAATAGTCCTTCTTGGCCGCCATGTCGGTCTCGTCGTTGAAAATCGGCGGATGGCAGGGATGGGTGACGAAATAGGTCAGGTCCGGTCGCTTCGGCAAATGGCCGGCGAAAGGTGCTGCGGCGTCGAGCACGACGACCATCGTGCCCGAAGCAAGCTTGCCCTCGATGCTGGCCGCGACCTTGCCGATATGGGTGTCGGGAACCGCCAGGATAACCACTTCGGCGCTATCGAGGGCTTCATCGGCGCTGACCGCGTCGATGCCCAGCCCCGTCTTCAACCGCTCGCGGCCGGCTTCGCTGACCTCCACATGGCGTATCGTATAGGGAGAGCCGCGAAAATTCGTCGACAGGCGGTACCCCATTTTGCCGCCGGCACCGAACAGCGCAATCGTCGTCATCTAACCGTACTCCTGATCTCGAACGATGGCCCTGCCGATCGTCATCTTGTTAACTGGTATAATCACACTACCATGGCTTTGCAATCCGAATAGGATGGAAGCGGGCTATTTACGACGGCCCGCCCTTCGCCAGCGCCGCGGGGCCGTCGTCATCGCTCGCTGGGTCGACAGACGTTCGCCGTGCCATCGCCTGTCTGCCGGCAAGAGCGAGGACGAAGATGACGACGATGCCCTGGACGATGTCCTGGGCGCCGGGAGGCAGGCCGATGATCTGCATGGTCGTGACGATCAGGACGAGAAGAATGCTGGCAAACAAGGTGCCGACCGCGGTCGCCGAACCGCCGAAGATGAGCGTTCCGCCCAGCACCACTGCAGCGATCGACTGCAGCAGATAGGGCTGACCCATCTCGAGGAAGGCGCCGCCGATATAGGCGCCGAGCAGCAGGCCGTTAAGCGCCGCCAGCACCGACGAGATGATGAATGCCGACGCAATTATCGGGCCATTCCTGATAGCCGCCAGCCGCGCCGCGGTGCGGTTCTGGCCGACCGCCGACAGCAAATGCCCGAACACGGTGTAGCGTAGCACGAAGGACGCGATCGCTACGCCCAGGATTGCGATGATGGCCATGATCGGCACGCCGGAAATGCGGCCCGTCGCCAGATATTTAAGTGCCGGGCTGACGGCAAAGCCCGATATTGCCCGGTTCGACAGCAGCGTCGCGGTCGCCAGCACATAGCCGGTTGCCAAGGTTGCGATGATTGCGGGTATGGCGAGTTTGACGACGAGCAGTGCATTGAGGGCGCCGACGGCGAGGCCGAGCAGGATCGCGGCAAGGACGCCGATGGCGAGGTTGGCGTCCTGCCCCTTGATGGTGAGCAGCGCGACGAAGGCGCTGAGCGTTATCACCGAGGCGACCGAGAGATCGATATTGCCGCGACCGGTGGTCACGACGAACATCTGGCCGATGCCGACGACCGTCAGGAATGACGCCGAAAGCATGATGCCCGACAGGCTGGACAGGCTGAAGCGGTTGGTGACGACAGCAAGCACCAGCCACAGGACCAGCACGCCGATCGCCGACCAGACCCAGCGGTTCCGCTGAGCCCAGATGCTGAAGGCGATCAGCGCGTTCACTGTTCGCTCCTGCGGTCTGCGGTCAGGCTACGGAGCGTCAGCAGCGCGATGAGGATCAGCCCTTGCGTCGCGGCGTTGAAATCGCTGCTGACGTTCAGCATGCCGAGCAGCGCTCCGATCAGCGACAAGGTGACGGCGCCGACGACGGCGCCCACCGGCGAAATGATCCCGCCCAGCAAGGCGCAGCCGCCCATGACGACGGCAGCGACACTGAGCAGCGTGAACGAATTGCCGGAATTGATGTCGCTCGCCGTGTTGATCGCCGTCAGCGACAGGCCCGCGGCAGCGGCAAACAGCCCCGCCACGAGATAGCGCACCAGCGCATAGCGCGTCGGCGACCATCCGGAGCGGATCATCGCGGCCGGATTGTTGCCGAAGCCGCGCAGCACCACGCCGAGCGGCAACCGGTCGATCACCAAGACGATCACCGCGACGATGCCAATCATGATGATGGAGGTTGGCACGAAGCCGACCGACCAGTTGACCAGCGCCGACAGCCATTCCGGACTGGTACCGCCGGGCGTCGGCTGCAGCGAATAGCCCAGGCCCATCCAGATGAACGAAGCACCAAGCGTGACGACGATCGCCGGGATCTTTCGCGCCTGGATCAAGCCGCCCAGCCCCGCGTAAGCCGCCACGGCTGCCACCAGCGTTATGGCGCCAAGCCATGGCTGGTCATAAAGCAGCGTGGCGCTGAGCACGCTGACGAGACCGGCGAACGCGCCGACGCCGAGGTCGATCTCGCTGCCGCCGACGATGAACATCTGCGCAGCCGTCACCAGCACCAGCGACAGCGCCGGAAGCAGGAGCAGGTCAAGCCCAAAGATCGAGGCGACCGCCGGGTTGGCCCAGATCATGACGGCCAGAACGACGGCAAGGCCGACGAACGGCGCCGCATTCACCAGGCGACGGGCAAGCCTCGCCGCAATTCCGCTCCCGTCTCGATCACCGGCAAGCTTGTCGGTGGGCTGGGCGAAGGATGCCCCGACGATTGCCGATTCCGTGATCGCATCGCCGGCCAGTTCCCTGACAATCCGTCCGCCGGCGAAGACCAATACGCGATCGCAGGCAAGCAGTTCGGCATCCTCGGTGGTATGCCAGACCAGCGCCCGTCCGCCGCGCGCGATCTCGTTGCAGAGCCGGTAGAAATCCTGTTTGGTGGCGATGTCTACGCCACGCGTCGGGTCGTCGAGAAGGATGATCGGCGTGTTGGCGACCAGCGCTCGGGCGACCAGCGCCTTTTGCTGGTTGCCGCCGCTCAGGTCGGTGATATCAGATCCGAAGCGCTTGTCGTCGAGCCGCAGCCGGCCGGCGGCGTCTGCGGCCGCATCCCGGTTGACGCGGTCGGAAACGAGACCCAGTGCCGGGCGGCGGGCAAGGCTGCCGATGCTGATGTTCGACAGCACGCTCCACAGGGGGAACACGCCTTCCTTCTGGCGGTCTCCTGCTATGAAACCGGCTTCAGCATGTCTTGTGACCGCACCCTGTTTGCGGTCGGGCTTGAAGATCGCGTGCAGCAGGGCCTTCTGGCCGCTGCCCTCGAGGCCGGCCAGGCCGATGATCTCGCCGCGGACGATGTCGAGATCGCGACCGAGATCGGCCGTCAGAGGACCGGACAGCCGCACCAGCACGTCTGCGGTGGAGGCGGCGGTGGCGGCGTGCTGATGGATCGGATTGGCGTCGCCGCCCATGAGTTGCACCAGCTTGCCGATCGAGGCGTCCGCGACATGGCCGTGCCATGCGGTGCGTCCGTTGCGCAGCACCACGATCTGCGTGGCGATGTCGATGATTTCCTGGAGCTTGTGGCTGATGAAAATGAAGGCGAGGCCCGATTTCGCCCGCTCGCGGACGAAAGCCCTGAGCTGTTTCGAACGATCAAGGTCGAGAGACGATGTCGGCTCGTCGAGCACGATGAGCTTGACGCCGGGCGTTGCTGCCGCGCGCGCAATCTCCACCATCTGCCGTTCGGCGATGGAGAGGTGACCGACCTCGGCATCGACGTCGATGCCGTTTCCGGGAAAGACCGCGTCGAGCGCCGAGCGTGCCCGGGTCTTGTAGAGCGTTCTCCAGCCAGGCCGGCTCGCCGCGTCCTCGGGCGTCTCCAGAAAGAAATTCTCTGCGACGGAGAGATTGCCGCACAGCGACAGTTCCTGATGCACCATGCGGATACCGCGCTTCTGCGCCTCGGCGGTATCGTAATCGCTGAAGTTCACCACTTCGTCGGCAAACGAAATCGAGCCGAGCGTCGGCCACATCGTGCCGCACAGGATGCGCATCAACGTGGATTTTCCCGCGCCGTTGCCGCCGACGAGCCCAATCACATCCCCGGCATGGACGGAAAGATCAATCCCGGCATTCGCCAGCGTTGGCCCGAAACTCTTGCTTATCTGGGCAAGCGAGACGACGCTGTGCCGGGCGGGAGCAGGCGCCGCCGACGCAGCGCCTGCCTGATCGGCAACGGCAAGGTGGGACATTCTCGTCTCCGTTCTTTTAGAGTCGGGATCGGGCGCGGTCCGTCGAAGACGCGCCCGATCAAACGACGGCTAAGGCATGTCGCGCAAAAGTGCGCAGCGGTTTTGCGGTAACGACATGCATAAAAACAAGACTTTAAAGCGCGTCGCCTTTATCCGTTCAAACGCGACGCGCTTTAAGACTGGGTTACTTGGTCAGGAGATTTTCCTTGACCCAATCGAGCGAATAGCTGGGGCTGATGATCTGGCCGCCCGGCAGCTTCGCGTAGTCCTTGAGGTTGCCGTCGTCGACGGTTGCCACCGGCATGATCATCAGCTTGGGCGCCTCGGCCCCCTTCAGAAGCGACAGGCCGAGCCAGAACGCCGCGCCGCCGATGCCCGGGGTGGTGTTCATCGAGATGGTCTTATAGCCATTCTTGGCGTTTTCTTCGGCCCACCATTTGACGAAGTCGGTGCCGCCGCCGCCCTCGATGATCGGCATCTTGCCCTCATACTCGCCGCCATACTGGACGAAGGCCTGCGCGATGCCGACATCGTCGCTGCCGCCCTGGGCAAGCACCGCGTCGACATGCGGCAGGCTGGGCAGGACATTGGCGATGGCCGCCTGCGCGACCGAGGCGGTCGCCTGGCCGTAGACGGTCGCCAGCACCTTGATGTCTGGATATTTGGCAAGCACCGCCTGCTGCGCATTGTACATGTCGTTGTCCGGTGCCGAGCCTTTGACGCCGCGCACCTGCAGGATGCTGCCCTTGCCGCCGAGCATCTTGATGACGGCTTCGGCCTGGGCTGCCTTGTAGCCCTTGAAGTCGAAATTGAGCTGGTAATTGCATGGCGCGGACGCCACCGAATCGAAGGAAACGACAATGATGCCTGCGGCGCAGGCCTTCTGGATCACGCCGTTGACCGCGGTTTCCGAAGCCGCGTCGACAGCGATCACATCGACCTTCTTGAGGATCAGTTCGGCGATCTGGCTGTTTTGCTGCGCCACCGAACCGTCACCATTCATGATGATATAATCCGCGATCTGCCCGGCGGCCTTCGCTTCCTTGGCCGAGGCTTCGAACGCCTCCACCATCTGGTGCCGCCAGGTATTGCCGTAATAGGCATTGGCGAGCGCGATGACCGGCGCGTCGGGCGACGCCATTGCCGGCAGCACGGAAACACTCGCCAGCGCGGCGCTGGCAAGCGCCGCCACAATTGAAAACTTCATGGTATTTCCTCCCAAAAAGACCGGCCAACATGGTCGGCTTGCCTGCCATTCCACTATAGCGCACCCTCCGGTAGACGCTATATCAGGTACATGTTATACCAGCATACCAAATAGGCAAGCCGGCCCGGAACGTCCTTCCATGATTGTTGAGAGCGCGGCATCAGCCTTGACCGATCGGGCGGATCGTTCGCCGTTCCAGCCGGTCGATGATGCGTGTTCTCACTCCGTCGATGGCAACGGCGACGAAGATGATCGCTGCCGTGACCAGCGGGTAGATGTATGGATCTGCATTGATGATGTTCAGCCCGTTCTGGACCGTTTTGATGAGGATGGCGCCGAACACGGTCCCGAGTACGCTGCCGCGCCCGCCAAATAGCGAGACGCCGCCGAGCACCGCCGCGGCAATCGCCGAAAACTCGATCTGATCGCCATATTTAGGGCCGACCGCGCCGATTTGTGTAATCGATACAAAGCCGCCAATGCCAGCGCAAACACCGGAGATGACGAAGCAGAGGAAGACGATGCGGCGTACCGCCAGACCAGCCTTGCGAGCCGCTTCCGGATCGCCGCCGACCGCATAGACCTGACGGCCGAAAGATGTCTGGTGCAGCACCACCCAGGCGACGGCAAAGACGGCAACGAATGCAATGATCGCCGAGGGGATGCCGAACAGGGACGCGCGGTTGAGATCGGTGATCTGATCGGAAAACATCAGCGTGCGTGTATTGGACAGCCACATGGCGATGCCGCGCAGAATGAACAGTGTGGCCAGAGTGACGATAAAGGACGCAACTCCGAGCCATGTGATGATGGCTCCGTTGACGGCGCCGAGCAGACCCGCGACCACGATCACGGCGAGCAGGCCCTGCGGCCAGGCAATGTCGCCGCCATAAAGAGCGAGAAGGCTTGCGGTCAGGTACATGCTGGCGCCGACGGACAGGTCGATCTGTCCGGTGAGAAGAACGAACGTCATGCCGATGGCGAGAATGGCGATGGGCGCCGCCTGGATGATGATGTTTCGGAAGTTCGCAACGGCCAGGAAGCGATCGGACATCAGTCCGAAGACGACCAGGAGAATGATAAAAAGGACGTAGGGGGCATTCTGCAGGATAAGCAGGATGGCTCGATTGCCGGGTTTCATTGGACGGCCTCAATCTTTGCGGCAAGTATCTTTCCGGCAAGTATCTTTCCAGCAAGTCCGGTCGCTGCCGTCATAATCGCCTCACGATCGAAATTCTGCCGTTCGAACGAGCCTGTGAGTTCGCCGCGCGAGATCGTCAGGATGCGATCGGAAAGGCCGAGCAGTTCCTCGATCTCGGACGAGATCAGCAAGACGGCGCTGCCATCTTCCACCAACCGGTTGATGATCCGGTAGACCTCCTGCTTCGCTCCGACGTCGATGCCGCGCGTGGGCTCATCCAGGACAAACAGGCGCGGCTTGCGTCGCAGCCATTTGCCGATCACCACCTTCTGCTGATTGCCGCCCGATAGATGCTTGACGAGCGTATCGTCGACGCGGGTGGTGGACAGATGCATGGCCGTGCCCATCTCGCTTGCGGCTGCCGAGATCCGGCTGCCGTAGAGCAGGCCAAGCATGCCGGAAACGCTATCAAGCGATGCAAGCACGATGTTTTCGGCAATGCTGAAATCCATTATCAGCCCCTCGCCACGCCGATCCTCCGTCAGGAATGCCATTCCCGCCGTCATCGCCTTGGCGGGCGAGGGGTCGTGAAGCTCCTGACCGTCGAGATGAATGGTCCCGCTTGAAAAGCGATCGAGTCCGAAGAGCATGCGCGCCAGCTCTGAGCGACCAGACCCCATCAGACCTGCCAGGCCGACGATCTCACCGGCATGAATGTCGAAGGAGATGGCCTCACAAACGCCGGGCTGGCTGAGACCGCGAACCGACAGAACCGTTTCCGACGCCGGCCTGGCGTTGCGTTCCGGGTAGATTGCGTCGATCGAGCGGCCGACCATCATCGAGATGATCTGCTGCATCCCCAGCGTCGGGCGCGCGCCGCCGCCCGCTACGCGACCGTCCCGCAGCACGATTATGCTCTCGCAGACCGACATCACGTCCTCAAGAGCATGGCTGATATAGATAATGCCGATGCCGCGTTTCTTCAGCCTGCCGATAATGGCGAACAGTCGCTCGACCTCCGGTCGGGTCAGCGAAGTCGTGGGCTCATCGAAGATGATCAGCTTTGCGCTGCGTGACAAGGCCTTGGCGATCTCAACCAGTTGCCGTTCGCCTTGGCTCAGCTTCGAGACCGGCGTCGAGGGGCTATGATCAAGGTCGACCTGCAGCAGCAATTCAGCCGTGCTGCGGCGGATCCGCGATCGATCGATCAGCGGCAGACCGGCGCGGCGTGGGAAGGCATCGATGAAGAGATTCTCCTCGATCGTCAGGTTGGGAAAGAGGTTCAGCTCCTGATGGATGAAGGCGATCCCAGCCGCCGTGGCTGCCTTTGGATTTGCCGGCTGGTACGACAGGCCTTCAAGCCGCATCGTGCCGGAATCGGCCTGATACACGCCGCCAAGAATATTCATGCTTGTGGACTTGCCGGAGCCGTTTTCACCGACCAGCCCCAGCGCCGCGCCCCGATCGACGGCGAACCCGACGCCATTGAGGACCGTGACTCCAAAGAACGACTTGCTGAGGCCTTCGACTTCCAGAAGAGGTGCCACGATATCGTCCTCAACGTCCTGTCAGCAGCCGGTGGCGCAGCGTATCGACCATCGCCGCCAGCAGGATGACGCCGCCCTTGATGATGTAGATCGCAAACAAGGATGATCCGAGCAGCTTCATCGAGGTGTCGATCAGCAGCAGAAAGAGCACGCCGAATACCGTCCAGACGATCTTGCCCTTCCCGCCGAACAGGCTTGTTCCGCCGATGACGACAGCACCGATCACATCCAGCAGGATTTTTTCGCCAGCGATGGGCGAGCCCGTCTGCATACGCGAGGTGTACATCATGGCGGCTACCGAAGCGCATGTGCCGCTGATGATGAAGGTGATCATGATCGTGCGGCTGACGGGAATACCTGAAACCCGGGCCGCGCTTGCGTTGGCGCCTACCGCGTAGGCCCAGCGTCCGAATTGCGTCCGCGACAGCAGCATATGGGCAATGACGGCGATGACAGCCGTGAGAATTACCGTATAGGGAACACCCGCCAGGTCGCCCGTGGCGAAGGCTGCAAAACTGTCCGGCAGGTTGGCGATGGAGGACGATGTCGAACGGAAGGTGACGTACCAGATCGCCAGCCCGGCAACGAACATGCGCGTGGCGAGTGTCACGATGAAAGACGGCATGTTGAGTTTCACCACGGACAAGCCGTTGATGGCGCCGATCGCAAAGCCGACGAGTAGCATGGCCACGATCGCACCGGGAACGGCGAACACCGACCCGGCCAGATAACCGCCCGTCCCCGTCATGATCGATGCGCCGACGACGGCTGCCAACGACACAATCGCCGTTACGGAAAGATCGATACCGGCGACGATCAGCACGAAAGTCTGACCGATAGCGACAACCAGCAAAGGCATCATGTCGCCGAGAATATTCGAGGCCACTTCCCATGACAGAATTTCGGGCACGAAAGGATAGATGGCCGCGACATAAACGACGCAGAGCACCAGAACGAAGTACTCCGAAAGCAGAAGCTTTCCCAACCTCAGCGCGCGGGCTTGTTTATGCGCCGGAAACAGCGTCTCCGCTGGCGGTACGGCAGCCATCTCAACTCCCATGAATGCATGATGCGATACGGATATTTCCGGAGTGGACCCGTGGAAACCGCCACGGGCCCGTTGCCGGGAGAAATGCCGTTTCGGCTCAGCCGGGGTTCTTCTCCTTCCACAGGATGTAGCCCCACATCTCGCCCTGCTTCTCGGCTATATTGGCCTGGGTGATTGCAAAACCCGGGTCGATCAGCAATTTTTCGACCGTCTTGTCGGCTTGAAGGTCAAGGATTGCCTGAATGGCAAGTTCGGCTTCCAGGAACAGGTTCTGCACGCCGCAGGATTCCATGTAGCCGTCCTTCATGAGGCCATAGGCACTCGGGAACCCGTCGAAGCCGGCAAAGATCACGTGCCCTTCTTCTCCTATCTTGTGCCACTTGTCGGCCGACTTCAGTGCTTGCTGGATCTGCGGGATCAGGAAGTCCGACGACGTGAACAGGAAAGAGATATCGGGATTGGCCTGGAGTGCGTTGGTCAAGCCGGCAAAAGCGGTATCGGCATTCCAGTCAGTCGGGATCTTGGCGACAACCTCGATGACATCGGGAAATTGCGCGACAGCTTCTTCGAATCCGTCGCGGCGTTGAATGGCGTTTGGATCTCCGAGGTCGCCAATCAGGATGGCCGCCTTGTGCTTCTGGCCGGATTTCTTGGCGACGTCACAGGCATATAGGACCGCATCGCGGGCGATCTTCTGATTGTCCGCCTGGATGGCGACCGAAAATGCGTCTGACGGCGCCGGCGGTCGATTGAAATGCACCATCGGGATCTTGGCCGCGTTCGCGGCCTTGATCGCCGGAATGACGGCGTTGGAATCGGTCTGAACGATGATGATGCCGTCGACCTTGCGGGCGATCGCGGCGCGGACCTGTTCAAACTGCTTGTTGTCGTCCTTGTCCGATATGGCTTCCATGATTTCGAAGCCGCGTTTCTTTAGGTCGTCGCGAATGATCTGGATGCCTGCGACCCAGAACTCCGAATAGAGCCCATCGAAAAGGACAGCGATCGTTTTTGTCCCTTCGGCGCGCACGGCAAGCGTCATGCCACTGGTGGCGGCAAGGCTGGCGAGTGTCGCCACGGTGAATTCACGTCTTGTCAGCGCCATGAAGTTCTCCTCCCAAGAAACTCGGCTCATTTTCGGCAACCGTGTTGCCGCTCGGACCGGCGATATATCGACACCGACCCGCGACTGGACGTTAGGTCATCATATATGTAATGTCAATTGGCGAAAGAAGCCTTGTTTGTCGATGCGATTCGGATCGATATGCCGGGAAGAATGATCACGGAATGGAGGGGCAGATGGAGCCGGTCCAGAAGAAGAAGTTGTATGTGGAGGTGCTTGACCGGCTGATGGCGGCAATCTCGACGTCCGAGTTTCCGCCTGGTTCTCAATTGCCTTCGGAAAAAGAGCTGATGACGATGATCGGCGTGGGGCGCCCATCGATCCGGGAAGCAATGCTGTCGCTGCAGCAGATGGGGCTTATCAAGATTTCCCACGGAGAACGTGCCCGCGTGATCAACCCGACGCCCGAGGTGATCGTCGATCAGGTCTCCGCGGCAATGGTGATGATGCTTGCGACCAACTCTCGGGGCCTGGAAGAACTCAAGGAAGTCAGGCTCTTACTGGAAACCGGCCTTGTCCGGATAGCCACGCGGCGCGCCACGGCCAAGAATCTGGAACGCCTTGCCGAGACCTTGCGCCATTTGCAGGACGCAAAGGGCGACCAGGCGCGATTTGTTGCTGCCGACATGCAATTCCATGAAGTCATCGCCGAAATGAGCGGCAATTCGATGATAGCGGCGGTGGCAAAGGGAATGCTTGAGTGGTTGTCTCGATTCAAGCGGGACCTTGTGGCGGTCAAAGGTGCCGAGCGTCTGACGGTCGAGGAGCACGAACGGATCTACAAAGCGATCGCCAGCGGCGATGCCGAAGGCGCGAGCGCCGCCATGGCCGAGCATATTGGCCGCGCCAATGAACTCTATTCGAAACTGGCCGGCGGCGGGGCCGGCTGAATATTCCGATTGGCGGAATTTTTTTCCGGAGAAAGTCATATGATGACATAATGTCTTTTTGGTGCTAACGCTCGTCGCCATGAGTGTGATTGCAGCCGGGACGCGTGCATTGACGGGTCGAATCTCTGCCGCCTATCTGATCGAAACCCGCTACCCGCTGGAGGTGGCTGCAGCTGCAATGGCGGGCGAGCAATCAAGCGGAACGTTCCGGGCGGTTCCCGGAGAGACGCCGGAGCTTCTGCAGAGGTTTGGAGCCCGCGTCGAATTCATCGAGGATATCGCAGAGGTCGAGACGGAGGCATTGCCGTTTTCGCGTTCGCCGAAAACGCTTGGTGACACCAAACCTCGCCGGGCCAAGGTCGGGCTTTCCTGGAACATTGAAAATACAGGCACCGTTCTTGCTTCGGTATGGTCGACGGTTCTCGGCAACCTGTTTGAATTGCACCATTTTTCGGCCATGAGGCTGCTGGACGTCGCTTTTCCCGATGTCTTTGCCGATGCCTATCCAGGACCGGCTTTCGCTGTCGCGGGAACACGTCGCCTGACAGGTATCGAACGGCGCCCGCTGATCGGCACGATCGTCAAACCGAGTATTGGCCTCTCGCCGGAGGCAACGGCGGCCCTTGCCGACACGCTGATTGCCGCGGGCCTCGATTTTATCAAGGACGACGAACTGATGGGCGATCCACCGCATTCGCCATTCGAATACCGGTTTGAAGCGGTCATGGCGGTGATAGACAGGCACGCCGACAGAACGGGCCGAAAGGTTATGTATGCGGCCAATATTTCCGGAGATTTCGATGCCATGCGTCGTCAGCTGGATCTGATCGAGCGTCGTGGCGGGACCTGCGCCATGCTTGTCCTGAATTCCGTCGGCCTGTCGGGCGTCATCGAGGTGCGCCGTCATTCCGCTGTTTCGCTGCACGGTCATCGTGCCGGCTGGGGCCTCTTTGGCCGTTCCCCCGACGTGGGCATGACCTATCTCGCCTATCAGAAGTTCTGGCGGCTGGCCGGCATCGACCACATGCATGTCAATGGACTGTCCAACAAATTCTGCGAGCAGGACGAGTCGGTGATGGCCTCGGCTCATGCCTGCCTGACGCCGATGTTCGAGCGGGCGGACCGCCCCGATATAGCGATGCCGGTGTTTTCGTCCGGACAGACGGCGGTGCAAGCGGCAGAGACCTACAGGAGGCTTGGCTCGAACGATTTCATCTATTGCTGCGGCGGCGGCATCATGGCGCATCCAGGTGGACCGGCCGCGGGTGTCCAAAGCCTCCACGATGCTTTTGATGCCGCGGCGGCAGGCATTCCCGCGCATGATTATGCCGCCACACATCCAGAGCTTGAAGCCGCGCTGCAAGCGTTCGGTTAAATCTGCGCCATCGGCGCTTCATCAAGACAAATGGGAGAGAAGGAAATGACAATATCCGTAGCGTTGCTGGGAGCAGGCGGGAAGATGGGCTTCCGCGTGTCTCGCAAGCTGATCGAAGCGGGCTACGATGTCCGCGCCGTAGAGCTCGGCGATGCGGGCCGCTTACGCTTGGCGGAGGCCAACATCCAGGCTGTCGCCATGGAAGAGGGCATTCCCGGCGCCAAGGTCGTGGTGATGGCTCTGCCGGACAATATCATTGGCCAGGTGGCGCGGCAGATTTCGCCGATGCTGGCGAAAGGCACCATGCTTCTCATTCTCGATGCCGCGGCACCATACGCCGGCGACCTGCCGAAGGATCGGCCGGATCTGACCTATTTTGTCGGCCATCCCTGTCATCCGCCCTTGTTCAACGACGAGACGGAGTGGGCGGCTCGCCGCGACTATCATGGCGGCATCGCTAGGCAATCGATCGTCTGCGCCCTGATGCAAGGCCCGGAAGAGCACTACGCGCTTGGTGAAGAAGTGTGCAAGGCGATGTGGTCGCCGATCATCGAAAGCCACCGCGTGACCGTCGAACAGCTGGCGATCCTCGAGCCCGGTCTGTCGGAAATGGTTGCCATGCCATTCGTCGACACCATGGTCGAGGCTGTCTCGGAATGCGAGCGCAAATACGGCATTCCCAGACAGGCTGCCCTTGATTTTCTGATTGGCCATCTGAACGTCGAGATCGCCATGTGGTTCGGCTTCTCTCCGAAAGTACCGTCCGACGCAGCCCTGCGCCTGATGCGGTTCGCCAAGGGCGTCGTGGTCCGCGACGACTGGCGCGAGGCGCTGTCGCCGGCCAAGGTGAAGGAAGCCTCCGAACTGATCGTCTACGGCAAGGGGGCCTGAGCGCTGCCTTCGACGTCGCGCATCATATCGGTTTCGACCGCACTCTTCGACGGTTACTCCATGGAGTTGGCCATCGCGGAAATGGCGGCGGCCGGCGCCCATCATGTCGAACCGGCCTTCATTCGCGGTTATGTCGATTTCGATGAAGGCATGTTTACCGGCACAAAGGCGGTGAAGCTGCGCCAGACAGCCGAGAATGCCGGGCTTGGTATCAATGTCGTGTCGGCCCATCTCGACCTTTCGGCGCCCGATGCGGTGGATGCGTTGGTTCGACGCGTCGCCTTTGCCGCCGGTCTTGGTGCATCCTTCCTGATCACCAATGCCGGCCCGATCGTGGGCCGGGCGATCATCCGCAGAACGATCGATGCCGTTCTGCCGAGACTGGAACAGACCGGCATCGTTCTGGCGCTAGAAAACCCCGGACATGGCCATGGTGACTTGCTCGGCAGCGCTCAACTTGGGGCAAGCTTCATCCGCGAGATCGGATCACGGCATGTACGCCTGAACCACGACGCCGGAAACGTTTTCACCTATAGCTGCGAGACAGTGCAGCCGGCGCAAGATATCGCGGCCGCCATCGACACGGTCGGTCACGCTCATCTGAAGGATGTTGTCAGCACCGGGGCTGGGTGGGCATTCTGTGCCGTCGGTGACGGCTCGATTGACTATGGAGCGTACTGGGCAATCCTTCCCGCGGCGCTGCCGGTCAGCATCGAATTGCCGTTGCGATTGGAGCGCCCACGACGCCATGATCCCCGGCGGCGAAATACTCCCGTCGATATCGCCACCATTCGCAGCGCTCTGCAGCGCTCACTGCATTTCGTAAGCTCGCTGGAGATCGCACAGAGCCGCGATTTCTGAACTACGACCGGTGCCGAACTCGGGTCTTTGCGGAACTACCTAACCGCGTCCGGGAAACATCGCCTTCAAGCCTTCGCGCGACGCTTTGGCGACGCCGCGTTCGGTGATCAGTCCGGTGACCAGCCGCGCCGGTGTCACGTCGAAGGCCGGGTTTGCCGCGGGCGTCGTCTCCGGCGAGATGCGGACTTGCGCAATCTCGCCATTTACGGTCTTGCCCCAGACCAGCGAAACCTCGTCGCTGGAACGCTGTTCGATCGGAATTTCCGCCAGTCCGTCGCCCACCGTCCAGTCGATGGTCGGCGAGGGCAGCGCGACATAGAACGGTACGCCGTTGTCGGCCGCGGCCAGCGCTTTCAAATAGGTGCCGATCTTGTTGCAGACATCGCCGTCGGCGGTGGTGCGATCGGTGCCGACGATGACCATGTCGATCTGGCCGCGCTGCATCAGATGGCCGCCGGCATTGTCGACGATCAGTGTGTGCGGCACGCCGTGCCCGGCCATTTCCCACGCGGTCAGCTGTGCGCCCTGGTTGCGCGGGCGCGTTTCGTCGACATAGACGTGAACGGGAATGCCCGCTTCCGTTGCCAGATAGATCGGCGCCGTGGCGGTGCCGTAGTCGACGGTGGCCAGCCAGCCGGCATTGCAATGGGTCAAGATGTTGACCGGTTCGCCCGGCTGCTTGCGCGCCGCGATTTCCTTGATGATTTCAAGTCCGTTGGCGCCGATGGCGCGGTTGAGGCCGACATCCTCGTCGGCGATTTCGCCGGCGCGCCGATAAGCGGCCTGGGCGCGTTGCTCGGCTGGCAGAGGTCGTAGGAAACCTCGCATCTCGTCGAGCGCCCAGCGCAGATTGATCGCGGTCGGTCGGGTTTCGTGCAAAACCTCCCAGACGCCGTCGAGTGCTGCATCGGAAGGGTCGTCGGCCATTTGCATGGCGACGCCATAGGCTGCGGTGACGCCGATCAGCGGCGCGCCGCGCACCCACATGTCGCGGATCGCCGTTGCGATGCCGGCAACGGTTCCGACTTTTTCCACGCGGAAATCATGCGGCAGCCAGCGCTGGTCGATGATCTCCACCGAACGCCCGTCGTCGCTCAGCCAGATGGTGCGGTAATGGCGCTCGCCGACGTTCAAATCCTGCTCTCCTGTTCGATCAGCGCGGCCAATTTGTTGACCTCGTCGATACTATGGATCTGGCGCCGGTTGACGGCGAGGTGGCGGCCGAATTTCAGCGCCTTGGCCTCACATGTGGCGCGCAGATCCTCGTCGGCAATGGTCTCGAAATCGGCGTTGTGGGCGAGACCAAGAATGCGCCGATGGATCTCGATACCGGCAAAGCCCAGCAAATCGTCCCAGATCTGATGCAGCACATGATCGAGCGCCTGTTCGGCGCCGAGCCTGTCGCCCTGATCCTCGAACAGGCTCTTCTGGTAGAGCATGCCGGTGCGCTCGGTTCGCCACAGATGCGAGAACTCGGTGCGGAACACCGACCATGTCTCGACCGTGACGTCGAGCAGATAGGCGCGCATGGCGTCGCGCTTTCCGCTCTGCTCATGGCCGCGCTGCGAGAAGAACGCCATCCAGAAATTGGCAAGCAGCATGCCGACGTCGAAAGCGATCGGCCCGTAGAAGGCGAATTCGGGATCGATCATTCGCGTTTCGGTGTCGGTGACCATGATCGAGCCGGAATGCAGGTCGCCGTGCAGCAGTGTCTCCGCATTGGCCGCGAAGATATGCTTCAGCCGCTGCGCCTCGACCTTGAGATCGCGGTCGGCGCGCAACTCGTCGACGATGCGGTCGAGTTGTGGGCTCGTATGCCGATTCAACTTGGCATCGAAATAGGGATCGGAGAAGACCAGGTTCTCGGTGATGTCGCAGAGCTCGACATTGTCGGCGAACAGCGCCAGGTCGGCCTTGCGATCCTTGGTCGCCATGCTGAGGTCGGAGCCGCGAAACAGGGTGCGGGCCATAAACAGGCCGATGTCTCTTGCGATACCAGGCAGTTGCCGGCCCTCGATCAGCGCACGCCGCAGGATGATGTGCGGCGACAGATATTCCATGATGATCAGCGCCTGGCCCTCGTCGAAGTAATAGATGTCAGGCACCGAACCGGGCGCTCTCGCCTCTTGCCGCGTCAGCGCGTGATATTCGAAGAAGGAGCGCTTCAATGGCAGCGGCCAGCTGTCGCCGACCAGGCGGACATAGGGCAGGGCCTGCTTGACGACGGCAGCACCCGTGGCGCCCTCGACGATGAAGACCAGGTTCAGATTGCCGTCGCCGACTTCGCGGACCTTCCAGCGGGCCGTGTCCTTGCCGATATGCGAACACAGGGCCTCATTGGCGCCGAGGCGTGCCGCCAATGTCTCGACCGACAGTGCTTCGAACGGCGATTTCCCAGTCATCCTCACCCTCCCGCTTTGGTGCTCCCATCATAGTGAAGCCATGGCGGTTGGTCCAAGCTAGGAAGCTCTCTGGCAATTGTCAATCGTGTTGACAATTGCCGATATAGCCCATAGCGTCATGGCCAGGGAGGAACGAATGGGCAATGATGCCGTGTTCCGCGTGGACGGCCTGAGGAAATCCTTCGGCCATATCGAGGTGCTTGGCGGCGTCTCGCTCGAATTGCATGCCGGCGAAGTGACCGTGCTGATGGGCGCTAACGGCGCCGGCAAATCCACCCTCGTCAAGATCGTCAGCGGCGTCTACCAGCGCGGCGGCGGCATGATGAACCTCGCCGGTCATGAGTTCGCGCCGAAAACCCCGGCCGAGGCGATCCGCGCCGGCGTCGTCACCGTTCATCAAAACATCAATGACGGTGTCGTCGCAGATCTCGACGTCGCCACCAACTTGACGCTGGACAGACTGAGTGGCAGTGGCGCGCCAACACTGTTCAATCCGGGCCGGGTGCGCCGCGAAGCAAAGGCGGTCGCCGACCGCATGGGACTGACGATCGACTTGAAAGCCAGGATCAGCGATCTCTCGCTGGCCGACCGACAGATGGTGGCGATTGCCCGCGCCATGGCGCATCAGCCGAAAGTGCTGATCCTCGACGAGCCGACCTCCTCTCTGTCCAGCGCCGAGGCCGACCGGCTTTTCGCGCTGCTCGACAGGCTTCGCGAGCACGGTGTCGCGATCCTCTACATCTCGCATCGCATGTCCGACATCAGGCGGCTTGCCGATCGCATCGTCTCGATGCGCGACGGCGTCGTCTCAGGTGTTTTCGACCGCAAGCCGCTCGATTATGAAGGCGCGGTCAACGCCATGCTCGGCCGCAAGATCCACCTCGACCGGATCGTCGCCAGGAATTCGGCCAAGCCTGTCCTCACGATCGACGGGTTGCGGATTGCGGAGGGTTCCAGGTCGATCTCGCTGACGCTCGGTGATGGCGAGGTCGTCGCCATCACCGGCCTTGTCGGCGTCGGCAAGACCGCGCTCGCCGAGACGCTGTTTGGCGTGCGCAAGCCGCTCTCCGGCACCATGATGCTGAACGGCAAATTCTATGCGCCGGGATCGACGGGCGAAGCGATCGCCGCCGGCGTGTTTCTCGTCGCCAAGGACCGCGCGACGAGCGGGATCGTCGGCGATTTCAACATCCAGGAAAACATCAGCCTGCCGTTCCACAAGCGGATGTCGCGCCTCGGCGTTCTCAAGCGCCGCATCGAGCGCGCCATCGCCCGTCGCCAGATCCAGGAGCTGGGCATCGTCTGCCGCTCGGAGAAGGACGAAATGTCGGCCCTTTCCGGCGGTAATCAGCAGAAGGTGATGGTCGCCCGCTGGATGTCGCAGGCGGCAAAACTGTTCATTCTGGATGAGCCTTTTCAGGGCGTCGACATTTCGGCCAGGCGCGATATCGCGGCCAAGCTGCGGGCGAGCGCGAACGGCCGAGCGACGCTGCTGTTCGTCACTGAACTCGACGAGGCACTGGAGACCGCCGATCGCATCCTGGTGATGTCGGAGCAGACAATCGTTGGCGAACATCGCAACGCCGACATCGACCTCGATCGCCTGCTGGCTGAAGTGGCGGGCGGGCCGTTGCACAGCGCGGCCTGAGAAGGGGCGGATGATGAGAATTGGAATGGAGATGGTATGAGTTCGGGTTGGATTGAGATGGCAGCCGCGCGCGACCATGCCATCCGCTATGGCTTCATCGTTTTGCTGTTCGGGTTGATCGCCTATTTCGCCATCGCCGCCGATGGCTTTGTCTCGCCGCAAAGTGCCGTCTTCATCTTCCAGTCGGTCGCCATCACCGGCGTGCTGGCGCTTGGCGTCACCGCCACGCTGGTCGTCGGCGGCTTCGACCTGTCGATCGGTTCCGTCGCCACCAGCGCCATGATGGCGGCAGCCTATGTCATGGTGGTGCTGGAGCAGAACGCCGTCGTCGCGGTTATCGCCTGTCTCGCAATCGGCGTCATCGTCGGCCTCATCAATGGCTGGCTGATCGTCTATATGCGCGTGCCGGATCTTTTGGCGACGCTCGGCATGATGTTCCTGCTCGTCGGCCTGCAGCGCATTCCGACCGAGGGCCGCTCGATCGCCACAGGCATGACGATGCCCGACGGCTCGGTCGCCAATGGCACGTTCAGCGCCGCATTCCTGGCACTGGGCCGCCACCGCTTCGATTTCTTCATCCCGAACCTCATCCCGGTTTCGGTGGTGGTCCTGCTCGTGCTTGCAGCGCTGATCTGGTTCTTTCTCGAATACACCCGTTTCGGCCGCATGATGTACGCGGTCGGCAGCAACGAACGGGCGGCCGAGCTCGCCGGCGCGCCTGTCAAGGCATACAAAATCTGGGCTTACGTTATTTCAGGAGTTTTTGCTTCGATCGGCGGCATTTTGCTCGCTGCCCGGCTTGGACGCGGCGACATCGCCTCGGGTAATAATCTCCTGCTCGACGCAGTGGCTGCGGCGCTCATCGGCTACGCGGTCCTCGGGGCCGCCAAGCCGAACGCCTTCGGCACGGCCGTCGGTGCGGTGTTTGTCGGCGTGCTGCTGCAAGGCCTGACGATGATGAACGCGCCTTACTACACGCAGGATTTCATCAAGGGCGTGGTTCTCGTGGTCGCCCTTGTCTTCACCTTCGCCCTTTCCGGCAGGGGCAAGGGGTAGGATTTCGATCGGCTGAAATTTGAGTTCAACAAGTGGAGGAAACAACATGAAGATCACAAGAAGACTTTTGAAGGCAGCGCTTGGGCTTGCCGGCGCCGCGCTGCTGATGCAGACGCCGGCGATGGCGCAGGACAAACCGGCGCCTTTCGACAAGCCCGGCGCCGTCAAGATCGCGCTGGTCCGCTATCTCTCGACCGGCGACTTCTTCCAGGCCTACCTCTCCGGTGTCGAAGCGCAGGCCAAGGCGCTTGGCGTCGATCTGCGCGTCCTCGACAGCCGTCAGGATGCCGCCCTTCAGGCAGACATGGTCGACCAGGCCATCGCGCTCGGCGTCCAGGGCATCATCATCCAGCACGGACTGACGGAATCGATGAAGGAAGCCGCCCAGCGCGCGGTCGATGCCGGCATCAAGGTGGTCGCGTTCGACGTCAATGTCGAAAACCCCAAAATCCCGCAGATCGAGCAGTCGGACCGCGATCTCGCCCGCCTCGCCCTCGAACAGGCGATCAAGGACAATGGCGAGAGCTGGAAGGCCGGCTATGTCTACGTCGCCGGCATCGCGCCGCTCGACCGCCGCAACGAAACCTGGCTCGACTTCAAGAAGAAATATGCCGGCATCAACGAGGCTGCGATGTTCGGCACGCTCGACAATCCGATCGCCAATTCCGTCGCCAACCAGGCTCGCTCGGTGCTGTCGGCCAACCCCGACATCAAAGTGATGTTCGCGCCCTATGACGAATTCGCCAAGGGCGTGAAGATCGCTGTCGACGAGGCCGGCTTGAGCAAGGACATCAAGATCTATTCGGCCGACATCTCGACCTCCGACATCGCCGCGATGCGCGAGCCCGACAGCGCCTGGGCGGCAACCGCGGCGACCAACCCGGCCGTCGTCGGCCAGGTTTCGGTGCGCGCGCTGGCGCAGCTTTTGGCCGGCGAAGACCCCGGCCACAACGTCATCGTGCCGCCGACGCTGATCACCCAGAAGGATCTGATCGACAAGGACATCAAGAACATGGAAGACCTCTCGGCCAAGCTGCCGCAGTTCGCCCATGCCGATGTCGCGATGCCGGCCTGGATGCCGAACCCGAACGCGAAGTAGCTTCGAGACAGAGCCCTCAGCACTTGAACCTAGCCGCTTGCAGCAAGCTTGCTGCAAGCGGCTTTGTCTTCACAGCGGGGGTGCTGATAGGATCGCCGGGCTCTACTCGTTGAACAGATCGGAATGTGAGCCGGTGCGAGCAAGCTGGAGCTCGTCACCGGCAACACGATAGATCAAAAGCCAATTTGGTTCTATGTGAGCGTCACGATAGCCTTTCCAGTCCCCCTTCAGCGAGTGGTCCTTGTAGCTCGCCGGTAGTTCATTCCCGGCGAGTAGGAGGCCTAGCAGTTCGCGCAATTTCCCAAGGTCCTTGCCCCGCTTCTCCGCACGTTTCACGTCGCGACGAAATTGCCCAGAGCGAACGGGCGTCAGCACATCAGATTCCCAAATCCTTGAACAACTCCTCGGCCGAGGCGAAACGCTTGCCCTTGCCCTGCTCCAATTCGACCATAGCCTTTCGGGTGGTTGCGTTCGGCACTTTCACCGGAAAGGGAAACTCCTTGTCGGCGGCGACGCGGACAAGAAGTAGGCGGATAGCGTCGGAAACGGACAATCCCATTGCCGCCAAGGCCTCCGTTGCCTGATCCTTTGTCGCCGAATCGATCCGAGCGCGGACTACGGTATCCGTTACTGCCATGTTGTGACTCCCTGATGTTGGGCCACAATGTAGCTACAAAATACCAATTCGGCAAGGTGGTTGATCTACCTCAACGCCGCGGCGATGTTGCCGCCGTCCACCGTCGTCACATCGGCGGTGGTCCGCTCGGCTAGTGCATGATGCAGGAAGGCCTGGGCCACGTCCTCGGCCGTCACTTCCTGCCCGAGCAGATTGCCCGACATGTATTCCTTTTCCGATACGCCGCGCGCGCCCGAGCGGCTGGCGATCATGGAATCGGTCAATAGCCCGGAACGGATGCGGTCGGCGTTGACGGCATTCGAGCGGATGCCATGGGCGCCATAATCGAGGGCATATTGCCTTGACAGGAACAGCGTCGCCGCCTTCGGCACGCCATAGGCGCCGAACTTCGGGCCCGGATTGATTGCCTGCTTGGAGGTGTTGAACAGGAGCACGCCACCGGTGCCCTGTTCGAGCATGATGCGCACCGCGTTCTGCGCCGCCGACTGGTGGGCGAAGAAGTTGAGTTCAAAGCTCTTGCGCAAAGTGGCGTCGTCGAGCTCGCCAATCCTGCCCTCCCAGGCCGCACCGGCATTCGAGACGAGAATGTCGAGGCCGCCGAAGACGGCGACCGCCTTGTCGAACGCAGCGCGCATCTGCGCCGGATCTGTGATGTCGGCGCCGATGCCGATCGAACTGTTGCCGGCCTTTTTAGCCGCCTCGGCAGCCCTTGCCGCGTCGAGATCGACGACGACGGCATGGGCGCCGTTGTCGGAGAACAGCTTCGCCGTGGCGGCGCCGATCGCGCCGGCGCCGCCGGTGACCAGCACGACCTGGCCGGTCAGCGGCTTCGGCTTGTTGGAGGCGAGCTTGGCCTGTTCCAACGACCAGTATTCGAGCGGAAACAGATCGGCTTTGGAGAGCGGCCGGAAATCGCCGACCGCTTCGGCGCCGCGCACCGCCTCGATCCACATTTCACCGACGTCGGAGGCGATCTTCGCATCCTTCAGCGTGCGGCCATGGCCGAACATGCCGAGACCCGGCACCAGCGTCAGCCGCGGCATCTGGTCGAGCATCGTGCGCTTCACATCGTCGAGCGCGTCGTTGGTTTCGAAGTAGGCGCGATAGTCCTTGGCGAATTCCTCGACATGTTGGTGAATGACGGACTTGTAGTCGCCGATCTTGTCCGCATCGGGTGCCGGCAGCGCCATCGGTCCGGTCTTGATGCGGATCGACAGGTCGGGCGTGGACACGCCACGCCCGGCATAGTCGGCAATCCTGGCCGAATTGATGAAATCGACGATCGCGTCCGAGGTGCGGAAATCGCTGATCATGCGGTCGAAGCGGCCTTCGCCGCGCGCTGCCGCCACTGCGCCGCGCAGCATCGGTGCAATGTCCGCAGGCTTCGCCAGCCTGGCCGGCAAGTCCGCCTTTTCGGTGCGCGGCTTGCCGTGGCTGGCGATGAAATCCTCGGCGATGGTCACATGATGGATCATCCGATCGTAGGCCTGTTTGGCGTCGTCGCCGAAGGTGAAAATGCCGTGCTTGTCGAGGATCAGGCCTTCGATATCAGGGTCGGCGTCGAAGACGTCGGCCGCCGCCTTCGCCAGGTCGAAGCCCGGCATGATGTAGGGCACGAATCCCATCTTGTTGCCGAAGACTTTCTTGCTCAACGCCTCGCTGTCGTCCTGGTCGACGATGGCCAGAACGGCGGTCGAATGCGTGTGGTCGACGAATTTATGCGGCAGGAAGGCGTGCAGCAGCGTCTCGACCGAAGGGTTCGGCGAAGACGGGTCGATGAGGTTCACCCGCTGCAGGGCGACCATGTCCTCGTCGGAGAGTTTTTTGAGCGACCGCGCCTTCAAGAGCGCGCCGAGCTTGACCGCCGGCAGGCCTTGCGGCTCGATGACGCCCATGTCCCAGCCGCTGCCCTTGACGCAGAGCACGTCCCATTCGTCGCCGACAAGATCGGTGGCCTTTGTCTTGCAGGAGGTATTGCCGCCGCCATGCAGCACAAGCCGCGGTTCGCCACCCAGAAGCCTGGTCGTATAGACGCGCAGCGCCAGGTCGCGACTGACGCCCTTTTTTGCATAGTCGGCAACCAGCTTCTCCGCCTCGCCGTCATTCCACAGGTTCATCATGTTCGCTTCGTCCGATTTCTCTTTTTGTTGTGAACAGGAACGCCGCGACGCTTTGATGACAATGCGCCCGCGGCGGAGTTTTAATCTAGGCGACCTTCTCCGTTGCCGATCCGGCATGGTCGAGCAGCCGTCGCGCCATCCGGGCGCCGACCACCAGATGCGTGCACAGCCCACCCGCCATCGCCGCCACCAGCGGTCCGAACTTGCTGTCCTCCTGCACCACCACGAGGCGCTTTTCGATGTTGCGCAGCGATGACAGCTCTGCCGAAATGACCCGCCGGTTGTAGCTGCAGTCGAGCGCCTTGCCTTGGCCGTCGATGATCTGCCCGGCGATGACGCCGGCAGCGCCGGCCCGCCGCAGCACATCCATTTCGCTTGTCGTCAGCGCGCCGCATTTGACGACATGGCTGTCGGCGTCGACTGTGCCGACCGAGTAAAGCGCCAGATCGCATTGACTGATGCCCGACAATTGCCCGCGGATCACCGGCTCGGCGCGCAGGCCGCGCGCCAGTTCCTCCGTCGTCAGCACCAGCGGTGCGTAGAAGTTGAGCCCCTCTGCGTTGAGCCGGCGCGCGATTTCCATGGTGCATTGGTCGGGACGGTAGGAATAGGGGGCTCCGAGATTGCCGCAGAGCTGCACCACTGTGACATCCTGCAGATCGGCATAGGACATGACGTCGGCGATCGTATAAACGGTCCGCCCCCAGGCGACGCCAATACGGTCGCCTTTCTTGACCAGTTCGAGAAAGACGCTCGCCGCCAGCACCGCAATGTCGGTCGAAGGATCGGCGACGTGGCCGTTTTCCGGTGCGATCCAGACGGCGTCGAGCTTCAACGCGTCTTCGAGCTTGCGCGCCAGGACGTCGTCGGTGAAAAGCTGGGTCGATGTCGAGATATTGACGATGCCGGTCTCGCGCGCCTTGCGCAGATACATGGCCACCGAGGCTCGGGAAATTTTGAGCTGGCTCGCCACCTGGTCCTGGCGCAGGCCGTGGGCATAGTAGAGCCAGGCGGCCTTGTGAATAAGCTGTTCTGCCGGTCGGATCGCCATGCCATCTCCTTGCTGACATTATTCACGGCTCTCGACAAAAGTCAAATTGAGCAAGGGCAAACGATGCTCTTTCGTTCGCTTTATCTAGATCATCATTGTGCCAAAGGCGCTCTATCGTAACATCGTTGGTGATGACGGGCGGAAAGCCTATTGATAGAAGATCTTGATGACGACGGTGCGGGAGGACGGGATGGGCAATCCCTACGAACAGGATCTCGACAGGAATCCAGCCAATCACCAGCCGCTGACACCGCTCAGCTATCTGGAGCGGGCGGCAAAGACCTTTCCCGACCATGTCGCGATCATCCATGGCCGCCAGCGCACGACCTATCGCGATTTCTGGCGGCGATCGCTGAAGCTTGCCTCGGCGCTCGCCAAGCGCGGCATCGGCAAGGGCGACACCGTCACCGTCATGCTGTCCAACACACCGCCGATGCTGGAAGCGCATTTCGGCGTGCCGATGACCAAGGCGGTGCTGCATTCGCTCAACACCCGCCTCGATGCCGCGGTCATCGCCTTCCAGCTCGACCACGCCGAAACCAAGGTGCTGATTGCCGATCGCGAATTCGCAAATGTCGTCGGCGACGCGCTGGCGCTGGCTAAGGTAAAACCGCTGGTTATCGACTATGACGATCCCGAATACGCGGCCGATGCCCCCTATCCCAAGGGCCAGCGGATCGGCACGCTCGACTATGAGGATTTTGTCGCGGGCGGCGACGAGGACTTCGCCTGGTCGATGCCCGACGACGAGTGGGACGCCATTGCGCTCAACTACACTTCCGGCACGACAGGCAATCCGAAGGGTGTCGTCTACCACCATCGCGGCGCAGCACTGATGGCCTACGCCAACACCATCCACGCCGGCATGGGCAAGCACGCGGTCTATCTGTGGACGCTGCCGATGTTCCACTGCAATGGCTGGTGCTTTCCGTGGACGCTGGCCGTGCAGATCGGCACCCATGTCTGCCTGCGCTGGGTGCGGCCGAAGCCGGTCTACGATGCCATCGCCGATCACGGTGTCACCCATCTGTGCGGCGCGCCGGTGGTGATGTCGGTGCTGATCAATGCCAGGGAGGAGGACAAGCGGCAATTCCCGCAGACGGTCACCTTCAACACCGCCGCAGCACCGCCGCCGGAAGCGGTGCTGTCGGGCATGGCCGATGCCGGCTTCGTCGTGACCCACCTCTATGGCCTGACCGAGACCTATGGCCCGGCCGTTGTCAACGAATGGCATAGCGAGTGGGATGGGCTCGAAAAGGGTCTCAGGGCGGCCAGTAAGGCCAGGCAAGGCGTGCGCTATGCCGCGCTCGAAGATCTGACGGTGATGGACCCCGAGACGATGGCGGAGACGCCGGCCGACGGCGAGACCATCGGCGAGGTCATGTTCCGCGGCAACATCGTCATGAAGGGCTATCTGAAGAACCGCAAGGCGAGCGACGAAGCCTTCGCCGGCGGTTGGTTTCACTCGGGCGACCTCGGTGTCATGCATCCCGACGGCTACATCCAGCTCAAGGACCGCTCCAAGGACATCATCATTTCCGGCGGCGAGAACATCTCCTCGATCGAGGTCGAGGAGGCGCTCTACAAGCACCCTGCCGTCGCCTCCTGCGGCGTCGTCGCCAGGCCCGACGACAAATGGGGCGAGGTGCCGGTCGCCTATGTCGAGCTGAAGCCGGGCAGGACGGCGACCGAGGCCGAGATCATCGACCATTGCCGCGCGCTGCTCGCCCGTTTCAAGGTCCCCAAGACGGTGTTCTTCGCCGAAATCCCGAAGACCTCGACCGGCAAGATCCAGAAATTCAGGCTGAGGGAGATGGCGAAGGGGGTCTAGTGTGCCGCAGCTTGAGCCAGCGGCCGTCGACGCTCCAGAACGAATGAGCCTTGAAAGGTCGCAACTCTCTCACATTTCAGACAATTTCTAGCGAAGGTGGGAGAGCACGTTGAGCAGCTTACCGGTCGGGTCGGCAATGAAGAAACGTCTTACGCTCCACGGTTCGTCGGTCAAATCATAGACCACTCTGCAACCGATCTCTTTTGCGCGAAGATACACCTCGTCGACATTGTCGACCTCGATCGACAGATCGGGCACGGGAGTGCCTGAGCCGCCCTCGCTGGCGATGCTGATCTGAGGGATGGTTGTTTCGCGGGAGGCCAGCGTGACGAGCCACCCGTGATCCATGACGGCATCGAGCCCGAACAGGTCGGAATAGAACTTCCGAACATCCGGAATGCTGTCTGTCGCGATATTCGTGACGATGCGCAGTACGGTCATCCCATGATCTCCTTTTCCGCGGCATTGGATGACAATACATAGCCGCGTGGGGGACCGCGTCGATAGCGGGGTGCCTGTGCACTGACCGCAACAGGCTTCATTAACGCTGATCACGCCCAACTGGCGTCAACGGATGTTACCAATCGCCCAAGACGATATTGTCGCAGTTGACATCCAGTCGATTTCGAATTACGAGTGACGAAATTCAAAATTCGTCATTCGTAAGAGATAACTAAACAAGATGCACGATACCCTCGATACGGCCGACCTGGTCCGGCAGGAGAATGTCGCGCGCATCCTCGATTGCGCAGAGCGACTGTTCCGCCACTACGGCTACGGCAAGACCAATGTCGCTGACATAGCGCGCGAACTCGGCATGTCGACGGCTAACATTTACCGTTTCTTCGCTTCCAAGGTCGAGATCCACCAGGCCGTTTGCGGCCGCATGCTCGCCGCCTGCTATCAACTGACCTACGACGCCTGCCATAGTCCGGGAACCGCCAGCGAAAAGCTTCGCTGCTACGCGCAAACGCACTATCAGTGGACCCGCGACACCATGCTCGACCAGGAGAAGGTGCACGAAATGGTCGTCGTTGCCATCGAACGCGATTGGCATGTCATCGAAAAGCATATCGACCGGATCCGCAGCCTGGTGGCGGAGGTGATCAGCGACGGGATCGCAGCCGGCGAGTTTGCCGACCAGGACCCGGAAGTCGCTTCGCGGTGCTTCGGCGCCGCTATCATCACCCTCTGTCACCCGCAGATGGTCGCCCAGTGCCTTGCCAAAGAGAACCGGGCAATGCCGGACGAGCTTATCGAGTTTGCGATCAGGGCCTTGAAGAAATGACCGGCGGCGACCGCCGGTCTCGACAATTCCATCTCCAGTTCGGGAGTACGCAAGTGCCTTTGTCCATATCCATCATGAACAGGTTGTCGGCCGTCGGTCCGGCTCTGGTCTTCGTCGCGGGGCTTGGGCTCGCCGGCTGCTCGCAGGAAAAAGTAGAAGTCAAGGACACCGTCCGGCCGGTCAAGATCGTCGAGATCGCCAAGGCGAACGATACCCGTGAGCTCTCCTACTCCGGATCGGTGCGCGCCCGCACCGAGATGAATCTCGGTTTCCGCATCAACGGCAAGATCACCGAGCGCCTGGTCGACATCGGCCAGCGCGTGAAGCCGGGCGACGTTCTGGCCCGCATCGATCCCGCCGACTACGACCTTTCGGTCGACAGCGCCGAGGCCAGCCTCGAGGCTGCCGAGCGGCAGGTCGAGACAACAGGCCTTGCCCGCCGTCGCGCCGAACAGTTGTTTGCCAAGAACTTCGCGTCGAAATCGCAGCTCGAACAGGCAACGCTCAGCTATGACCAAGCGGTCGCCACCCGGAACTCCGCCCGCTCAACGCTTGACCAGGCAAAAAACCAGGTCCTCTACACCGACCTCAAGGCGGATAGGAACGGCATTGTCACATCAGTCACCGCCGATGTCGGTCAGGTGGTCGGCTCCGGCACGCCGGTTGTGACCGTTGCCGTCGATGGCGAGAAGGAAGTGCTGATCGCCGTTCCGGAAATGGATATCGCCCAGTTCAAGCCGGGCAAGGACGTCAAGGCAGGCTTCTGGTCCGACGATGCGCTGACGCTCGACGGCAAGGTCCGCGAAGTCGCCGGCAGCGCCGATCAGCAGTCGCGTACCTTTGCCGTTCGCGTCAGCCTGCCCAACGATCCGCGTGTGCTTCTCGGCATGACCGCCAACATCGAAGCTTCGGCGGCCAACAACCGCCCACAAAGCGTATCGATCCCGTTGAGCGCGCTGGCGCAAAAGGATGGCCAGCAGATCGTCTGGACCGTGGACCGCAACGGCGAGACCGTCCACGCGCGTCCGGTCAAGGTCGCCGAATTCACCGCCGACGGCGTGCGTGTCGCCGAAGGATTGAAACCCGGCGATGTCGTCGTTGCGGCGGGCACACAATTCATGGCCGAAAATCTGCAGGTCAAGCTGACCGGTGATGCGGTGCAACAGTCCGCATCGGCGGACGATGATGGTAACGCCGCCAAGCGCCTGCGCTGACGGCTAGCAGGTAAAACCGGCTTTTCCTCGCCTCGGCGCAAGCCACGAGGTCAAGCGGTTCATGGTTTCCGGGCGGCAGGGTGCCCGATTGTCGAGACGTCGGATCGATGTAACCCCCCAACATCGATCCTCGCGTCCCACAGCGATGAGTGTCTCTCCGCTCGGAAAGCCTCGCCGCCCGGAAGCCAGCATTAGAAGTTCCGTGGGCATGCCACGTGCGTGCGCTGACGATCAGACAAATGGACTGGCGCTATGACCACCGACACCAATGAAAAGCGGCCCTTCAATCTTTCGCGCTGGGCAATCGGGCATCCGAGCATTGCGCGGTTCCTGTTCGGCCTGATCATCGTTGCCGGTGCGCTCGGCCTGATGCGCATGGGCCAGAAGGAAGACCCGGATTTCACCTTCCGCGTCATGGTCGTCCAGGCCGTCTGGCCGGGTGCCTCGATCCAGGACATGGAGGACCAGGTCGTCAACAAGATCGAGCGCAAGCTGCAGGAAACGCCGCACCTCGATTTCGTCCGTTCCTACACGCGCGCCGGCAGCGCCATCATCACCTTGCAGGTGAAAGGCGACACCAATCCCGCTGAGGTCGCGGATGCCTTCTACCAGGTTCGCAAGAAGGTCGGCGATATCGCCAACGAGCTGCCTCAGGGGCTGCTCGGGCCCTACTTCAATGATGAGTTCGGCGACACTTTCATCACTTTGCATTCGATCAGCGGCGACGGCTACAGCTATCCCGAGCTGAAGAAACTAGCCATCCAGGCGCGTGACATGCTGCTGACGACGCCCGGCGTCGAGAAGGCCGTGATCATCGGCGACCAGCCGGAAAAACTCTATATCGACGTTTCGTCCAAGGTGCTTGCCGAGCGTGGTCTGACGCTCACCGATGTGCAGAACGCGATCAAGGGCCAGAACAATGTCGATCCGGCGGGTTCGGTCGATACCGGCACGAACTCGGTGCGTATTTCGGTCGAGGGCGACGTAACCAAGGCTGCCGACATCCGCGAACTTCGCTTGCGCGCCGGCAACCAGGTGACGCGCCTGGGCGACATCGCCACCGTGACCTCGGGCCTCGAGGATCCCTATCAGCGCAAATACCGCTTCAACGGCCACGACAGCGTCCAGGTCGGTGTCGTCATGGCCAAGGGCTTCAATGTCACCGATGTCGGCAAAGACGTCGAGGCGACCTATCACCGCTTCGAAGAGGCGCTGCCTTACGGCGTTTCGGTCGATCAGATCGCAGACCAGCCGGAAGTCGTGCGGGAAGCGGTGGGTGAGTTCATGAAGGCGCTTGGCGAGGCGCTGCTGATCGTGCTTGTCGTCTCGTTCCTGACGATCGGCTGGCGCTCGGGCCTGGTGATCGCGATCACCATTCCGCTCGTCCTGGCCGCGACCTTCGCCATCATGTACGAGATCGGCATCGATCTGCAGCGCATTTCGCTCGGCGCGCTGATCATAGCGCTCGGCCTGCTCGTCGACGACGCGATGATTGTCGTCGAAATGATGGAACGCAAACTCGAGGAAGGACTGGTCAAGGTCGAGGCGGCGAGCTTCGCCTATACCTCCACGGCCTTTCCGATGCTGACCGGCACGCTGATCACCACCGCCGGCTTCATCCCGGTCGGCTTCGCCGCCTCGACCGCCGGTGAATATGTGCGCACGCTGTTTTATGTCGTCGGCATCGCGCTGGTCGTGTCCTGGTTTGTGGCGGTCTATTTCACGCCGTGGCTCGGTAACATGATCCTCAAGCAGCGAAAACACGCCGGCAACCATCACGACGTCTTCGACACGCGCTTCTATCGCCGGCTACGCGCCACCGTCAGCTGGTCCGTGCGCCACCGCATCATCGTGCTGGTCATGACGTTGGTGACCTTCGCAACCAGCCTTTGGGCGTTCCAGTTCATCCCGCAGAATTTCTTCCCGCAATCGTCGCGTCCGGAAATCCTTGTCGATCTCTGGCTGCCGGAAGGCACCAGCATCAAGGAAGTCGAGACGCAGGCCAAGGCGCTTGAAACCAGGATGATGGACGACAAGGACAAGCGCTTCATCGCCACCTATATCGGCGAGGGCGCGCCGCGCTTCTTCCTGCCGCTCGACCAGCAGCTTCGCAATCCGAACTTCGCCCAGCTTCTGGTGATGGCCAATGACGAACCGGCGCGCGAGCGGCTGATCCTCAAGCTGCGCACCGTTCTGGCCGAGGATTTTCCGTCGGTCCGCGCCAAGGTCGACCGTCTGTTCCTCGGGCCGCCCACCGGCTGGCCGGTGCAGATGCGCGTCATGGGACCGGATCGCCAGGAGGTGCGCCGCATCGCCGACGAGGTGAAGGCGAAGTTCCAGGCAAATCCGCTGCTCGGCGCCGTTCACGACGACTGGCTGGAGCCTGTGCCGGAGATGAAACTGGTGATCGACCAGGATCGCGCCCGTGCGCTCGGCGTTACCTCGCAGCGCATCCGCCAGATGCTGCAGGCAACCATGTCGGGAGCGCCGCTCGACGATTTCCGCGACGGCGAGGAGACCGTTTCGATCGTCGCTCGCGAACCGGAAGCGAGTCGTCACCTGCTGTCGGCGGTCGACTCCGTTTCTATCCCGACGGATTTCGGTGGCTTCGTGCCGCTATCCCAGGTCGCCAAGGTCGTTCCCGTGCTGGAGCAAGGCGTCGAATGGCGGCGCGACCGCCTGCCGACCATCAGCGTGCGTGCCACGCTGCCGGATGGCGTGCAGTCGAACGATGTCGTGATGAAGATGTACAGCGAGATGCAAGGCCTGCGCGACGGCCTCGTACCCGGCTACAACATCGAGATCCAGGGCGGCGCCGAGGATTCGGCCGAAAGCCAGGCCTCGATTGCTGCAAAAGCTCCAATCATGCTGGCCGTCATCGTCGTGCTGCTGATGATCCAGCTGCAGCATTTCGGCAAGGCGATGCTGGTGCTGGCGACCGGTCCGCTCGGCATCATCGGTGCAGCCGCAGCACTTTTGATCAGTGGCGCGCCGTTCGGCTTCGTCGCCATCCTCGGCGTGATCGCGCTGCTTGGCATCATCATGCGCAACTCGATCATCTTGGTCGACCAGATCGACCAGGATATAGCGGCCGGCATGGAACGCTCGGAGGCCATCATCGGCTCGGCGGTCCGCCGCTTCCGGCCGATCATGCTGACGGCGCTGACCGCGGTCCTGGCGCTGATCCCGATTTCGCGCGGCGTGTTCTGGGGTCCGCTCGCCTATGCGATGATGGGTGGCATCCTCGTCGCCACGGTGCTGACCATCCTCGTCCTTCCGGCAGGCTATGCCTTGTTCTTCGGCCGGGAGCGCAAGAAGGCCAAGGACGCCGAGCCGGCGGCCGAGCCGGGGCTGGCAGACAACGACGACAGGCCGCGACTGCCCCTAGCTGCCGAATAGAGTGGCGGCCGAATAGAGCTGTTGGCAGACGTGACATCCAAGGGTTAAATCCGCCCACCGGCAGGAGCGCTGGAGGAGGACGTCATGACTATAGCTCAGACACCAGCGGTGCCGCTACAGCCGATCGACGGACGCCACCGCCAGATGTTCGTCGATGGCGCCTGGGTCGACGCCCGCTCGGGCCGGACCATGGAGACCCGTAATCCAGCCACCGGCGCGGTTATTGCCACGGTGCCGCGCAGCGATCGCCGGGATATCGACTTGGCGGTGGCCGCGGCGCGCAAGGCTTTTGACGGGCCGTGGAGCCGGTTCAAGCCCTATGAGCGGCAGGTGCTGCTGCTCAGGATCGCCGACCTCTTCGAAAAGCACTGGGAGGAGATCAGCCGCTCGGACACGACCGACATGGGCATGCCGATCGTGCGCACCCTGGCCAACCGCAACCGCGTCATCGGCATGCTGCGCTATTACGCCGGCATGGCGACGTCCCTGCATGGCGAGACGATCGAGAACTCGCTGCCGGGCGAAGTCGTCTCCTTCACCCGCAAGGAGCCGGTCGGCGTCGTCGGCGCCATCATTCCCTGGAACGCCCCGACGGCCGCTTCGATCTGGAAGATCGGGCCAGCGCTGGCCACCGGCTGCACGGTGGTGTTGAAACCTTCGGAAGAGGCGCCGCTAACGCCGCTTTTGATCGCCGACATCATGAACGAAGCCGGCGTTCCGCCAGGCGTCGTCAATATCGTGACCGGCACCGGCGCCGAGGCGGGTGCCGCACTCGCCGAACATATGGGCGTCGACAAGATCGTCTTCACCGGCTCGACGGCGACCGGCCAGGCGATCGTCCGCGCTTCGGCCGGCAACCTCAAGCGCGTCTCGCTGGAGCTCGGCGGCAAGTCGCCGGTCATCGTCTGCGCCGACGCCGATCTCGACAGGGCGGTGCCGGTGGCGGCGATGTCGGTGTTTGCCAATTCCGGCCAGATCTGCATCGCCGGCTCGCGTCTGTTCGTCGAACGCTCCATCCATGACGACTTCGTCGCGCGGCTGGCGGCCTATGCCAAGGGCCTCAGGATCGGCGACGGCATCGACCCGGCAACCGAGATCGGCCCGCTCGTCTCCGAAAAGCAGCTGCAGCGGGTCACCTCCTATCTCGAAGCCGGCACGGCGGAGGGCGCGACTCTCCTCACCGGCGGCACGCGCCTCGTGGAAGGCGCGCTTGCCGCCGGCAATTTCGTCGCGCCGACGGTCTTTGCCCATGTCTCGGACGACATGAAGATCGCGCGCGAGGAAATCTTCGGACCGGTGATTTCCGCGCTGCCGTTCGATACGCTCGATGAGGCGGTCGATCGAGCCAACAACACGCCCTACGGTCTTGCTGCCGGGGTCTTCACCCACAATGTCGCCACCGCGCACCAGCTGTCGCGAAAAATCCGCGCCGGCTCGGTCTGGGTGAACACCTATCACGCCATCGATCCGGCGGTGCCCTTCGGCGGCTACAAGATGAGCGGCTACGGCCGCGAGGGCGGCGCCGAGCACCTCGACGAGTATCTCAATACCAAGGGCGTGTTCATCAAGATCGATTGAGCGATCCGCCGAAATGGCCATGAAACGAAAAAACCCACCTCGGCGGCGGGTCATCATCGGCACGAATCATTAGCACAGCTAAATTAGTAGCATAACTGCAGGCACAAAGCAAGAACAAAACATGCAGGGATCAAGCGTGCATCGCGCGCTTGATCCCTGCAGGCGGGGTTAGATGACAAACAGCCAGTTGGCGAGCAGCATCACCACGACGCCGGCAATCAGCGTCAAATAGGGCAGGATTCCCGCTTTTCTGACCGCGAGATCGGACGACGTCATGCCAAGATCAGCCAGCATATGGTCGGGGAATTTGCCCTTGTCCTGGACGTAATGCCGGAAGCAGAACACCGGGATGATGAGGGCAGCCGTGATCAGTCCTGCCCACAATGCCATCGGGTTCCAGACCTTTGCGCCGGCGCCCATGAAGATCATGTTGACATAGGCAAAGATGGCGCCGAGGCCGAGCAGCCAGGTCGGCGCGCGCCACGGCCGCGCGATATGGCCGTTGTCGATGCGATGGATCCAGCCGGCGTTGAGGTTGAGGAAGTTGAAGATGATGTAGCCGCAGTTCGACACGGCGAGGATGAAGAAGAAACTCGTCGCGTCGGCCGAGGCGATGGCCAGCACGGCCAGGTTGAAGATCAGGTCGGTCCACATCGCCCGCGTCGGCGCGCCATGCTCGTTGACATGGCTGAGATAGCGCGGCAGCCAGCCATCGACGGAGCCTTGGTAAAGCGTGCGCGAGGACCCCGCCATCGCCGTCATGATGCACAGCACCAGTGCCAGGATCATCAGCATCACCAGCAGGCTGTGGATCAACTGTCCGCCACCGACCATGCCGGCCAGCGCGTCGGCAACGCCGGAGCCATCGACGATCGGGGTCGCCAGCATGCCGTTCAAACCGAGCACGCCCTGGAAGGTGAACGGCACCAGGATGAATAGCAGCATGCACAAGAGGCCGGAATAGAAGATCGCCTTGAACGTGTCGGTGCCGGGCGTCTTGAACTCCGACGTGTAGCAGACGGCGGTCTCGAAACCGTAGGTCGACCAGGCGGCGATGAACATGCCGCCGAGAACAAACGTCCAGCCGGCGATGTTCCACGCCCCGGGCTCCGGCGCGTAGGCGGCAGCCAGCGGCACCAGCGGCGAAAAATTCGCCCAGTCGATCTGGCCGGTGACGATCGGCACGACGCCGACGATCAGCATCGGGATGATCACGAACAGGCCGATATATTTCTGCACGTTGGCCGTGCCCAGGATACCGCGGTGCTGGATGGAGAAGATGATCAGCATCAGCACCGCGCCGATGAAGAAGGTGGCGTTGAAGGTGAAGGAGACCGGACCCAGCGTGTGCCCGTAGAGCGTCCAGTTGCGGATCGCCGGCGTGGCGGCCGCGGTCACCGCCGTGATGGCGTCGGCGGCACTCGTTCCGGCATTAGCCGCGATATAGGCAAGGACTTCCGGCGAGGTGTCGGTAAACAGCGGCACCGGCGCCAGCGCGTTGAGGATGTAGGCGGCGGCAATCGAGCAGCCGAGCGACAGCACCGGCGACCAGGCGAACCAATTGCACCACACCGACAGCGGCGCGATGAATTTGGAATAACGCAGCCAGGCGGTGGCGCCATAGATCGAGGCGCCGCCGGACTTGTTCGGGAACAGGCCGGCGATTTCTGCATAGGTGAAGGATTGGAGGAAGCCCATGATCATGGACATGGTCCAGATCAGGAAGGCCAGCTTCCCGGTCGTGCCGGCAATGCCGCCGATCGAAAACAGGACAAGAGCGGGAACGCCGCTTGCCACCCAGAAGGCGCCGCGCCAATCGATGTTCCGGTGCAACTTCCCTTCGGCAGCCGGCGCCAAGGCAGAGACTATCGTGCTCATTTACGTGAATTCCCCATTTCTAATGTTCCCCATCGGTGATGGCCGACACCTCGCAATGCGCCACCGACGCACGCGTGGAACGATCTCAAGTTTTTCCGCTCAGTAGTATTTTTTTCTTAACAGTGAAGATTGATCCGTCAGGCTTTCACGTCAAGCGTTTTGTGAAACTGTGCACATCGCAGGTGTGGAACACGCACCGGCGGCACTCGCCGCCAGCCGATTTCAGGCGAGAAATCGACTTCGCACTGGCATGGCTTGCGCCATTCCCGATCCTTGAAACCGGCGTCAGGAGCGCGGTCTGGTCTTTTGCGGGTCGTAGTGGGCGAAGGCGACGACCCGCGCCGGCAGCCGCTTGCTGTGGCCGTCGAGCTTGCCGATCGCGACCTCGGTGCCGATGGCAGCATGGGTGACGTCAAGCCTGGCCAGCGCGATATTCTTGTTCAGCACCGGCGAACGCATGCCCGAGGTGACTTCGCCGATCTGGGCGCGGCCGACATGGACGCAATCGCCATGGCCGACCGCGACATTGGCGTCGATGTCGAGGCCGACCAGTTTCTTCTGCGGGTTTTCCTTACGCCGGATCAGCGCCTCGCGGCCGATGAAATCGTCGGTCTTGGTCTTCAGCGGCACGGTGAAGCCGATGCCGGCCTCGAACGGATCGGTCTGGTCGGAAAACTCATAGCCGGCAAAGATCAGCCCGGCCTCGATGCGCACCATGTCGAGCGCCAGCAGTCCCATCGGCTTCAAGCCGTGCGGCTGGCCGGCCTCCCAGATGGCGTCGAACACCTTCTCGGCGTCGCGGGGATGGCACCAGATCTCGTAGCCAAGTTCGCCGGTGTAGCCGGTGCGCGAGACGACGACCGGAATACCATTGCCGCCGCCGATGCGGGCGACGGCGAAACGGAACCATTCGAGTTCCTCGATCGATGGCTGCAGCGGCGAGGTCCAGATGATCTCCTTGAGGATGTCACGGCTCTTCGGCCCCTGCACGGCGACATTGTGCATCTGATCGGTGGACGAGCGCACCAGCACGTTGAGGCCGAGTTTAGTCGCCGTCTCACGCAGCCATTCGCCGGAAAGATCGTCGCCGCCGACCCAGCGGAAATTGTCCTTGCCGAGCCTGAGCAGCGTGCCGTCGTCGATCATGCCGCCATGCTCGTAGCACATGGCGGAATAGACGACCTGGCCAACGCCGAGTTTTTTCACGTCGCGGGTCAGCGTGTATTGCAGCAGCGCTTCGGAATCCGGGCCGGTGACTTCGAACTTGCGCAGCGGCGACAGGTCCATGATCACGGCATCCTGCCGGCAGGCCCAGTATTCGGCGATAGTCCCTTCTTTGGCGAAGGAATTGGCCAGCCAATAGCCCCTGTACTCGACGAAGTCGCGGGTGTGCTTGGCAAAGCTCGAATGAAAGGCTGTCTCGCGGGTCATTTTCGGTTCCGAATCGGGCGTCATGCGTCTGGCGATCGCTCGCGAGAATTTGTGCTGGCCGGAATAGGTCCGCACATGGATGTCGGTCAGGTTCCAGCCATTGGCCGGCGTCGTGTCGTCGGGACAGGCGGACGAGACGCAGACGATGTCGGTCAAGGCCCGCAGCAGCACATAGTCGCCCGGCCGCGACCACGGCTCGTCCGACACCATGACGCCATGCGCGTCGATCGCCGTGTTGAAGAAGAAGTTGATCGCCATCCAGCCCGCGCGAGGCGTGACGCCCTTGTCCGCCAGCGCGCGGTTGAAATTCTCCGAACAGTTGGGATGACCGGGATAGCCGATGTCGTCGTAGTATTTGGCCGCGCAAGCGAGCGCGAATGCATCATGCCGGCCGCATGTGTCCTGCACCACCTCGACCAGCGGCTCCATGTCCTGATCGTAGTATTTCGAATGCAGGCCGGGCATTGGATAGCTCGAACCCATCAGCGTGCGGGTCGTGGTCACGTCGAGCGGATGGTCGCGCCCCTTGTCGAGCTTGCGTGCCGAAAAACACTGGAAGTCGGTGCATTGGCGCCCGTCGACATCGATGATCTGCAGATAGTCGCCCGCTTTGACGAAATAGGATTCCGCGGTCGCCGAATGGACGCGCAAATCGAGCACCGGGTCGGCCAGCGGGTCTGTAAGCCGCGACTTCGCCGCTGGGCGAATGGTGGCGCGCCGGACGATGACGCTGAGGGGCGTCGTCGTGTCATGGCCGTCGACCAGCATCGGCCCGCCCGGCGCGGCGATCAGCATCGCGCCATCGCGGGCGACGGTAAAACCCTGTTCGGTGCCGGCCGGGGTGGCGCCGCCGAAGACGCGAACCGCTTTTGGCTGATCAAGCTGCACCTGGCGTCGCTCCAGCCCCCGGCGCAACGATGCGAGGCTGTCGTCGCCATCGGCCAGCAGCGCCTTGATGCCGGCGGCATTGCTGTTCGATTTTTCACCGAAGATGCCGGGATCGGTAACGCCGCCCTTGTCCCATGCCAGCAGTTCGCAAGCCTGCCCGCCTTCGACATTGCGCACGGTGATCGTGTCACCGGACTCGATCTCGATGAGCACCGCGCCATTGCCTTGAACGAAATAGCGTTCCATGCCGGCCGGCAGCACGATCTGACCGGGCCGCAGGACGAGGCTCGGCCGAGGCGGCCCGGCTGCGACGGCGGGGTAGGGCGACTGGCTCATCTCGACCCTGTGGTTTAGGAAATAAGTTTGCCTGTGTGTGAAATTATTTTAGCAGCAAGAATAGCAGTGCTTGCCAGTTTGGCAAGGCGAAGGTGGCGTTCCGGACGCGGTCGGTTCACGTTGAATTTCGTCGATCACCCTTGTCTTCCGAACGTCGGCTCTGCCCCTCATCTGGCTGCCGCCATCTTCTCCCCGTAATCGGGGCGAAGGACGCTTCCATTGGCGGGGAGAAATGCCCGGCTGGGCAATGAGGGGCGGCGCCAAACTCCGCAATTACCGAACTAAAGTTCCTCGGAATACTTGATCTCGACACCATACTCCGCAGCCGAATCCAGCATCGTGTGCCACAGACTTTCAGCAAACGTTGCAAACACCAAAACGTTGAACGCCGCCTGTCCGTCCGGCTTGTCCGCGCCGCGCCAGAGCGTAACGCTGGTATGATCCATTGAGGTCGCAGCAGCAGCCCCAACCGGGAACGCCATGGGGTGCAAATCGATCGACGACAGCTTGGCCAGCATCGCCCGCGCCTTGGCGCCGGAGATGCTGATCAGCACTCGCGCATGCGATTGGTCCGACAGCGAAGCGGAAGATGCAAACGCCTGAGCGAGTGCTTCAGCCGTGTGCTTGCCGCCCTTCGACAGAACGAAGAACTGATCCGGTCCCGACCACACGAGCACGGCGTCCGAAGCGCTGACCACCTTCGGCACATCCGGAGCCGCCATGCCGAAACGGGCTTTGGCGTCGCTTGCCAGGTCCGCCGCTTTCCCGCGCCGCGCCATGATTTGGATCAAGTCGAAATTACGGATCTCGGTCAGCGAGACACCGGTATCACCGCGCGAGCCATAGGCGCCCGCAACAAGCGCGTGCTCCAGCGGACTGCGAGAAGCCCAAGAAAACTCAGCCACGCTGGCGCCCTCCATCCGGATCGTAGAAGACGGGATTGCACAGCTCGACGTCATAGTCTTCGCCGCGCAGCGGGTCATGCGCGTGGACGATCTCGCCGATTCGCTCGCGGCCGCGCTCGACAAGCGCCAGCCCGATCCACTGGTCGAGCGTCGGCGAGAAGCAGACCGACGTCACATAGCCTTGGTCGTTGGCGGAACCCGGTATCTCGCCCTTCGGAATGATATGCGCGCCGGAGCGCAGGCGGCGCGCTCTGTCCGTCGGCTTGATGCCGACCACCACCTGTCGGTTCGGCGCAACCAGCGCCTCTCGCCCGGCCATGACGCGGCCGATAAAATCCTTCTTGGTCGACATCATCTTGCCGAGCCCGAGGTCGGCGGCGATCGTGGTGCCGTTCAGCTCCGGCCCGGCGACATGGCCCTTTTCGATGCGCATGACGCCGAGCGCCTCGGTGCCATAGGGCGTCACGCCGGATGGCTTTCCGGCCAGCATCAGGTTGCGCACCAGCGCGTCGCCGTAGCGGGCGGGAACGGAGATCTCGAACGCCATCTCGCCGGAGAACGAGATGCGGAACAACCGCGCCTTGATGCCGCCGCGCAGCGCCACTTCCCGCGCTCCCATGAACGGAAAGCCCTCGTTAGACAGATCCTCGGCCGGATCGACGATTTCCCGAAGCAGGTCCCGGGTCTTTGGCCCGGCGATCGAGAATTGCGCCCACTGGTCGGAGACGGAGGTCAGCTGCACGTCGAGTTCAGGAAACAGCACCTGCCGGCAGAATTCGAGGTGCTGCATCACCGGCCCGGCCTTGGCGGTGGTGGTGGTCAGGAAATAATGACCCTCGGCCAGCCGCGACGTGGTGCCGTCGTCATAGACCATGCCGTCCTCGCGCAGCATCAGCCCGTAGCGGGCTTTTCCCACGGCGAGATTGGAGAAGGTGTTGATGTAGACGCGGTCGAGGAAGGCGCCGGCATCCGGGCCGTGCACATCGATCTTGCCGAGCGTCGAGACGTCGCAGAAGCCGACGCCGGAGCGCACCGCCTTGACCTCGCGGGTGACCGATTCCAGCCAGTCCTTCTCACCGGAACGCGGATACCATTGCGCGCGCTTCCACAGGCCGGTGTCGACGAACACCGCGCCTTGTTCGGCTGCCCAGTGATGCGACGGCGTCAGCCTTGTCGCATGAAAGTTCTTGTCGCGATGATGGCCGGCAAAGGCGCCGATGGCGACCGGCACATAGGGCGGACGGTAGATCGTCGTGCCGGTCTCGGGAATGGATTTGCCTGATACCGCCGCCATGATGGCGAGGCCGGCGACGTTCGAGGTCTTGCCCTGGTCGGTGGCCATGCCGAGCGTCGTGTAGCGCTTCAGATGCTCGACCGATTCAAAGCCTTCGCGCTGCGCCAGTTCGATATCCGACGCGGTGACGTCATGCTGATAGTCGACAAAGGCTTTGCCTTTTCCGGCAACATGCCAGAGCGGGGTCAGCGAAAAAGCCTCGTCGTCGGCGACTGGCGGCGTGCCGGCATTGCCGCTACGCCCGGCATTCCGTGCGGCTTGCGCGCCTGCCGCAAAGCCCTGGCTCAGGCAGGCGCCGAGGCCGAATGCTCCGTTGGCGGCCCCAGCGGCCACCATGCCCGGAGGCGTGCTATCCGGCACGAAGGCCGATACATCGTCCTGCCATTTCGGCCGGCCGCGATGGTAGGAGGTCAGCCCGACCGCCGGGTTCCAGCCGCCGGAAACGGCAAGCCCGTCGACTTCGACCTCGGCGCGTGCGCCGCCGGTGAGCGATACCGAGATCTTCCTGACACCGTCCTTGCCGCCATCGACCGCGCTGACCGAACCGTTTAGCACGGGGAAACCGCCTTTCGAGGCGAGCGAACGATGAGCAGGAGAGACATCCGGCCGCGCATCGACGACCGCTGCGATCTGCAATCCGGCGCCAAGTGCCGTCTCGACCGTGCGCCAGCCATCCTCATTGTTGGTGAACAGCGCGATGCGTTTGGCCGGCGTCGCCGCATAGCGCGCGACATAGGCCCGCATCGCCGAAGCCATCATCACGCCGGGCGTGTCGTTGCCGGCAAAGACGATCGGCCGTTCGATGGCGCCGGCGGCAACGATTGAGCGCTTTGCCACGATCCGCCAAAGCCGCTGGCGCACCTGATGCTCTGGCGGGGAGGGTAGGTGATCGTTGATCCGTTCGATCGCGCCATAGGTGCCGCCATCATAAACGCCGAACAATGTCGTGCGGTTCATAATGCGGACATCGGGCAGCGTCGCGAGCTCGGCCAGCGTGCGCGAAATCCATTCGGCGGCCGGCATGCCGTCGATCGTGCCGCCGTCGGCGAGCAGGCGGCCGCCGAGCGCAAAATCTTCCTCGCACAGGATGACGCGGGCGCCAGATCGGCCGGCAGCAAGTGCTGCCGCGAGCCCGGCCGGGCCGGAACCGGCGATCAGCACGTCGCAATACGCCCAGGCCTTATCGTAATGGTCGGGATCGGCGACGCCAGCTGCGCGGCCAAGACCGGCAGCGCGGCGGATCGCCGGCTCATAGATCGCTTCCCAGAATTTGGCCGGCCACATGAAGGTCTTGTAGTAGAAGCCGGCAACGAAGATCGGCGCGAACAACTGGTTCACCGCCATCAGATCGTGCCGCAGCGACGGCCAGCGGTTCTGGCTGGCGGCTTCGAGACCGTCGTAAAGTTCTGCCGTGGTCGCTTTGGTGTTCGGTTCGCGGCGCGCACCCGTTCGCAGCTCGACCAAGGCGTTGGGCTCTTCCGAGCCTGCGGTCAGGATGCCGCGCGGCCGGTGGTATTTGAACGAGCGCCCGACCAGCTTGACGCCGTTGGCAATCAGCGCCGAGGCGAGCGTGTCGCCCTCGAAGCCGGCAAAGGTCTTGCCGTCAAAGCGAAAGTTCAGCGGCGCCGAACGATCGATAAGGCCGCCGGTTTCCAGCCGGTGTGTCTGTGTGCGGCTAACCATCAGGCGCCAACCTTGGCGGCACCGACGCCCGCCGCCGGCTCGATCGACGAAATCTCGTGCGTCAGCGTGTTGCGGGTGATCTTCAGCCAGGCCCGGCAGCCGCCGCCATGATACCAATGTTCGCTCATCGCACCGGCGACATTGTCGCGCAGATAGACGTAGTCGAACACCTCGTCCTCAGAGGCGCCGGCCGCCGGACGCGCCGGCTTGGCATCGCCGAGATAGGTGAACTCGCCGAGTTCTCGTTCGCCGCAGAAAGGGCAGACAATACGCATGTTTTTCGGGCCGTCCTCAGTGCAGGTTCGGTTGGGCGCCGACGCCCTTTTCATCGATCATCGCGCCGCGCCGGAACCGGTCGAGGCGGAACCGAGCCGCCTCCTTGTGCAGTTCGTCGCGCGCCAGAAGATGGGCAAAGACAAAGCCGGAGCCCGGCGTCGCCTTGAAGCCGCCATAGCACCAGCCGGCATTGAGATAGAGCCCGTCGACCGGCGTCTTGTCGATGATCGGCGAGCCGTCCATCGACATGTCCATGATGCCGCCCCACTGGCGCAAGAGGCGCACGCGACCGATCATCGGCATCAACGCCATGCCGCCCTCGCAGACGTCTTCCATCACAGGCATGTTGCCGCGCTGGGCATAGGAATTGTAGCCGTCGATGTCGCCGCCGAAGACCAGTCCGCCCTTGTCGGACTGGCTGACATAGAAATGGCCGGCGCCGAAGGTCATGACGTTGGGGATCAGCGGCTTGATCGCTTCGGAGACGAAGGCCTGCAGCACATGGCTTTCGATCGGCAGACGCAGGCCAGCCATCGCCGCGACGCGCGAGGAACTGCCGGCGACGGCCATGCCGACCTTGCCGGCGCCGATTGTGCCGCGCGAAGTCTCGACGCCGGTCACCTTGCCATTGGCGTCCCGCACAAAGCCGGACACTTCGCAGTTCTGGATGATATCGACGCCGAGCGCGCTCGCCGCATGGGCGTAGCCCCAGACCACCGCGTCGTGGCGCGCCGTGCCGCCACGTCGCTGCAAGAGGCCGCCTTGCACGGGAAAGCGCGCATTGTCGAAATTCAGGAACGGCATCATCTTCTTGACCGCCGTTAGGTCGAGCAGTTCGGCATCGATACCGTTGATGCGCATGGTGTTGCCGCGCCGCGCATAGGCGTCGCGCTGCGCGTCGGAATGATAGAGGTTGATGACGCCGCGCTGGCTGACCATGGTGTTGTAGTTGAGGTCCTGCTCCATGCGCTCCCACAGCTTCATCGACAGCTCGTAGAAGCCGGTATTGCCGGGCAGCCCGTAATTGGAGCGGATGATGGTGGTGTTGCGGCCGGCATTGCCGGAGCCGATCCAGCCTTTTTCCAGCACGGCGACATTCCTGATGCCGTACTCGCTGGCCAGGAACCACGCCGTCGCCAGGCCGTGGCCGCCGCCGCCGATGATCACCACGTCGTAATGATCCTTAGGGCTGGCATCGCGCCAGGTGCGCTGCCAATTCTTGTGGCCGGAAAAGGCGGCGCGGGCCAGGGAGAAGATCGAGTATTTCATAAATCTATTCCGAGGTCGCTCGCGCCACGCAGGATCTTTCTTGACGCATCGGAACCATCCGAAAACCGCTTCGCACGTTTCGGTCCGATGCTCTAGATATCCAGCGTGTGGTCGCGCTCCCACTGGGTGAAGTGGGAAGCATAGGAATTCCATTCCTGGTGCTTGAGCTTTAGATAAGCCGACGAGAATTCCTCACCCAGCGCCGCCTTGAGCGATTTGTCGTTGTCGAACTCGCGCAATGCATCGAGCAGGTTGAGCGGCAGCTTCGGCGCGCCCTCCACCGTATGTCCGTGCTGGTACATGTCGATGTCGTAGCGCCTGCCGGGATCGGCCTTCGAGCGGATGCCGTCGAGTCCGGCGGCGATGATGACGGCCTGCAGCAGATAGGGGTTTGCCGCGCCATCGGGCAGGCGCAGCTCGAAGCGGCCGGGGCCAGGCACGCGCACCATATGGGTGCGGTTGTTGCCGGTCCAGGTCACCGAGTTCGGCGCCCAGGTTGCGCCGGAAATCGTGCGCGGCGCATTGATGCGCTTGTAGGAATTGACCGTCGGGTTGGTGATGGCCGCAAGTGCCGAGGCATGCTTCATGATGCCGCCGAGAAAATTCCTGCCCTTCGCCGACAGGCCGAGCTCCATGGCATTATCGGCAAAGACATTGGTCTTGCCGTCCTTGTCCCACACCGAGATATGGGCGTGGCAACCATTGCCAGTCAGGCCGGGAAATGGCTTCGGCATGAAGGTGGCGCGCAGGCCGTGCTTTTCGGCAACGGACCTCACCATGAACTTGAAGAAGGAGTGCTTGTCGGCGGTCGCCAGCGCGTCGTCGAAGGCCCAGTTCATCTCGAACTGGCCGTTGGCGTCCTCATGGTCGTTCTGGTAGGCGCCCCAGCCGAGCGCCAGCATGTGGTCGCAGATCTCGGCGATGACATCGTAGCGGCGCATCACCGCCTGCTGGTCGTAGCAGGGCTTCGACGCCGTGTCGTATTCGTCGGAAATCGTCTTGCCGTCCGGCGAGATCAGGAAGAACTCGGCCTCGACGCCGGTCTTGATATGCATGCCGTCGCCAGCCGCCTCGGCAATCAACCGCTTCAGCGTATTGCGCGGCGCCTGGGCGACCGACTTGTCGTCCATGATGCAGTTGGCGGCGACCCAGGCGACATCAGGTTTCCATGGCAGCTGGAAGACCGAATCCGGATCCGGCACCGCCAGCATGTCGGGATGCGCCGGCGTCAGGTCGAGCCAGGTGGCAAAGCCGGCAAAGCCGGCACCGTCCTTCTGCATGTCGGCAATGGCTTGCGCCGGTACCAGCTTGGCGCGCTGCCCACCGAACAGGTCGGTGTAGGATATCATGAAATATTTGACGCCGTTCTCTTTGGCGAATGCGGCGAGATCGTTCCCCATTATAGTTCCTCGCTTATGGAATTTTGGTGGCCTGATTGTCTTAGAAGCCGTTCTTCCCCGGTATCCAGTTGGTGCCGGCCAGCGGCACACCGGCCATGGCGGCGGCTTCGATGGTGAGCGCGACGAGATCCTCGGGCTCGAGATTGTGCAGGCTGTTCTTGCCGCAGGCGCGGGCGATGGTCTGCGCCTCGAGCGTCATCACCTTCAGGTAATTCGCCAATCGCCGTCCGGCGGCGACCGGATCGACCCGCTTCATCAGTTCGGGATCCTGCGTGGTGATGCCGGCCGGGTCGCGTCCCTCATGCCAGTCGTCATAGGCGCCGGCGGTGGTGCCAAGCTCGTTGTACTCCGCTTCCCAGCGCGGGTCGTTGTCGCCGAGCGCGACAAGTGCTGCCGTGCCGATCGATACCGCGTCGACGCCGAGCGCCAGCGCCTTGGCGACATCGGCGCCGTTGCGGATGCCGCCGGAGATGATCAGCTGCACTTTGCGGTGCATGCCGAGATCCTGTAGCGCCTGCACCGCCGGCCTGATGCAGGCAAGCGTCGGCTGGCCGACATTCTCGATGAATACCTCCTGGGTTGCGGCGGTGCCGCCCTGCATGCCATCGATCACGACGACGTCCGCGCCTGACTTCACGGCTAGGGCTGTATCGTAATAGGGACGCGCGCCGCCGACCTTGACGTAGATCGGTTTCTCCCAGTCGGTAATTTCGCGCAGCTCCAGTATCTTGATCTCGAGATCGTCCGGCCCGGTCCAGTCTGGATGACGCGAGGCCGAGCGCTGATCGATGCCCTTCGGCAGCGTCCGCATTTCGGCGACCCGGTCGGAGATTTTCTGGCCAAGCAGCATGCCGCCGCCGCCGGGCTTGGCGCCCTGGCCGACAACGATCTCGATCGCATCGGCCCGGCGCAAATCGCGCGGGTTCATGCCGTAGCGCGATGGCAGATATTGGTAGACCAGCGTCTGCGAGTGACCGCGTTCTTCCTCCGTCATGCCGCCGTCGCCGGTGGTCGTCGAAGTGCCGGACAGCGTCGCGCCGCGCCCCAAAGCCTCTTTGGCCGGACCGGACAGCGAGCCGAAACTCATGCCGGCGATGGTGATCGGGATTTTCAGCTCGATCGGCTTCTTGGCATGGCGCGAACCCAGCACGACACTGGTGTCGCAGCGCTCGCGATAGCCTTCGAGCGGATAGCGCGAGATCGAGGCGCCGAGGACCAGCAGGTCGTCGAAATGCGGCAGCCTGCGCTTGGCGCCGGCGCCGCGGATATCATAGATGCCGGTCGCCGCAGCGCGGCGGATCTCGGAAAGCGTGTAGTCGTCGAAGGTCGCGGATTTGCGCGGCGTCGTCGGCGGGTTGCGATAGGTCATTGAGCCTCAATACGCGTCGGCGTTGTCGATGTTGAAATTGTAGAGCGTGCGCGCCGAACCGTAACGGGTGAATTCCGTCGCTTTGACGCCGGTCACCCCGGCACGGTCGAGCAGGCCTTGCACGAATTCCAGATGCTCGGGACGCATCTCCTTGACGATGCAGTCGGCGCCGAGGCTGCCGACCTTGCCGCGCACGAACAGCCGCGCCTCGTAGATGGAATCGCCGAGCGCATCGCCGGCATCGCCCAGCACCACAAGGTTCCCGGATTGCGCCATGAACGCCGACATATGGCCGATATTGCCATGAACGACGATGTCGATGCCTTTCATCGAAATGCCGCAGCGCGACGACGCATTGCCTTCGATGACCAGCAACCCGCCCCGGCCGGTGGCGCCGGCATATTGGCTGGCATCGCCTTTCACCGTTATCGAGCCCGACATCATGTTTTCGCCGACGCCAGGTCCGGCCGAGCCATGCACGGTGATGGTGCTGCCGTCGTTCATGCCGCCGCAATAATAACCGACGCTGCCGCGGACATCGATGGTGATCGGCTGGTCGACGCCGACGGCGACCGAATGGCTGCCTTTCGGATGGAGCACTTCCCAGGCGGTCTCGTTCGAACCAGGGGTCAAATCGTGAAGCGCCTGATTGAGATCGCGCAGCGGCGTCTCGCTGAGGTCGAAGACACGCGATGCATGGCTTTGATCCCGCGCGGCCTTGGAGACGTTGATTGCTGGCATGAACTCAGTGCTCCCAGAAATAGACGGTTGCGGGCTCGGGTTCCCAGACCCTCGCATTGTCTATGCCGGGCAGTTTGGTGAGCGCGCGATATTCCGAGCCGAAGGCGACATACTGGTCGGTCTCGGCCATGACGGCAGGTTTGCAGGCGATCGGATCGCGCACCACGCCGAAGCCGTTCTTGGTGCCGACGACGAAGGTGAAGAAGCCGTCGAGGTCGCTCAGCGTGCCTTCCAGCGCCTCGCCGAGATTCTTGCCATGCGCCATCTGCGAGGAGAGATAGGCGGCCGCGACTTCCGTATCGTTCTCGGTCTCGAATTTCATGCCTTCGCGTATCAGCTCGCGGCGGACATTGTTGTGATTGGACAGCGAGCCATTGTGCACAAGGCACTGGTCGGCGCCGGTCGAGAACGGATGCGCGCCCATCGTTGTGACAGCCGATTCCGTCGCCATGCGGGTATGACCGATGCCGTGCGTGCCGGTCATCGAGCGCACGTCGAACCGATCGACGACCGCCTCCGGCAAGCCGACTTCCTTGTAGATCTCGACAACGTCGCCGGTACCCATGATACGGATATCCGGGCGAAGCGTCTGAATGGCCTCGCGCGCTTCATCGATCTTGGCGGGGGTGGTCCTGACGACGGCATGGGTCGACTTCACTGCAATGCTGACCGGGGCTCCGATGGCCTTGGCCAGTTCGGCGTCGAGGCCGCGGAAGTCGCGCTCCGGCTTTGCCGACTGGATGGTGATCTTGGCCTCATTGCCTGTTGGCGCGCCGTAGATGGCGATGCCGGCGCTGTCGGGACCGCGATCGCTGAGCGAGATCAGCATCTGCGACAGCATTGAGCCGAGCTGGGGCTCGAGCGACTTGTCCTTCAAAAACAGTCCGACGATTCCGCACATGTCAGGCTCCTGAGATGAGGTATGATTTAGGTGCTACCAGCTTCATAGGTCGAATTCAACTCGCATGAAAGTTTTTTTCATCTTGGACAAGTCGCATGGCGCAAATGACGCGCCAGGCGACCCGATGGTGGCTTAATGGCGGTCGATCGCCTTTCTGGTTTCCTCTCCAGTGCGATCCGCAGCCATGTCGGCTTCGATTTCAGCGTTCTCGTGGCGCGTCTGGAGGACGTGCCACCCGATCCAGAAGACGAGGCCGATGATGACCATCACGACTTCAGAGCCCTGAAACGGGTAGATCGCGCCGACGTCCTTGAGATCGACGGCCCAGCTTTCCATTCCATTGGTCGACATTGCGAATTCTCCTTGTCCTTTGACTATTTCATCATGGCCTTTTCGGCGGCTCCCACTTCGCGCACCGACGCCTCGAACGCATGGTTGAGGGCAAAGTCGACGCCCTCGAGTTCGACCTTCGCCGGTACGCGCAGGAGGTTCATGCTGTTGAGGATCTTGCAGACGATAAAGGTGGGGACGAAGCCGAGCACGAACATCAGCACCGCGCCAGCGAAGTTGCCGAGCGGGTTGATGTGCGCGAAGCCCTCATAGGGTGAGGACGGCTGTCCCCACAGCATGAAGCCCGCCACGACGACCCCGAGGAACCCGCCATAACCATGCACGGCGACGGCGCCTACCGCATCGTCGATCTTGAAGCGACGCTCGACGAAGTAGTGCAGCTTGTAGCAGATGCTAGGGACGATCGCGCCGATCAGCATCGCCTGGATCGGGTGGTAGAGGTCGTTGCCGGCCGAGGTTGCAATTACGCCGCAGAGCCCCATCGAGAATGTCCAGAACGGGTCGCCTTTGGAGACGATGTAGCCGGCCAACATACCGCCAGACAGCGACATCAGGAAATTGAAGGTGATCGCCGAGAGCGTGGTCGGCGCGAGATAGATGTTGGTCGCCGTCCAGGTCTCGCCGGTGATCTGGCCGGCGATCGTGGCCGGGCTGATCAGCGGAATGTTGCACGCGGCATAGAAGCCCCAGAAGCCGGTGAAAATCAGGAACAGGCCGATCGTGACCAGCCACACATTGTGGGGCGGGATGTCGCGCGGCGTGCCGTCCGGCCTGAACTTGCCGATGCGCGGACCAAGCACAATGAGAAAGGCGAGCGCCGCTCCGCCCGCGATCGCGTGCACGACCCCCGATGCATACGCATCATGATAGCCCCAGAGCTTCACCATCCAGCCTTGCGGATGCCAGCCCCAGGATGCGTCGAGGATCCACAGGACCGAGCCGACCAGCACCGCGACGATCCAGAATGCGCCAGAGCGCGCGCGCTCGATGATCGAACCCGAGACGATCGACGCCGTGGTGATGGAAAACAGCAGGAAGGCGCCCCAGAACACGCCGTTGAGGCGATGCCACAGCGCGGCATCGGTAGGCGTGACCCCCGTCTCGCCCGGATTGACGCCGGAGAGGTGGGTGCCCATCAGCGGATTCCACGGTTCGGCGAAAGGTGCCGCGACAAGTCCGCCCGCGATGCCCGGCCCGTTGGGGAAGCCGAAATAGATCCACCAGCCGAAAAAATAGAAGGTGATCGTGACGAGCGGGATCGCCATCGCGTTCTTCATAAGCGTTTTCAGATGATTGCGTCGGCGCGACACGCCGACCTCATACATGCAGAACCCGACATGGATGAGGAACATCATGACGATGGTCACCCAGTAATAGAATTCCGTGAAAATGGTCGTTAGCGCGTTGAGATTCCCTTCCATTTCATGTCCCCTCCGTTCAGTTGCGTTCCTTGCCTCTCAGTAAAACTTTTTGCATCTTAGTATTGCGCGCTTTTGGAGTTTTGAGTCAATATGCGCGGACCGTCCCAGGGCACCGCAGTCCCCTGCAGTGGCGGAACGTCGGCAATCGTGTTGAGGAGAAGCAAGTCCATGACGGCATCCTGGAGATTTTCGACCTTGGCGGATCGCCATCGCGCGCTCGGTTCGAAGCTCGAAGACTGGAGCGGGATGGGCACCGCCTGGACCTACGACAAGGACGCCGACGAGGAATACATCGCCATTCGCACCAAGGCCGGGCTGATGGACGTGTCGGGCCTGAAGAAGGTCCACATCACCGGGCCGCATGCCTCGCATCTGATCGATCTGGCGACGACGCGCGACGTCGAGAAAATATATCCCGGCAAGTCGGCCTATGCCTGCATGCTCAACGAGGCGGGAAAATTCACCGACGACTGCATCCTCTACCGCACCGGCCCGAATGCCTGGATGGTCGTGCACGGTTCGGGCACCGGCCATGAGGAGTTGCAGCGGGCCGCCATGGGCCGCGATGTCTCGCTGCGCTTCGACGACAATCTGCACGACCTTTCGCTGCAGGGTCCGACGGCAGTCGACTATCTGGCAAAGCACGTGCCAGGCATTCGCGACCTCGCCTATTTCCACCACATGCAGACCCGGCTGTTCGGTTTTCCGGTGATGATCTCGCGTACCGGCTACACCGGCGAACGCGGCTACGAGATCTTCTGCCGTGGCCAGGACGCCGGCACGATCTGGGACACCATTCTCGACGAGGGCAAGAGCGCCGGCATCATTCCGTGCCGGTTCACCACGCTCGATATGCTGCGCGTCGAGAGCTATTTGCTCTTCTACCCCTACGATAATTCCCAAAAATATCCGTTCGAGAACGAAGGCCCCGGCGATACGCTGTGGGAGCTCGGCCTCGATTTTACCGTCAGCCCGGGCAAGACAGGCTTTCGCGGCGCCGAGGAGCATTACCGCCTCAAGGGCAAGGAACGCTTCAAGATTTTTGGCGTGCTGCTCGAAGGCAAGGAGCCGGCCGACGAGGGCGCACCGGTCTATCGCGACGGCAAAAAGGTCGGCGTGGTGACCTGCGCCATGTATTCACCGCTGGTCAAGAAATCGATGGGCATCGCACGGCTCGACGTCGACTGCGCCGTCCAGGGCACCAGGCTCGAGATCCGCAACAAGGGCGGCGCCATCGGCGCGACCGCCGAGCCGCTCCCGTTCGACGATCCGAAGAAGACCAAGCGCACGGCGAAAGGCTGAGGCATACTGAGAGGATGACAGCGAAGAGCATCATCAGCCGGCCGGTCTATGGAACTCTGTCCCCGCAGCCCGGCAGGCACCATCTTTTCGTGGCGGATGCAGAAGGTGCGCTGGCAATTACGGATTTGGCTCCCAAAGCGCCCGCCGGCTTCTTTGCCGATGCCCACATCATCTTCATCCCCGGCCCCACCCCCGGCCATGACGGTAAGCATGTCGCGGCGCTCGAGGCGCTGAAGCCGGCGCAGTTCTACCAAGGGCCGTCCTTCGCCAGCGCCTTGCCGCGGCTGAAGCAGACGCTGGCCAACGCCCATATGGGCCTGCGGCTCTATCTCGCCGGCACCGAGGGACTGATTGGCCAGGCCATGCAGGCGGCGCTCGAAGCCGGCATCGATCACACCTCGATCCAGACCGAGCATCGCGGCTCGCTGGCGCGTCGCATCCAGTGCGTCCACTGCAAGGGCATCACCGAAAACGTGACGACGCAGCCGGCGACCTGTTCGCATTGCGGCCTGCTTCTTCTGGTACGCGATCATTATTCCAGGCGGATTGCGGCCTTCCAGGGCGTCTGCATCAATGCGGAAGACCGCAGCGAAATTCCTCCGACGGAGGAGATCTTTCGATGAGCACCGGCACCACCAAGCTCGACGTCGTGGTCAGCGACGTCGTCCCGGTCAACGAACTGGTGACGCGCTTCCATTTTCGCAGCCGCGACGGACAGCTTTTGCCGACATTTTCCGGCGGCGCTCATGTTGTGGTCGAGATGCGCGACGGCGAGCGCACCAGGCTCAACCCCTATTCGCTGATGGGCTCGCCGCTCGACACGCGCGAATACACGATCTCGGTGCGCCGCGACGATGTCGGCCGCGGCGGCTCGCTATTCATGCACCGGAGCGTTAAGCCCGGCATGGAGATGGTGATCAGCTATCCGGTCAATCTGTTCTCGCTCGACTTGCGCGCTAAAAAACACCTGATGCTGGCGGGAGGCATCGGCATTACGCCGTTCATGGCGCAGACCGCGCAGCTGGCGGCGGAAGGCGGCAATTTCGAATTGCACTACACCTGCCGCACCGCTTCGCTCGGCACCTATGCCGATGTGCTCAGGGAGCGTTACGACCGCCGGGTCAGGCTCTACCACGACGACCGCGACGAGCGCATCGAGCTTGATCGGCTGCTGTCGTCGCAGCCGCTCGGCACGCATCTCTATGTCTGCGGCCCGTCCGGCATGATCGGCTGGGTGCGCGACCGTGCCGCCGCGCTCGGCTGGCCGACGGAGACCGTGCATTTTGAGCATTTCGCGGCACCGCAGCCCGGTGCGCCATTCGACGTGACGCTGGCCGTCAGCGGCAACACGATCCGCGTCGGCGAGCAGCAGAGCCTGCTCGAAGCGATCGAGGCCGCCGGCGTCGACCCGCCCTATCTCTGCCGCGGCGGCGTCTGCGGCCAGTGCGAAACCAACGTCATCTCGCATGACGGCAAATTCATCCACAACGACCACTGGCTGAGCGAGGAAGAGCATCGTTGCGGCAAGAAGATCATGCCCTGCGTCTCGCGCTTCGAGGGCAGGTCGCTGGTGCTGGAAAGATAGGAGGCGAGCTTGGGCATCACCTTTCGCAAAGAAACGTTCCGCGACGACTTCACCTTCAAGAACAGCCCGGAGCACATCAGGCGGTTTCCGTTCCCGTTCCACGAAGACAGCTACATGTATGCGGTCAATATCGAGCCGCATGTTCTGGGGCCGAAGGGCAGCGTGCTCGAAAACCTGATCGACGTCGACGAGCACTATGTCGCCGAGATGCAGGACCGCGCGCTGGTGCTTGCCGAAGACCCGCTGCGCTGCCAGTCGCTGCCGCACATGACGCTGGCCGGCTGGGACCTGCTCGAACTCCTGATGGAGCAGCAGGCGCTCGGCTATCCCGAGCATTTCACGCTGACACGCGACGGCGACAAATGGCGCTGGATCAACCGGCCGCTCGGCATCGACGACAGCTTCACCTTCGGCGACGTGTCGACGCTGCCTTACGGGCCGATGGAATACATCACGCGCCAATCACAAGGCGATTTCTGCATCCTCGACCAACGCGACGGCAATCTGTGGATGGATGCCGGCATGGTCACCACCCAGGCCGACTGGTCGCTCGATTTCGACATCGGCATGAACTTCTTCGAGTGGCATGCCCCGGTGCCGCTGGCGCATGAGAAGGGCATATTCGTCAGGGCGCTGAAGTTCCTCACCAACATCCAGCAAGGCAAGCCGGCGCGCCGGTTGAACTGGACCATGACCATCAATCCGCGCCTCGACACCAGCCCGGAAAACTATCACAAATGGGGTCCGGACCGGGCGACGGTGACATCAGAAAATGTTGGCGACAAAGTCCATCTGCGCGTCGAGCTGCAAAGCTTCTGGCGCCTGCCGCGCTCGAACGGCATCGTCTTCCCGATCCGCTGCTACCTGATCAAGATGGACGAACTGGTGACGCAGCCGAAATGGGCAAGGCGCCTGCACCGCGTCATCCGCGACCTTCCCGAGGAACTCGTCAATTACAAAGGCCTGACGCGCTATCGCCCGACGCTGCTCGAGTGGCTGTCGAAGCTGGATGATGGCAGCCCGACGAGCCCGGGCTTTGGGCCGGATTGAGTTTTTCTGCGCTTGTCAGCGGGGTTCCCCCTCAGGATTTGGGTTCCTCGCCCCCGCGAAGCGGGGGAGAGGTGGCCGCGAAGCGGCCGGAGAGGGGGCCTTCGTAGAGCGCGGCTTCCCCTCTCCGTCTCGGCTTCGCCGAGCCACCTCTTCCCCACTTTCGTGGGGGCGAGGAACCCAAGCTAGAGTCTCAACCCGCACTACTCTGCGGATAGCAGATGATCGAGAGATAGCGCATTGGCAGAACCGTCAGCACCTCCGGTCCGTGCGGTGCATCGGCGTCGAAGAACAGGCTGTCACCCGGCTTCATCGGATAGAGATTGCTGCCGTGCCGGTAAACGACCTCGCCTTCCAGCATGTAGAGGAACTCCATGCCCTCATGCTGGAAGGTCGGAAACACATCGGAATCCTCGGTCAGCGTGATCAGATAGGGCTCGACGACAACGCCGCTGGTGTTCGAGCCGATATGGCCGAGAAGATTGTACTGGTGGCCGGCACGCGTGCCGCGCCGCTCGACATCGAGCCCTTCGCCTGCTTTGACAAAGACGGCGCTACGCTCCTCCTCGAAGCGGCGAAAGAAGGCGGTGACCGGAACGCCAAGCGCTCGCGACAGCGCCTGCAGCGTTGTTAGCGACGGCGAGGTGATGCCGTTTTCGATCTTCGACAGCATGCCCAGCGAAATGTCGGTGGCGACAGCAAGATCGGCGACGGTGATGCCGAGCTTCTTGCGAAACGCCCGCACCTCGCGGCCGATCGCCACCTCTAGGACTTTTTCACGGATGTCGCGAACGGCGTGCGGGTCCTGGGTCAGTGGCGCCCGGATCGTTGCCGCGCCCTTCGGCTTTGGCTTGGTCTTGGCGGGAGCTGTCCCATTCCTGAAATTCGAAGCTTTCTTCGCCATGTCGCCACCCCGGGATTCTCAGGATTTATTTCACTCACGGTGAACATATTCGCTGCGGATACCTGAGCGCAACTGCGGCAGCAAGCCGCTTCATGTCGAAACTTGTGCGCGCCGGATTTCCGCCGCCAGCAGTTTTGCTGAAAATCCGGTCTGGTGAAACGCGGTTTCAGCAGAAGGCCTGTTGACAGTATCGAAGGGGCAATTACTGTCCTGTCAGTGAAATTTGTTTCGCTGGGGAAATGAGAACGGGAGGCCCGCAATGAAAAGTCGTGTTGCCGTCATTGGAGCCGGACCGTCCGGCATGGCCCAGCTTCGAGCCTTCAAGGCGGCAGCCGACAAGGGCGCGGATATCCCTGAGGTCGTCTGTTTCGAAAAGCAGTCCGACTGGGGCGGCCTGTGGAATTACACCTGGCGCACCGGCCTCGACGAGCATGGCGACCCGGTGCATGGTTCGATGTACCGCTACCTCTGGTCGAACGGGCCGAAGGAGTGCCTCGAATTCGCCGACTACACGTTCGAGGAGCATTTCGGCCGGCCGATCGGCTCCTATCCGCCGCGCGCCGTGCTGTGGGACTATATCAAGGGCCGCGTTGAAAAATCCGGCGTGCGCGAATGGGTGCGCTTCAACAGCCCGGTGCGCATGGTGACGTTTTCGGACACGACGAAAAAGTTCACCGTCACCGCGCATGACCGCACTAACGACGTCACCTATTCGGAAGAGTTCGATAACGTCGTCGTCGCCTCAGGGCATTTCTCCGTGCCCAACGTCCCTTATTTCGAAGGCTTTTCGACCTTCAATGGCCGCATCCTGCACAGCCACGATTTCCGCGACGCCATGGAATTCAAGGACAAGGACATCCTCATCATCGGCCGCTCCTATTCGGCCGAGGATATCGGTTCGCAATGCTACAAATACGGCGCCAAATCGATCACCTCCAGCTACCGCTCGAAGCCGATGGGCTTCAGATGGCCTGACAATTGGAAGGAAGTGCCGCTGCTGCAGAAGGTCGTCGGCAAGACCGCGCATTTCAAGGACGGCAGCACCAGGGATGTCGACGCCATTATCCTGTGCACCGGCTACCTCCATTCCTTCCCGTTCCTGACCGAGGATCTGAAGCTCAAGACCGCCAACCGCATGTGGCCGGACGGGCTCTATGAGGGCGTGGTCTGGGAGAAGAACCCGCAGCTGTTCTACATCGGCATGCAGGACCAGTTCTACACCTTCAACATGTTCGACGCACAGGCCTGGTTCGCGCGCGACGTCATCATGGGTCGCATAAAACTGCCTTCGGCGGAAGTGATGGCGGAGCACGGCGCGAAATGGCGGGCGCGTGAGGAAACGCTGGAAGATGCCGAGCAGATGATCTGGTTCCAGGGCGACTACACCAAGGAACTGATGGAGCAGACCGATTATCCGGGCTTCGATGTCGAGGCTGTCAATCAGACCTTTATGGAGTGGGAGCACCACAAGATGGAGAACATCATGACATTCCGCGACAATGCCTACCGTTCGCTGATGACCGGCACAATGGCGCCGCTGCACCACACGCCCTGGCTGCAGGCGATGGACGATTCGATGGAAAGCTATCTGGAAGTGAAAGGGGTGGCGGCGGAGTAGGCCATGATCCCGAGCCGAATGATTGGCTCGGGCAGAAGCGGGAACCGGTTCGAAAAAAGATCATCGTCACAACAAAAGAAAATAGAGTCTTCGCCTAGGGTTGAAAAACCGATCCAGGCAGACTCACCATGGAATTTTCTGCTCGCAACCGGTGGGTTTCATAAGCAACGCATCGATTATGCGAGGCTCGATAGAAATCATCTCATTGTACGTCGTGACTTGTTTCGCCGCACTACGGCCATTGTGCCGCCACGATCCGTGATTACCTCAAGGGTACACCGACCGTTCTTCTTGTCTTTTTCGACGTTGACGGCGCAGCGTTGGAAATAGATCTGTCCGAAGGCATCTGGGCAGCTAGACAAGGAACGGAGGGGGACCTGGCGTCACTCCAGAGCACACGTGAATTCTTGGCTTGCGGAGGCGTTCTCCTTTCGGGCAGACGACCTTTGTCGAAAATGATCGCGGGACTTGGCTTGGCGGCAACAGTGGCGATCGTGCCTTGGCCGCTCTATTCGGGAGTTATGGCCAACGGAGTGACCGAGTTCGCGGTTGCCACGGCCATTCCTTCTCCTTTTCTGGATTTCCTCTCATCCGCCCCCGAGTTCGACATCATCGATCCAGGCACAACGTCGACCTCCGGACGCGAGGGAGAACGCACGCTGGCCGACGCCCTGAAAAGCACCGTCTCCATTCTTTCCGAAGGCGCCGAACAGATCGTCACCGGTATGTCGGTGCACGAGTTCGGCACGTACAAGGTGTCGCAGCACGTCGCCAGTGAAATCCTCCGCGCAGCCAAGGACACCCAATTTCCCGCCGATACGCTTTTCGCGATCGCCGAGAAGGAATCCTCCTTCGACGTCGACATTCGCCCGCCTAAAGGGTCGGCACTTGGTCTTATGCAATTCCTCGACCAGACATGGCTCGAGGCCGTGAAGAACCACGGTGCAGAATTCGGCCTGGGCGAAGAAGCGGAACTGATCCGGACCCGCCCCGATGGCAAGCGCGAACACCATTTCGTCGAGGACAAGGCCGAAGAACAGCGCATCCTTGAGATCAGGCGCGATCCCTATCTGTCGGCGGCGTTTGCGGCCAAGAACCTTCTTGCGGCCAAGGAAACTATCGAGGCCCGTCTTGAGAAGGTCATGGACGAAAGGGATCTCTACCTCCCCCATTTCCTTGGCACGAACGGGGCAGCAACGCTCCTGTCGAATGCCGATGAGAAGCCAAATGTCAAAGCCAGCAAACTCTTCCCCAAGGCAGCGCGCTTCAATACCGCGATATTCAAGGCCAACGGAAGACAGCTCACCGTCGGCCAGTTTCACCAGCGTATGCGCTCCTTCTTAGAAGCCCGCATCGGCAAATACAGCGATGTCGAGAACCGCGTGAAAGAGGCTGGCCTGTCGTCCTGGACAGCCGACATCGAAAATCTCGTCTACGCTTTGAGCGAACGGCTGACGACGGCAAGGCAGCGATACCAGCCAGGCTGAGCCGCTTCATTTCGGAGGGCTTTCCGGCCTCCCGGCCTTCGGCCAGGCCGGGATCGGATGACTGCGCCGGCCCTACGGCAACGGTCCCACTGGAGCCGCCGTTTTGCGACAATGCGCGAAGCTGTGGTCAGCGATCGCCGCCCTTTGCGGGGTAGAAGGATAGGAAAGTCCGAATGATATTGGAACTAAGCGGCTCCTTGGTGGTTTGATTTCCCACGCAGCTTTGCGGGCCGAACCCAATGACAGGGGGATCAGGAAAGAACGCCGGACATCGGTCTTGCCAGCGGCGATCCCGTCGGAGATTGGGGCGGCACCCCCATCGTCCGAGCTTCCGCCGGTATGTCTCAGCCGGCCGAGCCACATGCCGATCGATTGAGGATCGCCGGATGAGAGGTCCGCGATGTCGTCAACTGTCCCAGGCCCAACTGCTGCCCTAGGCCCAATTTTTTCGGGCAAATCATCCAGGCCGCTTGCGATGGTCGGCCTCTTTGTCATTGCGCTCGTCGTGACGGCAACCGTCGGTTTGCTGCGGCAGCCGCGACAATACCGCGTCGATCCCCCCGTATCGGCGGCACTTGAGGGGCTGCGCCTGATGCCGAACGGCATAGCGGGCGCTCCTCCGGAAGTCTATTTTGCGCTGGGCCAACCCTATGAGAGGACGGCTTACGACCTTAACCAGGGCAAGCGCCTCTATTCCTGGTTCGGCTGCGCATCCTGTCACGGTGACGGAGAAGGTGGGGCCGGGCCATCGTTTCTGGATGGGTGGTGGCTTTACGGGCCATCGATGGTCTCGATTGCGGCTTCCATTCGTGATGGGCGCCCGCACGGCATGCCGGCGTTCCGCGACAGGATGACGATCGCTGAAATTTGGCAGCTTGCCGGCTACATCAAAGCCGTCGGGGCCTATTCCGCCAAGCTGACCGCGCCCAGCCGCAACGACGAGCGGCAGACGCGGCCCGCCGAGAACCGTGCCCCGGCTGCGATCCTCTTCGAGCAGCATCCGGCTCCGGTCCATCCAGAGCAGGGACCGTCGCCTTGAAGAGAGCCGCGATTTCCCTCTCGTTCCTGCTTTTGCTTTCAGGATGCGGTGGCGTTCAGTCGGCTCTCGACGCGCACGGGGACAATGCCATCCTCCTCAAAGGCCTGATCGTCTTCGTCGTGGCGACCTGTTTCGCCGTGTGGATCGTCGTCATGCTCGTGCTCGTCTGGTCGCTCGTCCGCCGCCGTGACCGGCAAGCGATGGACGATGGAAGCTTGGATCGACGCATGACGATAGCCGTATCCGGAGCGGTCGCGGCGACGGCGCTCATCATCAGCGGTTTGACGATCGCCAGCTTTTACACGACGCGTGGCCTTGGTTCGGCTCGGGACGCCGACCTGACGATCCGTGTCCGCGCCCAGCAATGGTGGTGGCAGTTCATTTACGAAGACGCCGATCCAGCGCGGTCCTTCCAGACTGCCAACGAAATTCATATTCCGGTCGGGAAAGACGTGCGTATGCTGCTCGAAAGCAGCGACGTCATCCACTCCTTTTGGGTGCCGAGCCTTGCGGGAAAGCAGGATCTTATACCGGGACGAGAGAATGTCCTGACGTTTCGGGCGGAGCGGCCAGGCGTCTATCGCGGTCAATGCGCCGAGTTCTGCGGGCTTCAGCACAGCCATATGGCTCTTTTTGTCATCGCGGAAGATGAGGAGAGCTACCGGCAATGGGCATCAGCACAGCGGAAAGAAGGGCTGGAGCCGCGCGAGCCGGAAACGGCCGCCGGCAAAGCCGCGTTCATGGCGAGACAATGTGCGGCCTGCCACACGATCCGCGGGACCGAGGCATCCGGTATCACCGGTCCGGATCTGACCCATATGGGAAGCCGCCGCACCATCGCCGCCGGGCTGCTAGAGAATACCCGCGGCTCGCTTGCAGCCTGGATCGCCGACCCGCAGACGCTCAAGCCCGGAAACAACATGCCGATAGTGCCGCTCTCGGCTGACGAATTGCGGCAGATCTCCGCCTATATGGGCAGTCTGAAATGACGATCGAGCAGAGATCGTCGGCAGCGACCGACGTCGATCTGGACGATGTCGAACTCGACCGTCGGCTCGATCGGACATGGGTCCGACGAACGGGCTTTTGGGGTGCAATCGCTGCTGTTGACCACAAGGTGATCGCGCGGCGCTACATCGTGACCGCGTTCGTGTTCCTTATCCTCGGCGGCATGCTCGCGCTTGCGATGCGCATGCAGCTGGCGCAGCCGGAGGCACGCTTTATCGACGCGGATCGCTACAATCAGATATTCACCATGCACGGGTCGAACATGATGTTCCTGTTCGCCGTGCCGGTGATGGAGGCCATGGCGGTCTATCTCGTGCCGCTGATGGTCGGCACCCGCAACATAGCCTTCCCGAGACTGAACGCCTTTTCCTATTGGATATTCCTGGCCGGCGGGCTGCTGCTCTGGATCTCCTTTGCGCTCGACACGGCGCCGGACGTTGGTTGGTTCGCATACGTGCCTCTCTCGGGGCCTGAATATGGCTCGGGCAAGCGCGCTGACATCTGGGCGCAGATGATCACTTTCACCGAATTGTCGGCGCTCGCGGTCGCGGTGGAAATTGTCGTCACCGTTTTGAAGCAGCGCGCGCCCGGCATGTCGCTCGATCGGATACCGCTGCTGGTCTGGTCCATGCTCGTCATGGCGTTCGTCGTCATCATGGCGATGCCGGCCATCATGTTCGAGAGTTCGACGCTGATCATGGACCGGCTTGTCGGAACGCAATTCTACAATCCAGCCGAAGGCGGCGATGTGCTGCTCTGGCAGCACCTGTTCTGGTTCTTCGGTCATCCGGAGGTCTACATCATCTTTCTGCCGGCGGTCGGCATGGTTTCAGCGATCCTGCCGACATTCGTGCAGCGTCCGATATTCGGTTACCTACCGCTGGTGATGGCGCTGATCGCGACCGGAGTGTTGGCGTTCGGGCTGTGGGTGCATCACATGTTCGTGGTCGGCCTGCCCAGGCTCGGTGAAAGCTTTTTCACCGCATCGAGCATGGCGATCGCGATACCCGCGGGCGTCCAGATCTTCTGCTGGCTGGCAACGCTCTGGGCGGGGCGTCCGGTATTCAAGACGCCCCTGCTCTTCGTGATCGGCTTCATCGTCACATTCGTGATCGGTGGCCTGACCGGCGTTATGGTGGCGTCGGTGCCGTTTGACGCTCAGGTCCACGACACCTATTTCGTCGTCGCGCACTTCCATTACGTGCTGATCGGCGGCGCGATCTTTCCTTTGATCGCCGGCATCTACTACTGGTTTCCCAAGATGACCGGCCGGATGATGAGCGAGCGGCTCGGGCGGTGGGCATTCTGGCTGATCTTCGTCGGCTTCCACGTTACCTTTTTCCCGATGCACATTCTCGGGCTGCAGGGCATGCCGCGCCGCATCTATACCTATCAGCCGGAGATGCCCTGGGGCGGGCTTAATCTGTTCATCAGCCTCAGCGCAGTCATCCTGTCCTCAGGCTTTCTCGTCTTCTTCATCGACGTCGTCCGCAGTTGGTCGGTCGGCCGGCCGGCCGGGCAAAATCCATGGAACGCATCGACCCTTGAATGGGCAATGAATTCGCCGCCTCCTTCCTATAATTTCCGGCGCATTCCGGTCGTCGATGCGCGCGATCCTCTTTGGTGTGGATCTGATGAACTGCCGGTGGCGTCCGGCCTGCGCGCCGATCGTCGCGAACTTTTGATCAGCAGCGTCGTCGAAGCCCTGCCAGAGGCGCGCGAGTCGTCGCCGCGGGATTCCGTCTGGCCATTCTGGGCGGCCATCGCCACGTCGATCATGCTGATCTGGTCGATGTTTTCGCCCTGGGCCATCGTCTGGGGCTCCATCCCGATCGCGATCACCCTGATCGGATGGTTCTGGCCGAAGGGCATTGCGGAGGATGAGTCGTGAAGGAACGGCCGGTCCTGGACGTCTCGAAACTGCCGCTGCACGGCATGGGGACGGCAAGTCCGGCCTGGTGGGGCACATGCACCTTCATGCTCATCGAGGGATCCGCCTTCGGCCTCGCCATAGCCGTCTATTTTTACCTGATGAGCCTGGCGCCGCACTGGCCGCCCGATGCGCCACCGCCCGATCTGTTTGCCGGAACAGGTTTGACAGTTCTTCTCCTGGCGAGCGTCGTGCCGAACGTCCTCGTATCCCGCTGGGCGCGGCAGAGAAAACTGCGAAGGGTTCGCATCGGCCTCATCGTGATGGCGCTGTGCGGCATAGCGCCACTCGCGTTGCGCATCTTCGAATTTCCGGCTCAGCATGTGAGCTGGGATGAGAGCGCCTACGGCTCGATTGTATGGACCATACTCGGCCTGCACACCGTCCATATCATTACGGATCTTATCGACACGCTGGTGTTGACGTGCCTGATGTTTTCTCGGCACGGCGACAACGTTCGTCGATATGGTGATGTCGAAGACAACGCGCTCTATTGGAACTTTGTCGTCATTGCGTGGCTTCCTTTGTATGCCTGCATCTACTGGGTGCCACGTCTATGAGTATCGGAGCGGCGAGGTATACAGGATTTTTGGCGCCGGGCGCATGGGCGATCAACACCCAACTCGGCCAAATGCTTCCCCATCTGGACTGTGCCAGCAGCACAGGCTGGACGGCTGGCGCGGCATTCGCCGCTACCGTTCTGGCGCTGACGGGCGTGCTCGTCGCGCGCAACGATGGCGTTTCGACAGCCTCTAGAACGAAGCTCTTCATCAGCAGGCTAAATGTACTCCTCGGCCTTGCCTTCGTCTTTGCGCTTGTCCTGCAGGGGGCAGCTACGCTGCTGCTGAGTGCATGCGAACGCTGACCGCCATCATGCTGCTTCTGATGAGCGCCAGCCAAGTGGCGGCGCATGACGGGGACGGGCATGGCTCGGCATTCGTCTGGACTTTCGATCCGTGGATCGTCGTTCCGATCGTCGTGGCCGGCGCTCTCTACGCAGCCGGTTCGTTCAGGCTGGCGCAGCGGTCGAACAGTCGTCAGTCCCTGATCAGATCCGCAGCCGCCTATTGGTTGGGATGGATCGTGCTGGCAGCTGCCTTGGTATCGCCTCTGCACTATCTAGGCGAGCACCTGTTCACCTTCCATATGATCGAGCATGAGCTCGTCATGGCGGTTTCGGCGCCGCTTTTTGTGCTCGCGCGACCAATTGGCGTGCTGCTCTGGGGCCTGCCGCGGTCGATCCGGCATCTGGTTCGCAACGCCATGAAAACGGCTGTTGTAGGAAAGGCCTGGAACGCCTTGGGCACAGGACCCGGCGCAACCATCCTGCACGGCCTCGCCATATGGGTCTGGCATGCGCCAGTCCTGCTCGACGCAACGGTGAGCGACATAACGCTTCACCGGCTGCAGCATCTGAGCTTCTTCATCACGGCGATCCTCTTCTGGTGGGTAATGGTCTGGCGAAGCGACCGCGGCTTTGCCTCGTGGCACCTGTTCCTCACCATGTTGCATACCAGCATTCTCGGCGCCCTGATCGCGCTTGCACCGCGCGCCATCTATGTGGCGCAAACGCGAACCGCCGATGACTGGGGCCTTACGCCGCTCGAAGATCAGCAATTGGCAGGCATCCTGATGTGGGTGCCCGGCGGCATCATCTATGCCGGAGCGGCGCTGACGATGCTTGCGCTGTGGATCGCACATTCGGGCAAGGGAGGTCTCGATGCCAGTCGTTTCCCTTCGCCCTGACTTCCGTCTTGTTCTGGCGAGCGCCCTGCTGGTGTTGCTGTCGGTCGGGATCGGAGCCAACCTCATCAAAGACCGGGAGCAGCGTCGCTCGGTGGCGATGGCGATGACCGGCGGTGATCCGTCACGGGCCCCGGCGATTTTCCGCAGATATGGATGTGGAGGATGCCACGTCATCCCCGGCATTTCAGGCGCGGACGGCAAGGTCGGCGGCCCGCTTGTCGATCTGCGGCAGCAGGTCTATGTCGGCGGGGTCGTCAACAACACCCCGGACAATCTCGTCCAATGGATTGTCTCCCCGCAGCGCTTTTCACCGCGGTCGGCGATGCCCGCAACCGGTATTTCGCAAGCGGAGGCGAGGGATCTTGCGGCCTATCTCTACGCACGCTGAGTCAAGGATGCGGCGTTGATCGAGCCGGTAGCGATTTGATGTAGCGTGCGATCGCCACGCGGTCGCTTTGCGGCAGTTGAGCGATATTGGAGACGACATCGACCATCGACGATCCCAAGCGCCGGCGTTCCGGCGTTCTCCCGCTCGTCAGAATTTCTGCTATCTCGGTCTCGGACCAGTGGCCGATACGGCTCGGCGTGATGTTCGGTGCAAATCCCGTGCCCTCTGGATCGGGACCTCCCGCGAACCGCGTCGACGGCTTGATTGCCCCAAGGATGTTGCGCGTCGAATGGCAGTCGTCACAATGCCCAAGCACCTCAACGAGATAGGCGCCCCGGTCATGAAGGGGATCGCCGTTCAGGCGTGCCTCTGATCCGCGCTCATGGAAGAACAGCAGTTTCCAGAGGCCAAGAAGGCGGCGGATCCGAAACGGCAGAGGCAGGTCGTGCGGCGGCGGCCGCCCCGAAACGGCCGGCAGCGTTCGCAAATAGGCGTAGAGATCCCCAACGTCCTCGATGCGCATGCCCGTGTAATTGGGATAGGGGAACGCGGGATAATAATGTTCACCGGCCGGCGAGACGCCGGAGATCAGCGCATTTGCCAGATCGGCGGCCGACCATGATCCGATTCCGTCGATGGGGTCAGGTGATATATTGGGAACGCGGAACGTTCCGAAAGGGGATGCGAGTGCCAGACCTCCACCGAGATCGAGCGGATCGGGTTGGCCTGGCCTCGCATGGCAGGAACCGCACCCTGCCGCAGCAAAGACGAGCCGCCCACGAGCCACGTCGCCTCCCATCAATGTTCGATCGTCAGGGGCAAACCGAGGGGTCGCCGCCGTGATGAACCAAAGCGTGGGAAGCAACCCCGCGATGATGACGGCGAGCACCCATAGCCAGCGTAGACTTGCTCGGCCACGGTTTGCCAGTAGACGATGCTCGAGTAAGGCGCCCTGATGCGCTGCGTAACGAGCGGGACCATCGCCGTCTTTTGTCATCGGTTCATCGCGCTTGGGCAGCTGCAGCTCACCGTCTTCGAAATTCCGCCACCTCAGCGGCATGACTAGAACAAATGCCCGAGGGACAAGTTCCCGATTTCCGGTGACGTTGCCGCGTTGGTGGGCCCAATGAATGCAGGAATGCAGCGAGCGGCTATTCCTGGCTGGGAACGTATCTGCGAGCCAACCCGCGCCAGCGAAAAGGAGATACCTTCAAATCCCCTGTGCAGAGATATTAGTTGCTGCGAGCCTCGCGCACGTCTTTCGTCGCCTCAATGATCCGCTTGAGCAGGGCATGGAGATCGTCGCGGTGGCCGCTGCGGCCGGCGGGGCCATTTTCATCGGAAGTCATGACCACGGTCAGCGCGCGCCCGGGCACAACATAGACCATCTGCCCGCCATACCCCCACCCGTAGAAGACCGCTTCGCCTGCGATCTGACGGATGAACCAACCATAGCCATAACCGTCACCGGTGAAACGGGAGGCGGTGCGTGGCTGCCAGGAGAGCTTGATCCAATCGGCCGGCACGAGCTGCCGTCCGCCGCGGCTCATCCCGCCGTTGCGGTAGAGCTCGCCAAAGGCGAGCAGCGAGCGCGGGCTCATGGCCATCTGGTTGCCGCCGAGATAGATGCCCTGTGGGTCCCGGTCCCAGGCGGCGATTGAAAAGCCCTCCTGCGGCCCCAGCCATTCGCGCGCCAGTTCCAGCGTTGAGCGGCCGGTCCGGCGCGTCAGGATCGCCGAAAGGAGATGGGTTGAGCCGGTGGAATAGAGCATGGTACCGCCCGGTTCGCCGTCGAAGGGCATGGCGAGCGCTGCCCGCACCCAGTTGTCGCTTGCCACCCAGCGCCCGTAGTTTGGGCCGGAGGTCCGACCCAGCCCCGCCTGCATGGAAAGCAGATGACCGATCGTAACCTCTTGGAGCCGCGGATCCACGTCGGCGGGCAGGTCGGCCTGAAGAAGCGGAGCGATCTTCTGGTCAGTGCCTTGGAGCACGCCCTTGTCGATGGCAATGCCGACGAGCGCGGAGATGATCGACTTGGAGGCCGATTTTATGTTGGCAGGACGTGACGGAGAGTGGCCGCGATAGCCACGCTCCGCCACCACCGCGCCCTCATGCGCGACGGCAACCGTGCGCAGCGGCGCCAGGCGCTCTGCCTCATCAAAGAGCTTTTCAAGCCGCTGCTCCAGGCCGTTCGCTCCGTGCGCAGTGACGGAAAGGATGAGTAGAAGGGCTAGAACCACGGTGGAGAACTTCAGCATGAAGCCAGCTTGGGGTGCATTTTGGGCAAGACGAAGGTGGGGCGGCGGCAAAGACGCCTGCCTTGCAGGAGGTCAGTCGACATGGCTGGCCGCTTGGGGCACGGACGGTCGAAACTTGCAAGCCCTGAATGCGCTCGTTGAGTACCGCCAAATCGTATCGCGCCACTTGGTTATTTCCAGATCTATGATAGCCCGGCGGCACGGGCTCTGGATGTCTGCTCTTAGGCAATGCTGAAAGCAGCCAGTCCTCGTTCGGCCCATAGGCGGCCGGGCGATCGAAGGCCTCTCCAGGTCTTGGTTGCTTGCAGGCCCCGGCCCCTTCCTATTGCATGATTCGAAATCTGCCCTGAGTTGTGTTCTAATGCATCGATCCATCGTTCGACCCTGGGAAGAGTGGGATATGGGCGCTGCGTTCGATTTGGACTCGATCAGCTCGGCGTTTGCCGAAGCTGCACTTGACCCGGGACTCTGGGGATCGGCAATGGAGGCCGTCTCGCAGGCCACTCGGAGCTACGGTGCGATCCTTTTTGACGTGAACAATCACTTGCCCGGCATCCCGCGCGGCCGCGCGTTAGAACCTTCGTTTGATGAGTACGTGAGAGGCGGTTGGATCGACAGGGACATCCGCTACCGAATAGCTCCCGTCCTTCACCAACGGGGTGCCGGTGTCGATCTCGACATCGTCTCGGAAGCCGAAATGGCACGCCATCCATATTATCAGGAATTCCTCGCCCCATTTGGTTTGCGGTGGTTTGCCGGAGTGAAGGTGGCTGCAGGAGATGACCTTTGGTGCCTCTCGATCCAAAGAACGAGCCGGCAGGGACCATTCAATCGCCGGGAAGTCATTGAACTGGCGGATTTGTCGCAGCGATTGGGAACTGCGGCCGCCTTTGCCTGTGCGATCGGCTATGCGCGGTTCGAGGCGGCGTGCGACGCCTTCATGGCGACCGGGACGCCGGCTGCGATGTTGGGGCGCGACGGTGCCGTTGTCGGGATCAACGGACCGGCCGAGGCCCTGCTAGACCAGGACCTCAGGATTGTATCCGGGCGGCTTGTTTCCGGGAGCAGGAATGCCACCGATACATTCGACAGGAGCCTGAACGAGTTGCTCCGAACTCCCGGCTCGGCCGCAATGATGCCGCCCGTCCAGCTGCCGAGACCGCACGCCGGAGGACGTCCGCTGCTGGCTTACCTGCTGCGGCTACCGAAGGTCACGCACAATTCCCTTTCGCCCTGCCAGGCCGCCGCGGTCTTCGTCGACCCCGACATTCGGTCGCGGCCCACGGAGACGGTTTTGATGTCCTGTTTCGGGCTGACCCGGGCTGAGGCTAAACTGGCGGGGATGTTGGCTGGGGGAGATTGCCTGCTCGCCGTAGCCGAGCACCTCTGCATCACGTATGAGACAGCCAGAAACCAGCTGAAGGCTGTTTTTGCGAAGACCGAAACCCATCGCCAGTCTGATCTGATGGCTCTGCTCTCCAGGCTTCGGGTAGGAGCACAGTAGGCATTACCCAATTGGGTCATGCAGACGGCAACCATTCCCTTTTATGATGTTCTCGATCGGGCGTACGCCAATTTTTGGCAAGGAGGACGCCATGTCGACGAGAATTCCATCAATGTCGCGAAGGAGCCAGGTCATGCCTTTGGGCTATTCCGCGATAGGAAAGGCAGTCCTTTTCACGGCAATGGCCTGCTTTGTTTCAACAGCGACGGCTGGCGGGTTGATTGGCGATTTGGTCAACACGGTCGCCCCGGGCGTCGGAACCAGGCTCGATGACGCGCATCGTGAAATAAAGGAGGCAATCCCTCCATACAAAGCCATAGAGGAGGGAACGTCGCAACTCGTGAATGAAACCCTTGTCCAGTCCGGTGCGCCTATCCTGCAGGAATTGATTGCCCGCTCAAGAGACGATGCTTTGAACAATGGGGTGGAGCCAGTACCTCCCGAGATTCGGAACAATTTGGTCGGATTTATCCCGAACCACATCCTCGATGCGGCAAGATTTAGAGTTCAGGGCGGCGGCGATCTTACGCTCCAGGTGAACTCAATTCGATATGGCGAGGCGCAGGCGATTACGCTGGATTACGTGATCGTCTTCAAGGACAAAAATGATGCCCTCTACAATCCAACTCTTTGGGTTCATGAACTGACGCACGTTGGGCAGTATCAGCAATGGGGCTTGCATGACTTCGCCATCCGCTATCTCAGGAGCCACGAAAGCGTCGAGCGTGAAGCTTACGAAGCCGAGACAAGATATTTGGCATGGGCAGCCATTCGCAACTCCAACGAGTTTTCTTCGACAGGACAAACGACCGAGTTCATGGTCAACCGTCCGGTCGCCAATTTTTCGGCGAGCGGAAGCTCCAATGTCTGCCATACCTGGATAGGTCCTTGCCAAGTCAATGGTTCCGCTCCGGTTGGAACTCCCTGTTGGTGCGACACGACTCAAGGGCCGATTACGGGCGCACTCGTGCCGCTTGCCATAGTGCCGACCCCGGCGGCTGCCGGAGCAGGGTTCCCGCCAGGCTTTGGAATGCAGGTTTGCGGGTGCTGGGGGCCAACACCCGCTTCAACTGCACCTGAACCCCGTTGCGCAAACCAAATGGTCCAGATCAATATTTGTCCTGCGATGTGTGCTCCGGGACATCCCGCATATGCCTATGTTTGCATGTAAATAGAAGCGAGATGTGTTGATCAGCAACCGTTGGAGCAAGCAATGCGAACGCTGAGAATAGCTTGGGCGGCCGCCGTCCTTCTGGTCGGCGCTGTGATCGCCATATCCTTTGCAAGCAGCGCTTTCCTTTTCTTCAAGGAGCAATCAGCAAACAGCAGAAGCTTTGAACTCCATCAGAACTTTTTGGAATCCGCTGTTGCGAAACACGTTTCGGTCGTCATGCCTATCGATACCATCAACAGCGCCGCTTCCGAATTCGCAACCAGTTTCCGGGTCGCACCCCTTCGGTCCGTATTGCAGATTCATCGACTGAAATTCTTGCCATCCAGTGGTTTTCCTGAAATTGAAGGCTCGTTTGTCTTGGAGAGCGAGTTGTCGGTCGTTCCCAGCATCCAAGGGACATTCTCCGCGCAGGTTGAGATCACAAAGGGAGATCGAGAGGCCAAACTCGGTATAGCCTTTCTCGATATTGATAAGTTGCGCATCGGTGCTGAAGGTTTGGATACGCCTATCCCACGATTGATTTCCCGCATCATTTCAGCCGCCGGCCTTGTCTTTGCAGCTGATGGCGTCATCTCCTTCGATCCGACATTCGAGTTGTCCCAGGACGTCAGTGCGACAATTCCGAACTTCTCGAAGAGAATCGGCGGATCAGGCGTTACGTTCGGTTTCTCAATGAAGCCTGTTTCCCTCAAGGCTGCAGTCGGCGATGCTCAAATTGTAGGGGACGGCGCTGTCATTTTGGCGCTTGCGTCCATCGACAACGGAGGGTGATCCGATGCGACTATTCCAGGCGACAGTGCTCGTAGGCCTTTTGGGGGCTGCCTCACACCTTGCCGCGCACGCTCGTCCCGCTGAAACAGAGACTGAAAACGGCCGGGTAAGTTCAGCGGTCGAGATTTGCCCATCGTTCAAACCGGAAGCGCCGCAGTTTTTGGCAGTGGCCGATTTGGAGAAGCTGCAGGAAGTCTTGTTAGCGCTCATTCGCGCGAATATTCCCTTGGCTGTGGCTGGGCGAAGCGTCGCCATAGACGGTCAGATTTGGGCGAGCGGCAACAACTTTCTCGAGTTCCACGACAGACCATCCATAACACTGGGTGTTCAGATAACGGATTTTCAACTTGGTCCCCATGAAGAAGGCCCTATCAGGTGGACGGGCAGCTTCACCACAAATGTTCAAGGCGCCGTACATCTGAAAAAGATGCTGGCCAGGATCGGTTCTCACAACACTGTCGCGGTCCGCAAAGACGGGGTTTCCGTTGCTTTTGCAATCAACCTGTTTTCCGTTGCAAACAAATGGGCCAGCGGCAAAGTGGACCTGCTGTCGCCAACAGAGGTCCCGGTCACGATCAACGCCTCTCTGTGGGGCATAGGAATCGGCCACCCGATAGCCGTTCCTGTTCCTGTCGGGCCAGTCCTTGAGTTTGCCTTCGACACACAGAGCGCCATTGACTTCTCAGGAACGAGATTCGAATTGAGACCTGTTCGATCCGATGCTGGCAAGGAACATTCGTTCTGCGTAGTCGGCTCTTTGACAAGCTTGAAAATCCAGGAAACAGCTCGCAATAACTGAAGGCAGCCGGGTGTATCGGGAGCCCGACCAAGGACTTGCTCACGCGTCTGGGACTAAACGCGCCCGCATTCGACCCAATTGGGTCATGCGGGCGATGGCAATCCCACTTATGATGCCTATCGACGCGCTTCCACCCTTGAGGGTGAAGCGCTCAATGCTTCGGTTCCTTACAATGAGGCTAATCTCTCGCTCCGCCGAATCGGTTGTGGGGAAGGCAATGAAATTGCGCAGACTTTGGTACGTCGCCGCGCTGGTGTCTTCTTTCCTGGCGAGCGAAGCCCAAGCGACTGACTATTTGTTCCACGTATCGTGCCAGAACGCCAACCTCGTGGTGGAATGGAAAACGGGAGACATCGACCCAGGACGCGAGTTCCTCAGGGTGTCGACCGGCACCAAATACCCCAACTGCACGGTTTCGGATTACAACCAAGCCCGTGACAGCAATTTGCCTCGCGAGAAATACGAGCATGTTGCTGGCGTGATAGCCGGGATACCCCTGATCGGACCGATGATTTGCTATTTCTTCGGCTGCGGTTAGGGGGTGGATGCGAAACAAAACCGTTGCGCCCCTGCCGATTACGCTCGGCGATCCCGAATCGGACCTTGTACTCGTTGTTGACCCTATTCCCGAGTTGACCCGCGCATTGCGCGTGCTCACGCATCCCGACGGCCGTCACCTACAGCACGTCAAAGCCTTCTTCGAATTCGTGGTCTCGGACGTCGAGGCGATGAAACCGATCTTGAACGTCCGCTCTGAATATTTACCGCCCGAACCCGTCAATCCGCACCGGCCCCAGAGCTGACATTTTTGCGATCAGCTTGCCAAGGACAGCTTCTGGAAGCCGACGTTTCGCGGCGCGCGCCCTCTATTCCGGCTACCCAAGCCTTGCCCGTGCCTTCGCCGTCCAGGCGTTGAACAGCCGGTCGGCGACGATGCCGATGAAGGCGATGGCGAGGCCAGCGACGATGCCGCGGCCGGAATCGGCCTTGGACAGCGCGATGAACACCTCCTGGCCGAGATCGCGCGTTCCGACCATGGCGCAGATGATGATCATCGCCAGCGCCATCAGGATCGTCTGGTTGACGCCGAGCATGATCTCCGGCAACGCCAGCGGCAATTGCACGCGCAGGAACGTCTGGCGCTTGGTGCAGCCCGAAACCTTTGCCGCCTCGATCAGTGCCGGCGGCACCTGCCTGAGGCCGTGATTGGTGTAGCGGATGGCCGGCACCACGGCGAAGGCGACGGTGGCGATCATCGCCGTCACGTCGCCGACTCGAAACAGCATCACCACCGGAATGATGAAACAGAACGACGGCAGCACCTGCAGCGTGTCGATAACAGGGGTGACGATCTTTTCGACACGGTCGCTGCGCGATGCCATCAGCCCGATCGGGATACCGATCAGGCAAGCGATGAAAGCCGAGATGCCGCAGAGATAGACCGTTGCCATGGTTTTTTCCCAGAGGCCGGTCACCGCGCAGAACACGGTCAGCGCCGCGACCAGAGCGGCGAGGCGCAGGCCGCCAAGCTGGTAGCCGGCAAGGCCGAGCAGGAACACCGCGCCCAGCCATGGGAAGCCCTCGCAGAAGGCGCGCACCGGGTTCAGCACATTGAGGATCAGCGCCACGCGGAACGCTTCGATCGTGTCGAAGAAGTTGATCGTGATCCAGCTCACCGCTGTCTTCCACATTGGTGCGGTGGTCAAGGTGATCGCCTTCGGCACTGCGGCGAAGGCCGGCACGAACAGGCCAAGCAGCGTCGTTGCTGCAAGGATGGTGATGGCCAGCGTCAGATTCGGATAGCGGCGCCAGAAGCTCGGGCTAGCTTCCTGATAGACATGGCCCTGCGCGTGATTGCGCGCGATCGCCTGGCTCAGCCGGTCGAGCGCGATCGCCAGTGCGACGATGGCGAGGCCGGCTTCCATCGCCTCGCCGACCTTCAGCGCCCTGAGCGCCAGCAGCACGTCGTAACCGAGGCCGCCGGCGCCGATCATCGAAGCGATGATCACCATATTGAGCGCCAGCATGATGACCTGGTTGACGCCGACCATCAGCGTTGGACGCGCCGACGGCAAAAGCACGCGCCACAATTTCTGGCGCGCGGTGCAGCCGGCCATTTCGCTGAAATCGTCGATTTCGGACGGCACCCGCGACAGCCCCAGCATGGTCGCACGCACCATCGGCGGGGTGGCGAAAATGGCCGTCGCGATCATCGCCGATACCGGGCTGTTGCCGAACAAAAGCAGCATCGGGATCAGATAGGCGAAGGTCGGTATGGTCTGCATCAGGTCGAGGGCAGGGGAGATCAACAGCCTCTCCGCCCAAGGCTTGCGCCAGGCCCAGATGCCGACGAACAGGCCGGTAACGATGCAGAACGGCACGGCGATGGAAATCAGCCCCAGCGTCAGCATGGCGCTGGTCCATTGGCCGAACAGCGCGATGTAGAGGAAACAGCCGCCGACCAGCGCGCCGAGCTTCCAGCCGCCGGCGGCGCGTCCGGCCAGGAATGCGGCGGCACAGACGCCAACCCATGACAGACGCGGCAGAACGATCATATCCGCGCCATGGCCGATCTTGAAATTCTTGGCCAAAAGATTGAGCGCGAAATCGAGCGGCACGTTGAGCGCCGCGGTGATCGACCGCGTCAGCCAGGCGAGGTTCCGCTTCAGCCAGTTCATCAGCACGCTGACCCAGTCGGCAACGGGAACGACTGCATCGGCCGGATAGTTGACGGCCCAGGGCATTCTGTCCTGCAGCAGGAACACGATGAGCACGGCGGCAAGCGCGCAGGCCCAGATCGCCAGCCAGGTCTGAACCGGCCGGGGTCTCGCTGCGCTGGCGCTTGCCGTCACCGTCATGCGCCGGCCCCATGACGATCGATGCCGGCCAGAAGATCGATCACCGCTTGCGGCGTGACCTCGCCGATCGGCTTGCCGGTGCCGTTGACCACCGCGAACGGCTTGCCGGCCGAGACGATGTCGGCCGAAAAACTTGATATCTTGGCATCCGGCGTAACCGCGCCGCCATGCTCGGTGCCGTCGCAGGCGCGCATCAGGCTTCGCGCCGAGATCACCTTGGCGCGGTCGACGTCGCGGGTGAATTCGGCGACATAGTCCGTCGCCGGATTGACCACCAGCTCTTCCGGCGTGCCGATCTGGATGACCTCGCCGTCCTTCATGATGGCGATGCGGTCGGCCAGCCGGATGGCCTCGTCGAAATCATGGGTGATGAAGACGATGGTCTTGTGCAGCATGGTCTGCAGCCGCATCAGCTCGTCCTGCATCTCGCGGCGGATCAGCGGATCGAGTGCCGAGAACGGCTCGTCGAGAAACCAGATCTCCGGCTTGGTGGCGAGACTGCGGGCGATGCCGACACGCTGCTGCTGGCCACCGGAAAGCTCGCGCGGATAGAAATGCTCACGGCCGCGCAGGCCGACAAGCTCGATCACTTCCCGCGCGCGTTTCTCGCGCGTAGGCCGATCCTGCCCCTGAATGCCCAAGGGAAAGGCGATGTTCTCCAGCACGTTCAGATGCGGCAGCAGGGCGAAATTCTGGAACACCATTCCCATCCGGTGGCGCCGCAATTCGATCAGCGCGGCATCGGAGATCTTCAACAGATCCTTGCCCTCGAACTCGACCTTGCCATGCGTCGGCTCGACCAGCCGCGACATGCAGCGCACCAGCGTCGACTTGCCCGAGCCCGAAAGCCCCATGATGATGAAGATCTCGCCCTGGCGGATTTCGAGGTCGACGGCGCGCACCGCCCCGACCAGCCCGGCCGCCGCGACGTCCGCCATGCTGGCTGCGCCGTTGCGCTGGCGGATGAAATTGGCCGCGTTCGCGCCGAACAGTTTCCAGACGTTGCGGCAGGCAAGTTTTATCGGGCGGGCATCCCTTGGCGTGCCCGCCGCTTGCGGCACCTGTTCAGTCGTATCGGCCATGCAGTCGTCCTTCTGGAATATGGGATAGAGACCCGGCCATGAATGACCGGGTCTCGCAGTTTCCAGTTGGAACGATCACTGCGCCCAGGCTTTCCAGTCGGCTTCATGGGCGGCGATCCAGGCAGCGGCGACGTCTTCCGGCGTCTTGCCTTCGAGATCGATCTCGCCGCTCATCTTGTTGAGCTCGTCGGTGTCGACCGTGTAGTTCTTCGCGACCTTGTAGGCGACCGGCCATTTGTCCTTCATGCCGGCCCAGGAATATTTCCAGATCTCGCCATGCGGCTTGCCGCAGTCATATTTGGCGTCCGGGTTCGTGCCCCATTTCGGATCGTTGTAGCACTCCGCCGTATGGTCGGGGAATTCCACCCATTCGCCCTTGTATTTGGCCGGCGCCCAATGCGGCGAATAGACCCACAGCATGATCGGCGCCTTGCGCTGATAGGCCGAATCCAGTTCGGCGAACATCGCCGCATCGGTGCCGGCATGGATGACGGTGAAGGGCAGTTTCAGCGCCTCGACGCGTTCGTCGTCAAAGCCTTCCCATGTCACGGGACCGCCGAGGTAGCGCCCCTTCGGCGCGGTTTCCGCCGTGGAAAAGGCCTCGGCGCATTTCGGGTCCTTCAGCGCCTCCCAGTTCGGCAGGCCCGGGCATCTCTCCTTCATGTATTCGGGATACCACCATTCTTCCTTGGCCTTGGGTCCCAGTTTGCCCAGGCGTTCGGTCTGCCCGGTCGCATCCGACGCCTTCATGGCTTCGCCGGCCGTCGTGTCCCAGAATTCCATGGCGACAGCGAGATCGCCATTGGTAAGTCCGGTCGTCAGGCTGGAGAGATAATCGGCAGTCGGGTACTCGACCGTGTAGCCAAGCTTTTCAAGAATGCCGCCGAGGATTTTCGCGTTGAGATTGACACTGGTCCAGTCGAACAGCGCGATCTTGATCGGGTCGTTGGATTCCGGCGCCGCAGCCTGGGCCGAAGGCGTCAGCACACTTGCCGCGGCAAGTGTTAAGGCTCCCATTGATAGTCTAGAAATCATACTCCGCAGTGGCATGCTTGTTCTCCTGTCAAGCTCTGGTGGAAGTTATCGTTCGTTCCCTTCCGGCGTCTTTTTTTGATTGTGTTGGCAAAGCCGGTCGTTGCGCAAGACCCAATGGCACGACATTACTGTCGGCGCGGAGGAAATAGTGCCCAATTCGATAAGGATGTCGTGCGGGACGGGTCGCGTCATGACTGCCGAGCTGCCGAAGCAGTGATCCGCGGATCGATCGCCGGTCTTGCGGCGCCCTCAAGCTTGCGAGCCATCAAGGTCCCATGATGTCGGCTGCCGGCGGTCACCGACGCCATTTTCATGGGATGAAATTATATATACCAACGTTCATGTCGCGCAACGACTAACGCCGTGCCGACCATGAAATTCGAACGGCGCACTGCCGTCCGACTATCCTCACGACATGATCAGGCCGCCATCGACATTGATGGTCTGGCCGGTGATGTAGGCGGCGTCGTTGCTGGCCAAAAAGCTGACCAGGCCGGAAACATCCTCGCCGCTGCCGGCACGGCCCATCGGGATATTCTTTACCCATTCGGCCATCAGCTCGCCGGGCTTGTAATTGCCCATCAGCTTGCCCCACGCAGCGTCGTTGTAGGCCCACATGTCGGTGTCGATGATGCCGGGGCAGATCGCGTTGACGGTGATCTTCTCCTTGGCCACTTCCTTGGCCAGGCTCTGGGTGATGCCGACAACGCCGAATTTCGACGCCGCATAATGCGGCGTGTAGATAAAACCCTGCCGCGCCTGGCCGGAGGCGGTGTTGATCAGCCGGCCGCCCTCGCCATGCTTGCGGATGCGCGCGATCGCCTCCTGGCAGCACAGGAACACGCCCTTGGTGTTGACCGCCATCACCTTGTCCCATTCGGCCTCGGTCATCGCCTCGATCCTGGCGATGGTGATGACGCCGGCATTCTGCACGGAGATATCGACGCGGCCGAATTGCTGTTCGGCCAGGTCGTAGAGGGCGGCGACCTCGTCCTTTTTCGTCACATCCATACGCAGCGATGCGACCTTGGCACCTTCCGCTTTCAGTCCGGCGGCGACCTCGTCAACGCGCGGGTCGATGGCGCTGACGACGACCGCGGCACCTTCCGCCGCGAAGCGTCTGGCCATGGCCGCGCCGATGCCGCCGCTGGCGCCGGTGATGACCGCCGTCTTACCTTCAAAACGCTTCTGCATTTTCTCTCCTACCAGCAGACAAAGCCGCCATCGACGATCAGGTCGATGCCGGTGACGAAACTCGAGGCGCGGCTGGCCAGGAACACGGTGGGGCCGACCATCTCTTCCGGCGCAGCCATGCGCCCCATCGGGGTGTCGCGCTCGAAGACCCTGACCTGCTCGGCGACCTCCGGCCGCCTGTTCATCGGCGTCAGCGTGTAGCCGGGGCTGACGACGTTGACGCGCAGGCCGCGATCAGCCCATTCCATGGCGAGACTCCTGGACATGTGGATGACGGCGGCCTTCGACGAATTGTAATGCGCCTGGGTCAGGCCGCGGTTGACGATCGAGCCCGACATCGAGGCGATATTGATGATCGAGCCCTTGGCGCGCGTCAGCATCGTGCGCGCTTCGGCCTGGCAGGACAGGAACACGCCGCTGACATTGACGTCGTAGAGCTTCTGCCATTTCTCCAGCAACAGCGTCTCCGCCGGTTCGGCTCCGGCAATGCCGGCATTGTTGACGGCGATACTCAGCGCACCGAGCTCCTTCTCCGTGCGCTCGACCGCTGCTGCGAGATCGGCCTCGGAAGTCACGGTGCCGGTCAGCACCAGTGCCTTACGCCCAAGCTGCGTGATCCTGTGCGCCGTCTCCTCCAGCCCGCCGTTTGAGGCATGACCGAAACAGGCGATGTCGGCGCCGGCCTCGGCCAAGCCGATGGCGATCGCTTGCCCGATGCCGCTGCCGGCGCCGGTGACGAGAGCAACGTCCCCATGAAGATCGAAGAGTTTCATCGAAATGTTTCCTGTTGAGCCGCCGGTGCTGCCTAGGGAATGAAAGGGCGCCAGTCTCGGCTGGCGCCCCGCGCGGTCCGGTGCTTGGGAGGATATCACCTGCTGCGCTTTGTTCCGATTTCCGTTACGCCTTAGCTCGTGGCAAGTTCCATGACGGCAACGTTGCTGGCCTCGCTGCGGTCGAGAATGCCGCGCTGGCGGCCACGGCTCAGCACCAGCACGCGATGCGACAGGCCGAGCACTTCCTCGAGGTCGGAGCTCACCACCACCACCGCCATGCCGGAGCGGGCGAGGTCGGCGATGACATCGTAGATCGCCGCGCGGGCGCCGACATCGATGCCGCGTGTCGGCTCGTCCAGGATGAACACCTTGGGCGGCCGTGAAATCCATTTGGCGATAATCACCTTCTGCTGATTGCCGCCGGAAAGTTTGCTGACCGCCTGGTTCGGCCGACCCTTGACGCCGAGCCGGCCAATGCCGGCCTCGGCGAATTTCTGCACCGCCTTCGGAAACACCCAGCCGCTCGGCGCGACATGGTCGAAATTGCCGATCGCCAGATTCTCGCCGATCGTCTGGTCGAGCACCACGCCTTGCGCCTTGCGGTCTTCAGGCACCAGCACGACGCCGGCCTTGATCGCTGCCGCTGGGCCATTGAGATGCACCGGTTTGCCGGCGACGCGCACCGACCCCGATGAAATCGGATCGGCGCCGGCGATCGCCCGCACCAGCTCCGTGCGGCCGGCGCCGATCAGCCCCGCTATGCCGAGAATTTCGCCGGCCCGCACCGAAAAGCTGACATTCTGAAAACTGCGTTCCGGCGAAGACAGGTTCTCGACTTCGAGCAACATCTCGCTGCCTGGTTCGGAGAGCGGCGGGAACATCCGCTCGACGCTGCGGCCGACCATCTGCTCGACCACGGTGCGCACCGGAATGTCGGCGCGCTCGTGCCGGGCGACGATGCGCCCGTCGCGCATCACCACCACACGGTCGGCGATCTCAGCGATCTCGTCCAGCCGGTGGCTGATATAGATGAAGGACATGCCTTCCGCCTTGAGCTTGCGGATCTGCTTGAACAACAGCTCAGTTTCTTCGCTGCCAAGCGCTGCTGTCGGTTCGTCGAAGATCAGAAGCTCGGCATTGAGCGTCAGCGCCTTGGCGATCTCGACCTGCTGCTGGGCGGCGATGCGCAGCGTGCGCACCTTGCGCTCCGGCGAGACATCGAGGCCGAGGCGCCTCAGTTGCGCCGATGCTTGCGCATTCATCGCCGCGCGGTCGATGCGGCCGCCGCGCATCAGCAGGCGCCCGACATAGACGTTCTCGGCCACCGACAGGTCCGGCAGCAGCTTCAATTCCTGGTGGATCATGCCGACGCCGGCGTCGATGGCCTCGGCGGGAGAGGCGGGGGAATAGGGTTTCCCCCGCCATGTGATGCTGCCGGCATCGGGTTTGGTCGAACCCGCGATGATGTTCGAAACGGTGGACTTGCCGGCGCCATTTTCACCAAGCAGCGCCACGACCTCACCCGGCCGCACCTCGAAGCTCGCATCGGCCAGGACCTGGACCGGTCCGTAACTCTTGCAGAGGCCGCTGACGAAGAGCCCCAGGTGGGGGGTCTGCGTATGGCTTGGATCCAAGGACATCGTTCCGTTACCGGTTGTCAGGGATGCTTGGCGATGAACTGATCGACATTGTCCTTGGTGGTCAGCGTCGCGTCCTGCAGCTGTTCTGCGGGAACGGTTTCGCCGGCCACCAGCTTGATCGCCGCATCGACGGCAAGCCGGCCCATGCCTTGTGTCTGCTGCGTCGCGGTCACGTCGAAGACGCCGCCCTTCAGAGCCTTGAGCGCCGCCACGTCGCCGTCGAAGCCGGCAACCCAGACCTTGTGACCGGGATTCGCTACCTTGACCGCCTGCGCGGCACCGAGCGCCAGCGCATCGGCCTGGCCGATGACGATCGACACGTCCGGATGCGACTGTAAGAGATCCTGGGTCAGCTTGAAGCCTTCGTCCTGATGCCAGCCTTCGCTCCACAGCTCGCCGACCACCTTGATATCGGGATAGGCGCTCAGCGCTTCGCCGCAACCCTTCGAGCGGTCGACCTCCGGCGTCGTGCCTTTCTGGCCATGGATGATGATCAGCTCGCCCTTGCCGCCGGCCTGCTTGGCGATGTAGTCGCAAACCGCCTTGGCCGATGCCACGCTGTTGGTGGCGATGAAGGTGTCGCCGGGCGCGCCTTCGGCGTTGCGGTCGACATTGATGACCGGGATGCCTGCAGCCTTGGCCGTCTTGGTCGGCACGGTGGCGGCGGTAGCGCCGGCCGGGATGTAGATCAGCGCATCGATATTTTGCGTAATCAGATCCTGCACCTGGCTGACTTGGGTCGCCGAATCGCCCTTGGCGTCGACGGTGACGATTTCGATGCCCTTTTCCTTGCCGTAGGCTTCGACCGACTGCTTGATCTGGTTGAAGAAGTCGGCCTGTAGATTGGCGACGGCAAGGCCAAGTTTCTTGGCCTCCTTGGCCGACGCCATGTCGGACAGTCCGAGCAGCGGAATGACGGCTGCGGCAGCAAGCAGCAATGAACGTTTGGTCAGCATGTGTTTCCTCCGTTGATGTTCAAATCTGTTCCGCCGCGCATCACCGCGCCCTTGGCCGAACAACTCCCAGTTCGGATCACCGATCCGTTTTCGCCCGGACACCCGGGTGAATCTCATTGCGCTCTACGCCGCCACGTATCCGTGGCTACCGCCAGCGCGATCACCACGCCGATCACCACCTGCTGGATGAAGGGCGACACGCCGAGCAGGTTCAGCCCGTTGCGCAGCACGCCGATGATAAGCACGCCGATGGCGGTGCCGCCGATCGAGCCGACGCCGCCCGACAGGCTGGCGCCGCCGATCACCACCGCCGCGATCGTGTCGAGCTCGTAGCCGAAGCCGGAGCTCGGCTGGACGGAATCGAGCCGCGCTGCAAGGACAATGCCGGCGAGCCCGGCCAGCACGCCGCAGATCGCGTAAACCCAGTTGGTCAGCGACTTGACCGGTATGCCGGACAACCGGGCGACCTCGGCGCTGCCGCCGATCGCGTAGAGGCTGCGGCCGGTCGCGCGATAGTTCAGGAAGATCGCGAAGATGATGGCCAGCACGATCATCAGCCCGACGGTGACCGACAGGAAGCCGAAATGGCGGATGATCGACAGGCTGGTGAACCAGTCGGGAAAGCCGATGATCTGCGAGCCGTCGGTGATCATGTTGGCAAGACCGCGCGCCACCGACATCATGGCCAGCGTGGCGATGAAGGGCGGCAGCTTGGTGACGGTCACGAGCAGGCCTGATACCAACCCGCAAAGTCCAGCAACGATAAGCGCCGTGACGATGCCGGCGGGCATGCCGAGGTTGAGGTGGTCGGGATGGGCGACGAAGCCCATCACCATGGCGGCCAGCGCCAGCACGGAGCCGACGGACAGATCGATGCCGCCGATCAGGATGACCAGCGTCATGCCGATCGCCATGATGCCAAGCACGGTGACTTGGTCGAGGACATTGAGGATGTTGCGCACGGTCAGGAACGTGTCGGTGGTCAGCGACAGCGCAAGGCACAGAAGAACCAGCCCGATCAACGGTCCCATGGTCCCGGCGAACAGGGTCGAGAGCTTCGCGCCCGCCGCGGCTGGCGTGCCCGGGCCGGCCTTCAAGTCGCTTGCACCGTTGCTCACAGCCATTTTATCTCCTCCATCAGCAATCCGGCGTTGCGTCGCCGGCTTACTCTTGTTCACCAGGCACCTCCCTGTGAACAATTTATCTTTGATATGCAATTTTGTTCAGCTAAACTGTTCGTCGGAAAATTGTCAAGGCCCGCGGCATCATTCCACGCCAGTTTGCGCCACCAGCCGGTTTGTCTTACGGAAGGGCACGAAATGTCGCGTTTCGGGTCTGGTCTCATCCTGCGAATTCGTTTCGGTTGATTGAGGCAGGGCAGGTCGGCCAAGACAAAGTAAATGTTGACCATTTTGGATTTCATCTCGCGTTGTGGACGATATCCTGTCGATGTCTTAGATCTTGAACGCTGGGTACGCAGAACGATTTGCATCGCTCGGTCGGATGCGCCGTCTGAATGACATCGAAGGATCCGCGGGAGGGCAAAAAGATGGCGATGACGGAAAATGACAAGGCCTCGCGCTTCCCGGATGGCGAGCTGAAGGCCCGTGCTGCGTGGCACTATTATGTCGAGGGCCTGACGCAGGAGAGGATTTCGGAGATCCTCGGCATCGGTCGCATCAAGGTGCATCGTATCCTCTCCGCTGCGCGCGAGGAGGGCATTGTCCAGTTCCGCATCCGCGACAGCGTCGTCGAATGCATGGTGCTGGAAGAGGCCCTGAAGCAGCGTTTCGGCCTCAGCCAGGCCGTTGTGGTGCCGTCGGCCGCCGATCGAAGCAACGCACCGCTGATGATCGGCCATGCCGCGGGCGCCTATCTGGCCGACAATGTGAATGCCGGCGATGTCATTGCACTGGGTTGGGGGCGGACGCTGAAATTTGCCATCAACGAACTGCCGCGGCGGCCGATCGCCAGGACGACGGTGGTCTCCATGCTGGGCGGCCTGACGCATGCCCAACCGCTCAACCCGACCGAGAGCGCCTGGGAATTCGCCGAAAAGATCGGCGCCGAGTGCTTCCTGCTGCCGGTGCCGGTCTATGCCGACCGGCCGGAGCAGCGCGACGCCTTCATGAGCCAGCGCAGCGTTCAGGACGTCGTCTTTCGCGCGCGCCGGGCAAACATCGCCGTGCTCAGCGTCGGATCGTTTTCAAACGACAGCCCGATCGCCAATTACGGCTTCATCAAGCCCAGCGAACTCGAGGAGCTGCAGGCGGCCGGCGCGGTTGGCGATATTTTATGTCATTTCATCGACGCCGAGGGTCGGCTCGTCGACCATGAGGTCAATCGCCGGGTCTGCGCCTATCCGCTGCAGGATCTGGCGGACATCCCGGCCATCATCCTGGTCTCGGGAGGACAGGAAAAGATTGCCATCATGCGGGCGGCGCTCGCCAACACCAAGGTATCGGTTCTAATCACCGACGAGGATGCGGCCAAGGGCCTGCTCAACCGCTAAACCTTTCTAAGCGCCTCAAGGCGGGCATGGGTGTCGCGCGTCGCCTGATAGAGGTCGCGGTAGATTTCTTTGCGCGCGCGGTAGTCGGAGACCAGCCCTTCGACCGGGGCGACATGCCTGGTCGGCGGCGCCGTCATCGCCTCGGCCGCAGCCTCAGGCGAGGCAAACCATCCGAGAGCCGAGGCCGCCAGCATGGCAGCACCCAAGGCTGCCGCCTCGTTGATGGGCGAGACGAAGAGCGGCCGTTCGAGCACGCTCGCCATGATCTCCATCAGTAGCGCGCAATTGGTGCCGCCGCCGGCGGCAATCATCGCCGCCGGTTTGCCGCCGGCTTGAGTTTCCATTGCCTCGCTGGCGATGGCCTGTTCGAAGGCAATGCCTTCCAGAACTGCCCGAAAAAGGTGCTTCGGCTCATGATCCAAAGACAGGCCGACAATGGCGCCGCGCGCCGCACCGTCCCAATAAGGGCTCATAACGCCGGCCCAGTACGGCATGACAAGCAGGCCTTCGCTGCCGGCGGCAACGTCCACCGCCGCTTTTTCAAGTGCGGCGGCAGACGGCGAACCGGTCGTGCGAACGATCCAGTCGACCAGCTGCATGCCCGAGCGCAATACGGTCTCCAGCATGAATCCCGAGCCGGTCGGCGAGACCAACGTTCGAAACGCGTCCGACGTCGTGATCCCATGGGAATAGCTGCCGCTGACGACGCCCGAGCCAAGCGAGAGATAGCTTTTGCCTTCGCCGTGGACACCCATGCCGAGGCCCATTGCCTGGCCATCGCCGGCGCCGGCGACGACAGGCGTGCCAGCCTTCAGCCCGGTCAGCCGGGCCACGCTTTCACTAAGTCCGCCGCAGATCGCGCCGGGCGCGACCAGTTCCGGCAACTGGTCCGGGCGCAGCCCTGCGGCCGCAACGAGCTCAGCGTGCCAGGTGCTGGTCTTGATGTCGAGCAGCCCGAGCGGATCCGCACTTGCCGTGCTGGTGACCAGACGTCCGGTCAGCCGGTGGACGAAGAAGCCATGCACATCGACGAGTGAAGCTGCCTCGTCGAGCGCTTGCGGCTGGTGTTCGGCAAGCCAGCGAACAGCATAGAGCGCCGGCGTCGGGTCCGGCGGCTTGCCGCTCCAGTCGCGGATCGTCTCGCGACCGAGTTCCGCCGACAGCCTGATAACTTGCGGGCGGGCGCGCTCGTCTAGCCACAGGATTGCCGGAATAAGCGGCTTGCCGGCATGATCGATCAGCGTGAAGGTCTCGCGCTGGTGCGCGATGGAGACCGCCGCCACTCGCGCAGCGCCAACCGCCTCAGTGACCCGATTTAAGGCACCGACCAGTGCGGTCCACCAATGTTCGGCATCCTGCTCGAAATGGCCAGGCTTGGGATTTGAAAGCGGATAGGCTTCGCGCGCCTGGAACAGCTCCTTGCCGTCGCGGGTGAAAGCGATCGCTTTCACGGCCGTGGTCGAGGCGTCGATCCCGATTACGACATCGTCCATCAGGCAGTGATCCGGTGGAGTCAGGCTGCGTTTGTAACGAACCGCCCGTCCGACTGGTCGAGACGACGGCGGATCTGGGTTATCACCATCGAATCGTCGGGTACACAGTTTTCATAAGTGAGGAAATCGCCCGTCTTGACCGGCTTGACCACCTTGGCTCGCTCGGCGAGGCCGAGCGGCAGGGCGCCGCGGGCGCGCGCGTCCTCCCAGGTCATGGCGAAGCCGCGATAGTCGTTCTCGCCGATCATACCCAGCGACTGGCCGAGGCCAAGGTCGCTCTTGGCCACAGCCACCGCCTCGGCGACCGGATGGTCGAGCGGCTCCATGTCGGCGCGCTTGTAGACAACGGCGCGTGCCGCCGACAATGGCACTTCCAGGCTGGTCAAATGATAGGGACGGAAGATCGTGAAATAGGGGCCTTTGCCGACCTTGAGGTCGACCATGCGCTCCAGCACGCGCGGATGCCTTGTCTCGATGATGCAGAACACGCCGGGCGCCACGCCCTTGCCGATCGAATAATCGACGACGCCCTTGCGATGCAACACGCCGCCATCCTCGCGCGGGCAGAGCACGCTGGCCAGTTCCTCGAGCGTCGCGGTCGGGCCGTGCATGCCCGGCACGTCGGGCACCAGGCCCGTGGCGTTAGCGATAGCCACCATCTCGATCGCGGTCTTCGAACCGTCGACGAACTCGACCAGCATGCGCGCATTCATGTTGCGCTCGGCCGCCTCCTTCTCGTAGTCGGCCGGCATGGCGTCGATCTTCAGCGGATTGTTCTTGCCCTTGCCGGCGGCGATGATGTTGAAGCCGAGGCTCCTGGCAAAGCCGATGATCTCCAGCGTGCAGGCCGGCTCGTCGCCGGCCGCACCCGTATAGACGACCCCGGCCTTGCGCGCTTCCTCTTTCAGGAAACGCCCGATCGTGATGTCGGCCTCGACATTGAGCATGACGATATGCTTGCCGTTCTTCATCACTTCGAGCGCGAACAGCGTGCCGATGTTGGGATTGCCTGTCGCGTCGATAATGACATCGATGCGGCCGGCCGCCGCCAGCGCATGCAGGTCTTCGGTCACCGCGATCTTGCCTCCCTCGATGGCGCGGTCGATGGCCGCTGCATTGCCGGCCTGCACGATGTCGGACCGGTCATGGCCGGCGAGCAGCGCCGCGTCGATCGCCGCCTGCGGCCTGACTTCGGAAATGGCGCCGATCCGCATACCCGGCATCAGCGCGACCTGAACGACGATGTCGGTGCCCATCTGCCCGGCGCCGGCAAGCCCGATGGTGATCGGTCCCTGCTTTTCAGCGCGCTGCAAAAGTTCCGCTGCGAATTGCGGATGGGACATATCGCTTCCTCCAATTCCTGGGACGCGCCGCAGCGCCGAACTCATCTTTTGAACATTCCTATTTCTATTTGAAAAATATTTCAATCGGCAATTCGGCAAATCTTCGACGGGCGGTGCAGGTGTCAGCAACGCGAACTACTCCAGGGATTTGTGAAGAGGCAGCGTCGGATCACTGCAATGCGACGCAAACACATAGCCCCGGCGACTGCGCGTTGCAGTTACTGCGGCTACTGGATTTCAGCGGACGTTGGGGGAGAACAGCTCAGAAATAGCCGTCCGACGCGGCCGTGGCTTCCTTCGGGATTTCGACGCCGTCGACGAGGATCTTGTCGACCAGTTCATGGTGGAAGCAGACCAGCCCCTTGATGCGCTCGGCTTCGTGCACCGGTTCGGGATAGTACCAGACGAGGTTCTCGTGGCGCTTCTTGGGAGTCGTCACGTGATAATAGTTGGAGATGCCCTTGTAGGGGCAGCGCGAGATGTAGCGGCTGGGCGTGAACATATCGAGCCGCGTGTCTGAGATCGGCAGATAGTGGCGCACCGGATGGCCGGTCTCGAACAGGAACACGCCGCGACGTGAATCCGCGACCTGCTCGCCGTCGAGGATGACCTGCACTCGCCGTGACGACGGCAGGCAATCGACCCGGCGGAACGGGTCGCGCGCATGGACGAAGATCTCTTCGTCCTCCTCGAACCAGTGACCCATCTTGCTCCAGTGGAAGGACATGTAGTCCGCTATCGGCGGGCAGCCCTTGACCGGGTTGAGGTAACGCCAGGCGCCGTCCTCGACCAGCGTGATGCCGGTGTTCAGCGAATAATGAGTGGCCACGCCCTTGAACGGGTCCTCCGTTGTCGTCCGGCTGGGCAGCAGGAACTCCTCGCGCACGTCGCCGATCGGGAAGTAATAGACCGGCAGATGATCTGACTCGTAGAAGACCAGCGCCTTGGTAGTGTCGGCAACGATTATCGAGCCGACCTGTACGCGCAGCCGCTTGGGGCAGGGCATGGTGAAGGCGACGTAGCCGGGTTCGAACTCGTACTGGACGATCGTGTCGAGCAAGGGAAAATGCGGCCCCCGGCCGCGCAAATGGGGCTTGCGAATGGTAGTCTCCCGTTTCTTTTCTTTCGCGATCTGGCGTTGGTGCGCAGTCATGGTCAGCCTATCGACACGCGGTCGAGCAGCAGCCCGGCGGCGATCGGCGGCAGGCCGCTGACATTCTTGCGCACAGGTACCAGCAAGTCCGGGAAATAGCTGAAGATCACCGGCGTCTCGTCGAGCAGCAGTTTCTGGATCTCGGAGGCAGCATTGCGCTGCGCGCCGATGTCGAGCGCCTTCAGATAGCTGGTGACCAGGCCGTCATAGGCGGTGCTCTTGAAGTGGGCCGCGTTCCATGGCCCGTCGCTGACCAACGGGCTTTTCAGGAATACGTTCGGCACGCTGCGATGCGCGTAGTCGGTGATGCCAAGCGGGCTGTCCAGCCAGTCCGACTGGCCGAACACCGCCTTCCCATAATATTTGTCCTGATCCTCGATGTTAAGCGCGATGCGGGCGCCGATCTCCTTGGCGAAATTCTGGAACAATTGCGCATAGCCGGGGATGTCCGAATAGCGCAGCGTCGTCAGCGTCATGTCGAAGCCGCTGGCCAGTCCCGCCGCTTCGAGCAATTGCTTCGCCTTGGCGATATCCTGCATGCGCTGCGGCACCGACTTGTCGGTCGCGGGAAAGGCCGGCGCGAACGGGCTGTCATTGCCGGTCGCGGCCATGCCGCGGCACAGCCCGTCGACCAGTTTGCTGCGATCGATGCTCAGCGCCAGGGCCTGGCGCACCCGCTTGTCGGTGAAAGGCGCCATGTCGCAGCGCATGTGCAGCTGTCGGTGGGCGGTCGAGGCCACACGCAGCACCGTGATGTCGGGATTGTTCAGCATGACCTGGCTGACATCGAGCGGAATGGCGTCGAGAAGGTCGACCTCGCCTGCCTGCAGCGCCAGGATGCGCGGCTGCACGTCGCCGTAGAACTTGAATTCCAGACGATCGGGAAGCGCTTTTTCACCCCAATAGTCTGGATTGCGGATGAAGGTCGCGCCAACCTTCGGCGTGTAGGTTTCGAGCCGGAAGGGACCGGTTCCCTCGAAGGTCTTTTCGTAGTCGCCCTTGTAGCTGGCCGGCAGGATGACGGCGTTGTAGTTATCGATCGATACCGAATAGGGAAAGCTGCCGTTCGGCGCGTCGAGATGAAAGGCGACGGTGTGGTCGTCGACCTTCCGGGTGCCGCCTTTCGACAGCAGCCCCTTGAACACCGACAGCGCGTTGGACGAGCCGCTCGGGTCGGCGAGGCGGTCGAACGTCGCAACGACATCGTCGGCTTTGAAATCCTCGCCATTGTGGAACTTGACGCCCTTGCGCAGTTTGAAGGTCCACACACTGCCGTCCTCGTTCGGCGCCCAGCTTTCCGCCAACACCGGCCGCAGCGTCAGGTCTGGTTCGGTGACGCAGAGGAATTCGGCGGTCTGGAAAACCAGCTGATAGCTGCCGCTGTCGTAATAGGTGACCGGATCGATTGCCCCGCCCGGTGTAGCAATGCCGGCGCGGACGGTTCCGCCCGGCGTGCCGGCAGCGCGTGCCTTTTGGGTGCCGAGACCGGCGGCGGCAACGATGCCGCCCAGGAACGGCAGTGACAAGCCGAGCATGCTGCCATGGCGAAGGAAATCACGGCGGTCGATCCTGCCGGCCAGGAGTTCGTCGACAGCGGAATTTTCGATTGAGCTCAGGTTTCTGCGGGCGATATCGATCGTCTTGAAATGCTTCGGCATGGCTGCATTCCTCGCGTCTCGTGGGGCTTTGCCATCTAGTTCATTGTTGACCGCGACCGAAAAGCGATATTTTTTGATAGGGGTCATCGAAATTTTCGATGCAGGAGCCGGCCATGGATACTGAAAACCTGCGCAGTTTTCTCGAGGTTGCCACCCATGGCAGTTTCACCGTCGCGGCCAACCGGCTCAACCTCGCACAATCGACCGTCAGCGCGCGGATTCGGGGTCTCGAGGAGCAATTGGGGCGCCGGCTTTTCGTTCGCGATCGCGACGGCGTCACGCTGACACCGGCCGGCCGGCAGTTCCTGCCACATGCCTCCTCGATTACGCGCACCTGGGAACAGTCGAGGCAAGATATCGCGGTTCCCGATGGCTACGAGACGCTGCTGCGGCTTACCGCTCCCGCCTATCTGTGGGATCTGATCACCTCGCCATGGGTCGAATGGATGCGCGCCAGGCGACCGAACGTTGCGTTGCGGCTCGAAGGCAGCTTTCCTGACCTGGCGATCGATCAATTGGCGGAGGGCCTGCTCGACATCTGCATCCTTTATCTGCCGCGGCCGCATCCCGGCATCGCCTATGAAACGCTGGCGGTCGATCAGGTCGTCCTTGTCCAGCATACGGCGCAGACCAGGCCTTGGACCGAGAACTACATTCTCATGGACTGGGGGCTGGAATTTCGCATCGAGCATGATCGCGCCCTTGCCTCGATGGTGAAGCCGGCAATATCGGCTGGGCTGGTGTTCATCGGGCTGCAGCATGTTCTGTCGCAGCAGGCTGCCGCCTATCTGCCGCTGAGCGCGGTCAGCGGCCACATCGAACGTGGCGAACTCCGGCGCATCGAGGGTGCGCCGGTGTTCCAAAGACCGATTTATCTCGCCTATCCGAGCAATCCAGCCTCGTCCGATGTTCTTGAGGTCGCGCTGTCCGGACTGCGGACGCTGGCAAAGAACTGGTCGGGCGATCAGGGTTTCTCGGAAAATGACCGCGCTTTCAGCATGGCCGATTGAGCAGCGTCCTGGCGGCGATCAGGCTGGTTCCGTTTCGGCGTTCTTCGGCATTTGCAGCATTGCCAGCTCAACGTAGGGAATATGGCAGCGGATCGTGTGGCCGGGCTTAGCCTCAGCCAGCGGCGGCTCCTGCTCCTCGCAGATCGCTCCGATCTTGCGTGGGCAGCGCGTGTGGAACACGCAGCCCGACGGCGGATTGGTGGCGCTGGGGATTTCGCCGTCGAGACGAATGCGCGACGTCTCGCTCTGGTCCAGCTTGGGAACCGCCGACAGCAGCGCTTCCGTGTAGGGGTGATGCGTGCCGGCAAAGACATCTTCGGAGGGACCCAGTTCCATGATCCTTCCAAGATAGAGCACAGCGATCTGGTCGGAGAGATAGCGAACGACCCCCAGATCGTGTGAGATGAAGATATAGCTGACATGCTCCTTCGACTGCAGGTCGGCGAGCAGGTTGAGAATGGCCGCCTGCACCGATACGTCGAGCGCCGAGGTTGGTTCGTCGCAGACGACGATGCGCGGGTCGCCGGCGAAGGCGCGGGCGATGGCGACGCGCTGTTTCAGTCCGCCCGAAAGCTGGCGCGGCTTGACGGCAAGATGCCGGTCGGTAAGTCGAACCGAACGGACGAGTTCGTCCAGGCGTGCCTCCAACGCCTTGCCGCTGAGGCCGGCCAGTCTCTTCAGCGCCCGGCTGATGAGATGACGGATCGAGTGCGAGCGGTTCAGCGCCGAATCCGGATTCTGGAAGACGATCTGCAAGGCTTTGATCTGGTCCGCGCTGCGGCTGTCCAGTCGAGGCGCCAGCTTCTTGCCCTCAAGCTCGATCGTGCCGCCTTGGTCCGGCTGCACGAGGCCGAGCAGCAGCCTGGCGAAGGTCGTCTTGCCGCTGCCGGATTCGCCCACTAGGCCAAGCGTTTCGCCGGGCCTGAGGCTGACCGAGACGTCCTTCACCGCCCGCAGCGCATGGCCGTGGCTGGCATAGGTCTTACTCAATCCCTCGACATTGAGGACGGGCTCGGATGTGGCTTTCGGCCTGTCAGTGGCGACATCGCTTGGGGTGGCGCGCGGCAGCGATTGCGCCTGTTCGTGATAGTGACAGCGCGACAGCCGGCCGCCCAGATCGTAGAGCGGCGGCAATTCGTTGCGGCAGCGGTCGGTGGCGAGCGCGCAGCGATCGGCGAAGGCACAGCCTTTGATCGCCGCGCCGATACCGGGCAGGAATCCCGGAATGGTGTCGAGGCGACCATGATCCTTGCGCTGGCCGCCGCGCGGCAGGCAGCGCAGCAGCGCGACCGTATACGGGTGGCGCGGATCGTTGAACACGACGTCGGTCGGCCCTTCTTCCACCAGCATGCCGGCGTAGAGGACGCCGACCCGGTCGCACATGTTGGAGACGACTGCGAGATTATGACTGATGAACAGGATCGAAGCCGACAGCTCCTGCCGTAGCTGTGCGATCAGGTCGAGCACTTCGGCTTCCACCGTCGCATCGAGACCGGTCGTTGGTTCGTCGAGGATCAGCATGGTCGGGTCGTTGGCAAGCGCCATGGCGATGGCCACACGCTGCTGCATGCCGCCGGAAAGCTGGTGGGGATAACGCTGCATGACGCTGGCCGGATCGGAAATGCGCACCCGGTTCAGCATGGCGATCGCCCGGTCGGTGCCGGCCTGTCCCGAAATGCCGCCGAGCTCGAATATCTCCGTCAACTGGCGGCCGACGCGGATCGATGGGTTCAGCGCCTTGCCGGGATCCTGATAGACCATCGACACGCTTTCCGCGCGAGCGCGGCGCAAGGCCTCGGCGTCGAGCTTCATGATGTCCTGGCCGTCGAGCGAGATCGCCCCACCTGATATCGAGCCGTTTCTCGGCAGATAGCGCACCACAGAAAGCGCCACGGTGGATTTGCCGCAACCGGATTCGCCGACCAGCCCGTAGGCTTCGCCCTGCCTGATGGTGAGGCTGAGGTTGCGCAGCACCGCCCGGTTGCGGCCGCCGACGCGGTAGGCGACGGAGAGGTCGTGCAGTTCAAGCGCGTTGGCGGGCTCAGTCATTGAGAGCCCCCTGCACGCCGTCGGTAACAAGATTGACGCCGATCACCAACGAAGCGATGGCGAGTGCGTCGAACAGCACCGTCCACCAGAAGCCGCCGCCGATCATGCCGTAATTGCTGGAGATCGAGAGCCCCCAGTCGGGCGACGGCGGCTGGATGCCAAAGCCCATAAAGCTCAGCGTCGCAACCGCGAAGATCGCATAACCGAGGCGGACCGTCGTTTCGACCAGGATCGGCGGGATGACGTTCGGCAGGATCTCGACGAACATCGTATGCAGCGCGCTTTCGTGCCGGAGCTGAGCGGCCGCGACATAGTCGAGCTCGCGTTCGGCAAGCACCGCCGAGCGCACCGTACGTGCGATGATCGGCGCAAAGCTGAGGCCGATGACGACGATGACCGTGGCCTTGGAGGTGCCGAGCGCGACGATGGCCAGCAGCGCGACGATGACCACCGGGATCGCCATGAACGCTTCGAGGATGCGGCTGATGACGTCGTCGACGATGCCGCGAAAATAACCGGTGAACAGGCCAAGCGCCGTACCTGCCACGGTCGCCAGCAATGTAGCCAGCGGCGCCACGGTCAGGATGTCGCGTGAGCCGACGATGACGCGCGAGAAGACGTCGCGGCCGATCTGGTCGGTGCCGAACCAGTGCTCGGCCGAAGGCGGCGCCAGCGCGTTGATGATGTCGTCCGCAAGTGGATCGTAGGGTGCGAAATATTCACCGAACAGCGCGCAGATGACCCAGAACAGCACGATGGCGAGACCGGTGAGAAAGGTGCCGGAGCGCAGCAGCGAATAGAACACCTCCGCCATAGGCCCGCGCCGGCCCGTATTGTCAGGCGGCAAGGTGCTGGCGGGACTGTCGGTGGCGCTCATTGGTCTGTCCCTAGCCGGATGCGCGGATTGAGCACGGAATAGAGGAAGTCGGCGGCCAATGTCGCAACCGCATAGACGATGCCGATGGTCAGGATGCCGGCTTCCAGGACCGGGAAATCCTTGCCGCGCGCAGCAGTGAAGATCAGTGATCCGATCCCTTGATAGCGAAACAGGGTTTCGATCACGACGAGGCCGCCGATAAGATAGCCGGTCTGCGTTGCGATGACCGTGATCGTCGGCAGCAGCGCGTTGCGCAGCACGTGCCTCCAGATCACCGTCCGCCACGGCAGGCCCTTGAGGACCGCGGTCCGTGTGTAGTCGGAATCGAGCGCCTCGATCATGCCTGAGCGTGCCATTCTGGCGATATAGCCGAACAGCACCAGGAACAGCGGCAGGGCAGGCAGGATCAGGTAATAAAGCTGCGTGAAGAAGCCGGCGTCGCGCGGCCATGCGGCAGAGATTGGCAACCAGCGAAGCCAGACCCCGAAAATCAGAATGAGGATGATGCCGGTGACGAATTCGGGCAGCACCGTTACCGACAGTCCGCCGAGGCTGATGATGCGGTCGAGCGGCCGGTTGAGATTGAGCGCAGCAATGACACCGCCTAGAATACCGATCGGCACGACCAAAATGAAGGCGACCAGCGCCAGCTTCATCGAATTGCCGAGCGCATCGATGACGAAAGGCGCCACCGGCGAGCGGAAAATATAGGACGTCCCCATGTCGCCCTGCACGAAATTCGAGATCCAGCTCCAATATTGGGTGAGCAGCGGACGATCGACGCCGAGCGTGTGATTGAGCGCATCGACGGCGCGCTGGTCGGCAAACGGACCCAATATGGCGCGCCCGACATTTCCGGGCAGCACCTGGCCGCCCAGAAACACCATGATGCTAAGCAGGAACAGCGTGACGAGCGACAGGAAGACACGCCGGACAAGGAAGGAGAGAATGGCTAATACTCCTTGCGGAGCCAGCTTCAGGCAGGAGCTGGCCGTTAGAGGATCTGGCTTTCCCTCCCGTTCAGGCTTTCGACGCCTTATCGAGGAACAGCTGCGACATGGCGGTCGGCTGCACGCCGGTCACGCCCTTCGCCGTCGCCGTCAGGTAGTCGTAGAAATAGCCGAAGATGACGGGTGTTTCCTCAAGCAGCAGCTTCTGGATCTTGCCAGCGTCCGCCTTTTGCGCTTCGAGATCAAGGGCGGCGATGTAGCTGGTCGCCAGCGTATCGTAGTCCTTGTTCTTGAAGTGCGCCGCGTTCCAGGTGCCTTCGCTCTTCAGCGGCGCAGCGAGATAGACATTAGGCACGCCGCGGTGGCCGTAGTCGGTGATCCCCATCATCGAATCCAGCCAGTTCGATTTGCCGAACACCGCCTCGCCGTAATAGGCGCTCTGGTCGAGGATGTTGAGCTCGAGCTCGATGCCGATCTCCTTGACCGCGTTCTGGATGAGCTGGGCGTATTCGGGGATTTCCAGATAGCGCTCGGTGGTCAGCGTCACCTTGAAGCCCTTGCCGGCGCCGGCCGCCTCCATGAGCTGCTTGGCCTGCGCAATATCCTGCTGGCGTTGCGGCACGGTCGGGTCGGTCGAGGGATAGGCGGCGGCGAACGGACTGTCGTTGCCGGCTACGGCGCGGCCTTTCATCAGGCCGGCAACCAGCTTGTTGCGGTCGAGGCTGAGCGCGATGGCGCGGCGCACACGCGGATCCTTGAACGGATCCGCATCGCACTGCAGATGCAACTGTTGATGCGCGACCGATTTCAGGCTGATGATTTCGATGTTTGGATCGCTTAGCAGGCCGACGCCGGCCAGCACCGGTAGCTGGTTGATGATGTCGACCTGACCTCCTTGCAGCGCCAGGATCTGCGGCTGCATGTCGGCGAAGAAGGTGAACTCGGTGCGCTCCGGCAACGCCTTCGGGCCCCAGTAATCCTCGTTGCGGACGAACGACGCCCCGACCTTCGGCGTGTATTTATCGACCCTGAACGGCCCTGTGCCGTCGAAGCTCTTCTCGTAATCGCCGACATAGCTCGCCGGGATGATGACGGCGTTGTAATTGTCGGACGACACCATGTAGGGAAAGTTGCCGTTCGCCGCGTCGAGGTGGAATTCCACCGTGTAGTCGTCGACCTTCTTGGTCGCGCCCTTTTTCAAGATGCCGTTGAACACCGACAGCGCGTTGGAGGAGTTGGCCGGATCGGCGAGCCGATCGATGCTGGCCACCACGTCTTCCGCCTTCATCTCGCCGCCGCTGTGGAACTTCACCCCCTTGCGCAGCTTGAACGTCCACACAGTGCCGTCGTCGTTCGGTTTCCAGCTTTCCGCCAGCGCCGGCTGCAGCACGAGGTCCGGACCATCGATGCAGAGGAATTCGGCGACTTGCTGCAGCACCACCAAGCCGCCGGCATCGGCGATGCTTACCGGATCGATCGCCGCGGCGGGCACGCTGCTTGCCACGCGGATGGTGGCACCGGGCGCTCCCTGGGCACGAGCGAGCGACGGCATGGCGCCAAAGCCGGCGGCAGCACCGATGCGGCCCAGAAGCGGCAACGACAGGCCGAGCAGGCTGCCGTGGCGAATGAAGTCGCGGCGGCTGACCCTGCCCTCGACAAGCCCGTCGATCAGATGATTTTCGAGCGGCGAGCGACTGCGCCTGAAGAAGTCGAGAATGCGATAGTCTTTGCTCATGGGTTTGACCCTTCCCCTATGTTCTTGTGATGACGGTTCCTGGATGTTCTCCGTATCCCGGCCGTCAATGAGGTTCTGTCGAGACTGTGGTACGCGGTCTTGGCCCATCCTGTCCTTGCGGCGGAGGGGCCGGTTTTTTAAGGCATTGCTTCCACTTGTTCGTTCCCATTCATGGCTGCGGCTTTTCCTGTTGTAGCTGTCTCCTGTCGGTTCGTGTGATCACTCCTAGTTCAACGGCAGACGGCGATAAGTCCCCGGCTTGGCCGGGTCGTGATACTTGTTGCACGGCCCGTTCTCGGCAAAGTCGCGGTGGCAAGCGGCGAGGTTCTCGCGCGATAGCGTGACGCCGAGGCCGTGACCTTCCGGCACCCGCACGACATTGTTTTTGGGCGAAAACGGGCCTTCCACGGTGATATCCATCGGCAGCATGCGAAACAGCGACTGGTTGGGTTCCCTGATCCAGCCGAGTGCGGCGCAAAGATGCAGGTAGGCGGCGCTGCCGATGCCGCTGTCGCCGCTGTAGCACCAGTAGTCGATGCCGGCATGTTCGCAGGCACCGACGAAGCGCAGCAGGCGGCCGATGCCGCCATGCGTGGTCGGATTGCCGACGAACGCATCCGGCACCTTCGTCTCCATGGCCCGCGCAATGTCGATATTGTGCGTCGAGAACGGGATTGAGCAATGGCGGCGCAATTCGCGCATCGCCTCGATGGTCGCCACCGGATCTTCCCAGTTGCGCACGCCGAGCTCCTCCAACGGTCGCGCCAGAAGCCGGGCCGTCGCCAGCGAATACGCCTGGTTGGAGTCGATGCGGATCATCGCATCGTCGCCGAGCTTTGTGCGGATCAGCTCCACCATTCTCAGCGAGACCTTTGTATCCTGCGTCGAGAACTTGCCTTCAAAGTAGGTCGTTCCGTGGGTCTCGTGCAGCTCGACGCAATAGTCGGCGACCGCTTCCGGCGTTCTCTCGCCTTTCACATCAGGACCATCGCCGCGCAGCGAGAAATAGTCGGTGAACGGGATGTCCTTGCGAACGGCGCCGCCGAGCAGCTGGTAGAGCGGCTGCTTCCATGCCTTGCCGCGCAAATCCCACAGCGCCATCTCGATGGCGCCGAAGCCCATGATGCGGGTGCGGTCGTTGATCGACTGGACCCCGGTCCAGTAAGGCAGGCAGACATTTTCAGCGCCCGCGATGTCGAAAGCGTCGCGGCCGACCAGTCGTGCCGCAAGATTGTCACTGATGATTGCCGCTGCGTCCGGCGACGGCGCTTCGCCCAGGCCGATCAGTCCGTCCTCGGTCTGGACCTCGACAATGGTCGGCGAGAACCCGTCGAGCTCGCCGAACACCCAAGCGTAGGGCGCTTCGAGCCGGAGGTTGATTGGCGTTGCGGTGATGCGGCGGATCTTCATCTCAGCTGCCGACCTCGAAGAAGGGTCTGCCAAGCAGCTCTGGAACGACGTCAATACCGAGACCCGGCCCGTCCGGAATGCCCATGCGGCTACCCGAAACCGGCGGCATGTTCGATGCGGTGCGCACCGTCACCCATTCGTGGAAGGCGATCGCGTGCAGCCGGCGCTCCTCCGGCGTCGACAGCGACAGATGTGCCATGGCCGATGTGTCGATCTCAGCGCCGCCGGTATCCTCGACGGTGATCATGAAGCCGAGATCGACGGCAAGATCGCGGATCTGGCGCGTCTTGGTGACGCCGCCCAGCCGCGAGATTTTCAGCGTCAGCCCGTCGGCAGCGCCCTTGCGATGGATGTCGAGCATGTCGTCCAGCGAGGCGACGGATTCGTCGAGCACCATCGGCTTGTCGAGGGAGCGGCGAACCGACATGCATTCGTCGATCGTGGTGCAGGGCTGCTCGAACGTGTAGTCGATGGTGCGCGTCGCGTCAGTGAACTGGCGCGCCTGATAGGGCGTCCAGCCGGCATTGGCGTCGCAGAAGATCACCGTCCCCTTCGGCACCGAAGCGGCGACCGCGGTGACGCGTTCGACGTCGTCATGGACGTTGCCGCCGACCTTGACCTGCAGCCGGTGAAATCCGTCCTTGACGATGCGCTTGGCGAGTGCGGCCATCGCGTCGACCGTGCCGTGGGTGACGACCTTGTAGAGTTCGGCCGTCTCGCTTTCGCGCCCACCGAGCAGCGTCACCACAGGCACGTCGGCGGCACGTGCTGCCAAATCCCAGCACGCCATGTCGAGCGCGGACTTGATGTAGGGATGGCCCTTGAACACCGTATCCATCAGCCTGCCGATACTTGCCAGCGCACGGGGATCTTGCCCGAGCAGGTGCGGTGCGATTTCGATGACGCCGGCGCGCGTGCCGGCCGCGAAGGCGGGGGAGTAGAAATTGCCGAGCGGCGCCATCTCGCCCCAGCCGGTGAGGCCGCTGTCAGAAGTGATGGCGACGATTACCGCGTCGAATGCGTCGGCGACACGCCCTTTCGACATGCGGTAGGGCCCGTCCACGAAGGGCTGCACGACATGGTAGGCTTTGATGGTTTTGATCAGCAATTTCTTTGTCCGTTGTCAGATTCGCTGCTGGCGGCGATGATTGGTGCTTCACGCCTCTCCTAGCCGCTTGCGTGGCAAGCCGGCGCGATCGGCTCCCGCGGCCTTGGATTCGAGGCTGCGCGCATAGGTGAGCAGCTCCTCGAAATCGAGGTCGATATGCTCGCGGGCATGGCGCTGGGCTGCGTGCATGTCGGCGCCCTTCAGCAGCCGCACATAAGTCTCGTGGACGTCAGCGGCAGGCACCGGTTCGTTGCGTGCGCGCTGGTGCAGGGCGAAATACATCTGCAGCCGGCTCGTCAGGCGCTGCCAGGTCTCCAGCAGCACCGAATTGTCGGCCCATTCGTAGATCAGCCCGTGCAGTTGCAGCGCCGTCTCGATCTGGCGGGTGGTGTCGAGATCGCGCGTCGCCTGCTTCACCGCCTCGTGGCGCCGGTCAAGTTCGTCGAAGAAGCGCTGGTCGCGAAGCGGCCAGGTCAGTTCGATGGCGAACTCGTCCAGCACCTTGTTGAGCGAGTAGGCATCGTCGATGTCCTTGGCGGCCACGTCGATGACGAAGGTCCCGGCGTAGGGAATGCTGGTCAGAATGCCTTCCTGCACCAGCTCTCGCATCGCCTCACGCAACGGCGCGCGGCTCACCCGCATCTGCTCGGCAATCCTGAGCTCGTTGAGCTTCTGTCCGGGTTCCAGTTGGCCGGTCAGGATCGCGCGCCGAAGCAGCGCCACGATCTCGGCGCGTCTCGTCGTATCCGCGATCGGACTGAAATCTGCCTGTCCCATTCGGCCACTCCGGTGTGCACGCCCGAAGACAAGCAGATTGTCGACAATCTAGCAAGGGGTCGTTCCCGAATTCCGCCTCGGAGCAGGAGTGGGCGCCCTCGGTCTCAGGCAGCGCGGCCGTAAAAACCGATCCGCTCCTCTTCGCTGAACATCACGCCTGATTTCTCATAGTAGGAAAACACCGCGATCATGCGTTCGCGTTCGCCTTCGACAGTGGTGACGCGATGGGCGGTGTTCTTGCCACGAAAGACATTGAGCGTGCCCGGCTTCATGCGCAGTATCTTTGCCTCGGGGTCGCGCCCTTCGAGCAGCCTGGCAACGCCGTCGTAGTTGGGATTGTCGTCCGAGCGGAGATCGGTGCGGTATTCGAGGTCGCCGCCGCGCTGCGATGCCTGCAATAAAAGCGTCGTGGTGAATTCCGAGCGATCGAAATGCCAGTTCAGCGCCTCGCCGGCGCGATAGGCCATCACATTGGTGCGCGCCAGCGGGTCTTGCATGACATGCAGCCGCGTCTTCCCCAACGCCGCGGCCAGGAAGCGCAGCAGCGGTTCGTATTCGTAGATGGCGAGCACGAGGCTATCAGGAATCTGGTCGGCGCAGACCGTATGGCTGATGGTCTCGACCTTACGCAGGGCGGGGTGGTCGGGAGCGAGTTCCGGGATATCGGCCTTGAAGTAGATATTATGCATCCGCCGGTGCACGTGCGACCGAGCCGCCATGACGGGCTGGATTTCCTGCACCGCCCGTTCGGCCACGCCGGGCCGCAAAAAACCTTCGAGATTGAACATGCCGTCGGCTTCCAGCGCCGCAGCCGAGGTCTCCACGAGGCGCTTCCACTCAGCGCTGCCCTCACGGTCGAGCGGGTACCGCTCCAGATCGAGAATGTCTTTCATCGTTTTGTGCTCCAAGGTTCGAGCGCGAGAAGACGGCAAAAAATCTTTCTCTCAACGATGAAAATTATTAGTCTTGCGCAGGAAAAACTTATGGAAGGCACGCATGGAACGGCTCCCCCCGCTAAACGCGATCAAGACCTTCGAGGTCGCCGCGCGGACTGGTAATTTTACGTTGGCCGCTACCGAACTCGGCGTGTCCTCGGCGGCGGTCAGCCAGCAGATACGCAATCTCGAGACCTGGTTCGGCAAGCAGCTGTTCGTGCGCAGCGGCAACCGCATAGCGCTGACCGACGCCGGCCACGCAATCTATCCCCAAACGGCACGCGCCTTGGGCGACATCGCGGCGATCGGGCGGCGCATGCTGGATGGAAACCTGAGGACGCGTCTCGTCGTCAGCGCGCCGTTTTCGCTGGCAGAATTGTGGCTGGCGCCGAGGCTGGCCGTGCTTCTCGACACGTTCCCGCAAATGGCGATTGACGTTAGGGTCGAAGACGACCCCGTCGACCTGGTGCGCCAGAACATCGATCTTCGCATCAGCTATGGCGATTATCACTATCCCGGTTTACGGAGGATCCGTCTGATCCATGATGATGTCCTGCCGGTCTGCGCGCCGGATTTCTGGCAGAGATATGGCAACGGTGCATCCAGCCTGGCCGATGTGCATGAGAGCCTGTTCGTCCATACCAGCTGGGGTCCGAACTATGCCTCGCATCCGACATGGGCGGACTGGTTTTCGGCGTCAGGCGGCAGCCGCGCGCCTGATCCCTCGCATGGACGCCGTGTCGGTCTGTCCAGCCTGGCGATCACCTCGGCGAGGCTTGGTCTCGGAATTGCCCTTGGCCAGCGGATCATGGCCCGCGCCGATCTGGAAGCCGGCCGCCTGATCGCGCTCTCGTCGGTATCTCTGCGCCTCGGCCATCCCTATTGCGCTTTCATGCCTGCGGCCAAGGCCGATCGCGCCGATGTCGCCGGCCTTGTCGAACTGCTCAGCAAAACGGCGCCCTTGGCGTGGGAGCCGAGGGCGCCGCTGGACCGGACCTGACGGGGGGTTATCAGGTGGCCGGTTTCTGTGGCAGCGGCGAGACAGGCATTCCAGGGCCGATCTTTTGCAGATTGCCTGTTATTATCTGGTCGCCTTCCGATACGCCGCTTGAGATAGCGATGAGATCGCCATTGGTCGGCCCGAGCGAAACGATGCGCTGATCGACCGTATTGTCCTTGCCGACGACGTAGAGGTATTTACCGAGTTGGCTCGATCCCAGAGCCGTCTGCGGCACCATCAATGCATCCGGCTGCTGCTTGATGTGCAGCCTGACGCGAACATACTGGCCCGGCAGCAGCGTGAACTTGGCGTTGCCGATCGTCGCCCGTGCGGTGATGGTGCCAGTCGAACGATCGATCGTGTTGTCGATGAAGGTGAGCTGACCTTTGTGGCGCGGTTCCGTATCGCCGGGAAGCAGGACGTCGACATCGATGGGTCCCGCCGCGCGGGCTTCCTCGATCTGCGCCAGATCCGTTTCACTCGGATTGAAAGTGACATAGATCGGGTCGAGCTGCACCAGTGTGTTGAGCACCGTGCCGGCGACACTGACCAGAGTTCCGATAGAGGCCTGGTTACGGCCGACGCGCCCGGCGAATGGCGCCTTGATTTCCGAATAACTCAGATTGAGCTCGGCTGTGCGCACAGCCGCCTGGTTCACGGCGAGCGAGGCCTGGGCTTCGCGCAAGCTGCTGGTGCGCTGGTCGAACGCATCCTTGGCGATGTATCCGCTCTTGGCGAGTTCGGTGCCGCGGCCTAGATTGGAACGCGCATAGTCGAGCGTTGCTTCGTCACGCTGGACCTGGGCCTTCGCCTGGTCGAGGGCAGCGTGGAAATCCTCTGGAGCGATCTTGTAGAGGAGGTCGCCTTTCCTGACATCGCTGCCGTCGGGCGCGACCTGCTCCTGCAGATAACCCGGCACGCGCGCCTGCAGCGTGATGCTGCGGATCGGCTCGGTGCGCGCCGCATAGTCGAGATAGATCGGGATCGTCTTCTTGACGACGCTCACCACCGGCACCGGCATGACAAACGCTGCGGGCTCGGTCGCCGCGGGTTCAGGCGTTGCTGCTCCTGCCGTACCGGCGTTGAGGCCGAAATTGCCCATGTCGAGCAAATGAACGCTGGCCATCGAGATCGCCCCCAGGGCGACGGCCGCTCCCAACGCAATTTTCCATTTACGCATGATCAATTCTCCAATCCTATTCGGCCGCTTCGGCCAATCGCTCGAAAGCGGGTTCGGCAGTTGGTTCAGTCGGTTCGGCAACAGGTTCGCTCTTGCTGCCGCGCTCGCGCAGCTGCTCGATCACCGCATAGAAGACCGGCACGAACACCAGCGACAGGATCGTCGCCGCGACCATGCCGCCAAAGACGGTGGTGCCGATAGACTGGCGGCTCGCTGCACCAGCGCCTGTTGAGTACATCAGCGGCAGCACGCCCAGGATGAAGGCAAAGGCGGTCATCAGGATGGGTCGCAGCCGCAGGCGCGCCGCTTCCATCGCGGCGTCGACGATGCTGAGACCTTCCTCGCGCCGGCGCCGGGCAAACTCCACGATCAGAATGGCATTCTTCGCCGCCAATCCGATCAGCATGACGAAGCCGATCTGCGAATAGACGTCGATCTGCATGCCACGCATCAACAAGGCGACAAAGGCACCGAACAGGGCAAGCGGCACCGCCAGCAGAACCATGAAAGGCATGGCCCAGCTCTCATATTGGGCGGCGAGGATCAGGAAGACGAAGACCATGGCGAGACCGAAGACAATCGAGGCGATCGACCCGGCCTTGAGCTCCTGATAGGTGATGCCAGTCCATTCGTAGCCGAAATCCTTCGGCAGTGCCGTGGCAGCGGCACGTTCCATCGCGGCGACCGCCTGACCTGAGGAGTAGCCGGGTGCAGCACCGCCGTTGATCAGGGCCGACGCATTGTTGTTGTAATGCGGGACGGTTTCCGGGCCGACGATAGGCACCAGCTTGCCGAGTGTGCTCAACGGCACCATGCCGCCAGAGGCATTGCGCACATAGAGCCGTGAAATGTCGGCAGCACCCGCACGCGCATCCTTGTCGGCCTGGATCGTCACCCGGAAGGTGCGGCCGAACAGGTTGAAGTCGTTCACATAGAGCGAGCCGAGATAGATCTGCAGCGTGTTGAACACGTCAGGCAGGCTGAGGCCGAGCAGCTTCGCCTTGTTACGGTCGAGGTCGTAGTTGAACTGCGGCGTCGAGGTCGAGAACGATGAGAACAATTGCTGCGGGTTGAGCTCGGGCTGCTTGCGCGCCTCGGCGAGCACGGCTTGCGTCGCATCGTTGAGCGCAGCGCTGCCGCGACCGGTCAGATCCTGCACCTGGAATTCGAAGCCGCCGGTCGTGCCGATGCCCGGGATCGAAGGCGGATCGAAGCTCAGCGCGAACGCTTCCGGAAGCTCCATGAGCTTCGAGCGCACGTCGGCGACGAGCTTCGAGGCGCTTTGGTCAGGGCCGCGTTCGTCCCATGGCTTCAGGATAGCGAATTCCACCGCCGAGTTCGACTGGGCTGCGTTGGTGAGGAAGTTCAAGCCGCTGATCGAGCCGACGATATCGACGCCGGGGGTGTTCTGCAGGATGGCGCGTGCCTTGCGGGCCACGGCGTCGGTGCGCTCCAGCGATGCCCCATCCGGCAACTGGATGACGACGAAGAAATAACCCTGGTCCTCGACCGGGAGGAAGGTCGAGGGCAGGCGCTGCCAGACGAAATAGGTCGCGACAAGCCCGGCCGCGAACAGCCCGAGCATGATCCAGCGCAGGCGGATGAGGAAGCGCACACCATGGGCATAGGCATGCGACAGCCGCTCGAAGCCCGTGTTGAACCAGCGGAACAGCACGAACTGGGTTGCCGGGCGGTGACGCAGGAAGGCGGCGCTGAGCGCCGGGGTGAGCGTCAGCGAAACGAAGGCGGAGATGCCGAAGGAGATCGCCACCGTCAGCGCAAACTGGTTGTAGAGCCGGCCGGAAACGCCGGGTATGAAGGCGACCGGCACGAACACGGCCATCAGCACGGCGGTCGTGGCGATGATCGGCCCGGTGACCTCGGCCATCGCCGCGCGCGTGGCAGCCAGCGGTTTGAGGCCGGCTTCCAGCTGGCGCTCGACATTCTCGACAACGACGATCGCATCGTCAACGACGAGGCCGATCGCCAGCACCATGCCGAGCAGGCTGAGCATGTTCAGCGAGAAGCCGAACATATACATGACGACGAGCGTGGCGATCAGCGACACGGGAATCGCGATCGTCGGGATGATCGTGGTGCGCCAGCTCTGCAGGAAGATGAACACCACCGCGACGACCAGGACCAGCGCCTCGCCGAGCGTGACCAGCACGTCGTGCATCGACGCCGAAACGAAACGTGTCGTATCGTAGTGCATCGCGTAGCTGACGCCCTTCGGGAAGCGGGCTGACAGTTCCTGCATCTTGTCCTTGACGCGCTGCTGCAGATCGAGCGCGTTCGAGCCGGGCATCTGGTAGACCGCGAGCACCACGGTCGGGTCCTCGGCAAAGAAGGCCGACGACGAATATTGCAGGGCGCCGAGTTCGATGCGCGCAACGTCGCGCAACCGCACCAGCGAACCGTTGGCGGCATCGGCGCGCACGACGATATCGCCGAATTCCTTTGGATCGCTCAGTCGGCCGACCGCGTTGACCTGCATTTCGAAAGCGGTGCCGGCCGGCGCCGGCGACTGTCCGATCTTGCCGGCCGCGACTTGGACATTTTGCTCGGCAATGGCGTTTTGGACATCGACAGCGGTGATGCCGAGATTGGCCAGCTTGTCGGGATCGAGCCACACGCGCATCGAATAGCGCCGCTCGCCGAAGATCTGCACGTCGCCGACGCCGGGCAAGCGCTTCAGCGGGTCGACCACTTGCAGGTAGGCGAGGTTGCTGAGCGCGACCGGATCGACGGAGCCGTCGGGCGAGGTGAGATTGACGATCAGGACGAAATTCGGATTCTGCTTCTTGATCGTCACGCCGCCCTGGTTGACGATGGCCGGCAGCGAGGACGCCGCCTGCGACACGCGGTTCTGGACGTCGACGGCGGCGGTGCTGAGCGAATAGCCGACGTCGAAGGTGATGGTGATCGTCGACGAGCCGTCATTGGAGCTCGACGACGACATATAGGTCATCCCCTGAACGCCGTTGATCTGCTGTTCGAGCGGCGTCGTGACCGTGTCGGCCACGACTTGCGCACTGGCGCCCGGATAGTTGGCGCTGACCACGACCTGAGGCGGTGTTATGTCGGGAAACTGCGAGACAGGCAGCAGGAAATAGCAGATCGCCCCGGCGAGCACCATGATGATGGCGATCGACGATGCGAAGATCGGTCGGTGGATGAAGAAGTTTACCATGACACATACGCCTCGCCCGATGCTCTCGCCTCACCAAAGGCCTTGGCCACTCTGGACAGCCGCTGGATTCGCCTGTGACCCGAATCTTCCAAAAAGCGATGCGGCGCCTTGCGGCCGTACCCTTGCGCATCCGCCAGGGTACGCAGCATCGTCTCGAAAGAGCGCGGGTCGACACGGTCGGCCTTCATCAGCATCCGGATCATCGGATCCTTCACAACTTCGTCGATGGTCAAATCCTTGCGCTGCGACATCGTAGCGGCTCCTGGCTTGCGATCCGCGGCGGCGTACGCCGCAGATCGTGTGGTCTTCTTATTCGCGGCCAAAAGTCGCCTGGGGCGCAGTTTCATGCCTGGGCCTTTCGGCGGAGGCTATTCACAGGCGCCTGCGAGATTTGACACGAGGCAATTGAGGTGTTACCAGTAAGTAACATCTAGAAGTTACAGACCGGTAACACCCTAGTCAAGAGGTGCACCGAGGGATTTTTCGGAAAACCCGAAACCAAGGAGGTTTTGATGGAAGACGGTACTGCGGAGCGCATCCGCCCCCGGGATCGGATCCTGGAGACGGCACGGGATATGTTCCACAAGCATGGCATCAAGGGCGTCGGCGTCGACGCAATCACTGAGGCCGCCGGCACCAACAAGATGACGCTCTACCGACATTTCGAGTCCAAGGACGATCTGGTCATCGAGTGCTTGCGGGCGACAGCATGCAGCGCCAACGCGATGTGGCAGAAGTTCGAGGCCGAGCATCCGGGCGACAAACTTGCGCAATTGCATGCCTGGGTTCGCATGGCTGCCGATTGCCTGTTGACGGACGGCCGCGGCTGCGACATGGCGAACGCCGCCATCGAACTGAGCGAAACCGACCATCCCGCCCGTCGGGTGATCAAGGAACTCAAGCAGGCCCAGCGCGACCGTCTGGTTAGCCTGTGCCGGGACGCTGGCGTCGGACAGGCCGAGCTTCTTGCGGACACGCTGTCGCTGCTGCTTGAAGGCGCCCGCGTCAGCATGCAAAGCGTCGGCGCCGAAGGCCCGAGCGCTCAATTCGTCCGCATGGCGGAAGGCTTGATCACCTCTTTCAGGGCCAGATAGTCTCGCAACCGGCAAAACGATCGGTAGCGTGTTCATTGCGAGCCACGCCGCCGACTGCTCTTTTGCCCTTTCGACTGTACTGCCATCGCGCTTCTCCTTTGCCGGTCTGTCGCCGCACTAACGGCGCGACCTCTTGCCTGTTGGTGAGGATAGGACCGATAGCGAATTGGCGAGAGTGACAAGTGTGACGGGATTCCGGCCGCGCAACTTCAGCTGGCACCAAAACGGCCGGCCGACGGAGTAGGCGCAAAATCGAATGGCATTGTTCGAGCGGCTGAAGGCGAGCGACCCGGCCACTTTGACCGATCTGAAGCGCGCCGGCCGGTTCCTCTATCTCCAGCGCCTAGCATTCGGCGGCAAAGTCGCCGGGCGCAACTTCGGCGTCGACCCGCGATCGTCGGCCGGCTTCAAGCTGACGACCCTGGAGCCGCTCCTGACGGACGTCCACGATCGTCTTGCCGGCGTCGTCGTCGAGCAGCTCGACTGGTCGGCCTTCATCGACCGCTACGATCGTCCGGAAACGCTGTTCTACCTAGACCCACCCTACTTCGGCAGCGAGGGCTACTACCGCAAGGTGCTGTTCGGCCAGCGGCGCCGAAAGCAACTCTAACCGGACGGTCGAAACGCTGATCCTACACGCGTCCTCCTCCATGACGAGGGCCACCCGCCAAATCGAGGAATGGCGGGTGGTCCTTTATCAGCGCAGGAAGGGACTTAGCTGCGCAGATCTCTATCGTCGTTCGGTCCGGTCGGGTCCCTAGCTAGCAACCATTCCAATTGCCGTAAACGTGATGGAGACAGCGAAGACCGTACCGAGCAACCAGCGGGCCTGGTGGACACTCTTTTCCATGGCCTCCTCCCGTGAACTCACAGCGAGGCAACGACTACGAGAAGCCGCCGTTCCGGGTGGCGCGATGTCCGGGCTATCGCGCGAAATAAGAGAGACTTTGGTCCCACAATCGGATCAGACCTAAGCCCAGCGGAGGAACGTTCGCGGGTGCCTGAGGTTTGGGTGGACCGGGCGGAAGAGAATGCCGTCCAGCGCAAGAGATCTCACGAAGGAGATAGCTATGAGAACGCGTCTTTCCATTGCAGCTGCGGGATTTCTGCTGCTGGCAGGCATCGGCGCCGCTGCCGCTCAGGACGTAGTCATCGAGCCTGAGCAGGAGACCGTCATCAAGGAATATGTGAAGAAGCAGCCGCTCGCATCGGTGAAGGTGCCAGGGGTGGAGCTCAATATAGGCTCAACGCTGCCCGAGACGGTCGAGCTTCATGAAGTTCCCGACACCAGATACAGCTACGTGGTGGTCGAGGACCGGACTGTTGTCGTTGATCCAGGCACACGCAAAATCATCAAAGTCATCGAATAGCCTACGCGACTGGGAGGACAGCCCGCCGCGCCGAAAGGTGCGGCGGGCTTTTTTGCTTTGCGTAAAACTGCTGAGTCGAATTACAGTTCGTTTAGCATGGAGGTCGAATGCCGATTTATCGGAAAGCTCAGGAGGCTGGCGTCTTCGATTCATCTGAAGTCGCTTTGCTGGGCCGCGTTTTCGACCGGCTCAAAATCGAAGGGCAATCCGAGCAGCGGCGTGAAGCGCTCGCATCCCGGATCCTGGCAAACTACTCGGCCGGTCTTACCGATGAGGACGAGCTTGTTTCGGCGTCCAAATTGCCACTGGGGCGGTAGGCCTCAATTCACTGGTAGCAGCGGTTGATGCTTTGACTTCGCGTGACGAAGCACCTGGCCAAGATCGCGCATGTCGAACCCTGTCCGCAAATGGGCAGTGCTGGACATGCTGCGCCTCGGGTTTGATCGGCTGATCGTGATCTTTGCCCTTGAAGCTCGTGCCTGCGTTGTTGGTCCGATATTTCACTTCCGCTCCGCGATTCCAAAGTTCCCCGACCCTCATGGAACCCCTGAAGGCACCAAAGAGTTGCATTTGAAACAAGGTAACCGTCATGGCAGCGCGAGAGAATGACACCTTTCGAGTTTTGATCAGATCGGAAGACTATCGTCGGAAGATACGCAGATTGCTAAGGTTTGTCGGCGATCAACCTTTGACGCCGAAGCTTATCGCGCTGGCGGCGGAGCTTCAGGAGGAACTTGATCGGCGAGAGCGAAAATCGGCCGACGAGAAAGACCCTGATTAGGAGATGCTACATGGGTGATGACATCCTCCCACCCGGGGCACGATCTTGATCGTACCAATTAGCGAGATCGAGCTAGCGCGGGTTCTGCGCGTAATCATCGGGCACCAATGATCGATCGCCCAACTCCGAATGGAGGTCAGAGACGCCGCTGCCAGCCGCGCTCATAAAAGAGTGGCTGGCTCACCTCCAGTCTAGTCGCATCCCAGATCATTGTCCGTCGCTCTCCTGTTCGGCGGGTTTTTTGTTTTCCGCATGGAACACTTGGTTGCCGGCAAAGTTTGGTGCCTGCGGTATTTCCTGCGAGAAGTGCTGCGAGGCGGGGAAGGTGGATGAGCGTCGTAAAAAGGGTCGGTCCAGTTCTAAATCAGGCAATCGCTGCGATCCTCAACAGGGCAGACCATGGGGACACTGTTTCGATCAAAGCGACTTTAGACCATATTCGGCAGGCTGCGCCTGATTTGATCGCATCCAACGATGAACTGATCGAGGCTATTGTAGAGATAGCTGCTGCCCTAGACCTGTCGGTGGCTTCCGATGCGGGCGAGTAGTAGCCGTTCAATCGACGCGAGCCGCTTTCGACCTCCACGAAACAATCCTACGCAGTGCCGCTGACGGAAGCCCCCGGCTGCCCTAAATTTCCCTCATGGCTCTTCATTGGTTTCACCCTCCGGTCAACATCGAGACCGATCGACCTGGCCTTACCTACGGCTGCAACAATGTCGAGGGTGCCGCCGCGGAGCTCATGAAGTGGACCAAGCGAGGACCTAAGTGGAAGAAGGCGGCCGAGGCTTGCACGGCCGTTCTCGAGGGCGAAGGCACAGCCGACGACGTAAGAAAAGCCTTCGGGGCTGCCGCAGGGGAGGAGGGGTTGCTACGCTCCTCTTGATTTGGGCCCAGTATCTGCCTGCTGTTCGATCTTGACCTCACGGGAAAACCAAGCGGCCGCGCGGCGAACACAGCCACATGCATCACGCATCTCTGCCGGTTTCAGCTGCGCCGGCCAGCTAGGGAAGGAGCCCGCGCCCTCCTCGGAGCGCGGGCCAACCGGGTTGCAGCCCGATCTGCAGTGGGCGAAAGCGGGGGGTGCCCACTGATCCCAAACAACTGTTAGTAATCACTTATGTTCCAAGAAACGGCGTAGGGTCATCGGACACGCGTCGAGCCGATGATCGTCATCGATATCGGGACGTCGCTTAGACAGGCTGGCTTCGCGGTGGCCTTAGAGCCAAATTGCACGCGTGCAAAACAGATTTGGCTCTCGGTGAGCCGGACGTCCTGTTGCGGGACTGCGTCAGCTCTTCGGTTGCTGAAGAACTCGTGGCCCAGAGCCGGAATAAAAAAGCCCGCTGCCGGGAGGAGGTGGCAGCGGGCTTGATTTCGAATACGGCACGGGAGGAGGTGTACCGCACTCAGCGCCGGCATCGCATCTGGGAGGAGTAGATGGCCGACACCTGCGAAACTACCCATTGCCCAATGATTCGGCAACAACGAAAGATGCATGGCAGATGTGCAGATTTGCGGTATCAACCGAATTTTAACCATCGGGCAGAGTGACCGTTGCCTTGCGCGGCGTCACTGGACCGGGACGTTTTCCCTAAAGATCAGGCGCGGCTCGATGAATTTCCTGGTCAGATAGGGCGCCGATGACGCGATCGAGCCGAGCAGGCGAATGACCGACTGCTCGGCGATCAGCCGCGCGTTCTGGTCGATGACGACGTCGAGCAGATCATCGACGAGATAGCCGCGTGTTGCCCGTGTAAGGTCGTGGCAGATGAACACCGGCCTCCTTTGCGGCTTGGCTTCCAGCAGCGCTTTCGCCACCCCGGAACGTCCGGCACCGACGCAGTAGATGCCGAGCAGCTCCGGCTCGTTGTGCAGCGCCTTCATCGTCGCGGTGTAGCTGATATCAGGCTCGTCGTTGATCTCGACGGCGCTGGTGACGGTCAGATTGGGGAATTCCTCGCTGAGCACGGATCGAAAGCCCATTTCGCGTTCCTCATGCCCGCGATAGGAGCGTGAGCCGACGACCATTGCCAGATGGCCCGGGCGCCCGCCCAGGAAACGTCCCATCAACAGCGCGGCGGTGCGCCCGGCGACACGGTTGTCAATGCCGACATAGGCGGATCGAGGCGCGCCCGGCACGTCGGAGACCAGCGTGACCAGGCGAATGCCGGCCTCGACGATCTCGCGCAGGATGTTGCGCGTTCTCGGATGATCGATCGCGATGACGCCAACGCCGTTTGCCCTAAGCGAGAGGTTTTCGACGGCCGTTTGCAACGCGCTCGGCGAGATGCCGGCGAGCTTGTGGATCCGGCAGGAGGCGACGAGCGGCAGTCGCGCCGCATAATCCTCGATATGACCTGCCAGATCCATCATGAAGGCATTGGAGCCGATCGGCAGGAAGAACTCGAGATGCGCCGGCCGCGAGGGCAGCACGACCTGATCCACGACAGGCAAATAGCCGAGCTGCTTGGCCGCCTCCATCACCCGCTGCCGGTTGGCAGCACTTGCGCCCGGCCGGTTGTTCAGCACTCGGTCGACCGTGGCGGTCGACAGCCCGCAACTTCTGGCGATATCCGCAACGGTGGCCTTCATGGTCGCAGTCATAGGAGCTGATGTGATCCCGTGCCAGAGAAACGGCGAGCCCGGCTTCCAACTGACCCGCTCAGCCCTGCGATTGCTTCCCCTGGACGATGGCTTCGTGGATCTGCTCGTCGGACATGCCGGTGATGATCCGTTCGACTTCCACGACGTTGGTGTTCTTCGGATCGATATTGTCGGCGACGACCTTGCCGCGGCGCATGACGACGATGCGGTCGACCACCTGGAAGACGTGATGGATATTATGGGCGATGAAGATGCAGGAATGGCCCGAATCGCGGGCGCTGCGCACGAAGCTCAGCACGCCTTGCGTCTCGGCGACGCCTAGATTGTTGGTCGGCTCGTCGAGGATGATGAGGTCGCTGTCGAAATGCATGGCGCGGGCGATCGCCACGGCCTGCCGCTCGCCGCCGGAGAGCGAGCCGATCGGCGTGGTCGGCGGAATGTTCTTCGAGATCCCGACCTGCTTGAGCAGGTCGCGGGCGACAACGTTCATTGCCTCCTGGTCCATGCGGTTGAGGAAACGCGGCGGTTTGATCGGCTCGCGCCCAAGGAACAAGTTGCGCGCGATCGACAATTGCGTGACCAGCGCCGAGTCCTGGTAGATCGTCTCGATGCCATGGGCGATGGCGTCGCTGGTGCTGCGCAAGTCCACCTTCTTGCCGCGGATGAAGATGTCGCCGCCGGTCAGCGGAACTGCACCCGACAGGACCTTGATCAGCGTCGATTTGCCGGCGCCATTGTCGCCGAGCAGACCGACGATCTCCCTTTCGTTGACATGGAAATTGGCGTCTACGAGCGCTTGCACGCGGCCGTAGGACTTGCGGATGTTTTCCATGCGGACAAGCGGCTCAGCCATGGTTCAAGTCCCCGCCTGATGCCGGCGTTCCAGCCATGAGTGAAGCGCCATCATGCCGAGGATGATTGCGCCGATGAAGATGTTGTAGGCAAGGCCGGGCACGCCGATCAGCACGATACCGTTGCGCATGACGCGCAGGATCAGGATGCCGAGCACGGTCCCGATGATGGTACCGCGTCCGCCGGTCAGCGCGGTACCGCCGATCACCACCATGGCGATCACTTCGAGCTCGTAGCCGGTGCCGCTGTTGGGATTGGCCGCCGAGGTGCGCAGTGAGCTGATCACGCCGGCAAGCGAAGCCATGACCGACGACAGGATGAACAGGCCGATCTTGACGCCGCTGACATTGACGCCGCGCGCCCTTGCTGCCTGGGGGTTGCCGCCGGCCGCCTGGATCCAGTTGCCGGTCCGGCTCTGCGTCAGCACGTAACCGAGTGCGATTGCGGCGGCGATGAACCAGAACAGCGACATGTAGATGCGAAACGGTCCAATGAAGAAATCGCCGACCAGCGCCTCGGCGAGCCAGCTGCCCTCGGCGCTCCAGGTCCGCTGCGGAAATCCGTTGGTGACGAACAGGGCGGTGCCGCGCACCACCAGCAGCATGCCGAGCGTCACCAGGAAGGACGGGATCTTGAGCTGCGTCACGAACCAGCCATTGACCAGCCCGATGAAGGCGGCAACCAGCAACGCCACGACGAAGCCGGCTTCCAGCGAGGTGACGCCGCTGTTGAAGAGCGTCCACATCAAGACGGGAGAGAAACCGAACAGCGATCCGACCGAGAGGTCGAATTCGCCCGATGTCATCAGCAGCGTCATCGCCAGCGCGATCAGGCCAAGTTCGACGGTGAAGGCCAGTATATTGCTGATGTTCTGCGGTGACAGGAAGTCGTGGTTGAACCCCCAGAATACGGCGAGCTCGACGACAAGCAGTACGAAGGGCCCGAATTCCGGCCTGGCGATCGAGCGTTGGATGATGGAGCTATTTTCCACGTTGGACCCGCGACATGGTTGGAACTGGCCAAGCCCGGCACCGCAGGACGCGCTTTCGGGGCTCGGCGGAATGAAGGGGATGATCGCGGCGGAAGCCCTCCGCAATCATCCCGATCGCGGTGTTATTTGCCGGACAGGATGTCGTCGTAGACCTGCGCGGTGTCCTTTTCGTAGAGCGCGCCGGTGATCACGTCGAAGCCGGGGGGAATGCCGCTGGCCGCCATGTTGGCCAGCGAAAGCGCCACATAGCTGGTCGCCTGCGGATCCTGCCACTGCCCGGCATTGACGTAGCCGGTCAGCACCTCCTGGGTGGTGTCGAGCGAGTTACCCCAGCCGACGACAGGGATTTCGCCCGGCTTGATGCCAGCCTGGTCGAACACCCTCTTGATCGAGCCGGTCACCAGATCGCCGAGGCCGATGATCGCCTTGACCTTGGCCCTGTTGGCGGTGAGGTAGTCGACCATGCGGTTGATCGCTTCGGCCTGATCGAGCGTGGCTTCGGTGATCTCGTAAGTGATGCCGAGCGGCTCGAACACGCTCTTAATGCCCTCTTCTTCCTGGACGCCATAGGTGGCGCCTGGGATTTCGACCGGCATCCAGACAAAATCGCCCTTTTTCACCAGGCCCTTGTCGACCAGATACTGCGCCCAGTTCTTGCCGAAGGTGACGTTGTCGCCGCCGACATAGGCGTTGAAGTCCGCCTTCGGATCGGGCGTGTTGAAGTTGATGATCGGGATGTTCGCCGCCCGTGCTTCCTTAGCGAGCTCGATAAGGCTGCCAGGGTCGGGGCTGGTGGTGGTGATGCCGTCGGCCTTGGCGGCGATAGCCGCGCGAACCGCCTCCTGCTGGGACGCCACGTCGCCATTGTGGAACGAGGTGTTGACGGTGTTGCCGGTGTCCGTCGCCCACTGCTTGGCGCCGGCGAGGAAGTAGGTCCAGACCGGGTCGGCCGGCCCGCCATGCGAAATCCAGTAGAAGGTCTTGGCCTGCGCCGCCGCCGGAATGGCCAGCGCCACGATCAAGCCGAATACAAATAGTCGTAGCTTTGTCAGCATTTGATTTCCTCCCATTTTGAAAACTGCCTCCACCTCCGACTACGATCAGGCAAATCCTGATCGCATTCTTGCCAGCGCCGATCTGAATGCATCAGAGCATCCGCTTTTTCGACATATGGCAAGCCTCCATTTGCCAGTGGTAGTTGGCGCAACCCCAAGCGCCATCAGCAGCCCCATCAGATTGCATCAGTTTGGCTGATATTTGGCAGGCAAGTTTCCCCTCTTGCGGAAGTTCGGTCGCGCCGAACTCACGCGCATGACCCAAAGTCGCCCTTCATCAGCCTATTTCGCTGCCCGATAGTCGACCTTCATCGCAACCAGCGGTTCTGACCCGTAGCGGTTGTCCAAGGATGTCGCTCTTTAGAAAGGCTGCCCATGGCCGTTACGTATGCCGGATGTTCGAAGAACTATTCCAGTAGCAACACGAGGAATCCCATCGGTAACTTATGCTTGCAAAATGTTCAGCTTTGCTGCACCAAATTATTCCTTGTAGTCATTTTACAGTTGGAGGATCGATTATGCGTCTTCTGAAAGCACTTTGCAGCGCGATCCTGATAATGTTCGTGGGATCCAGTATGGCCGCTGCTGCGTCTGGTTCGAACTCCAGTGCGACGGTTGCACTAAAGTATCCAGTACTCACGTTTCATGTTCACGTGGACGACCCCATCCTACTCAACGGTCAGGAGACCAGGGTGGTCGTGGAAGTCGAGGGCGACACAAAAACCCAAACCGTGAACGTCCCTTCCGGAGTCGTTTTTGTTCTGGACTACTCGGGAAGCATGGCTGGAAATCTCGGCACGCTGAAGTCTGCCGCTGGAGGGTTGATCGATTTACTCGACGGCACGCAAGACGAAGTTGCAGCGATCCGGTTCTCCGACGGGGCATCGGTCATTGCGCCCTTGAGCAACGACTTCTCCAAAACGAAGAACGCGATAAACGCGGGAATAGCTCAGGGGCGAACAAACATGGCTGACGGGGTGAGGGCAGGGTTGGCCATTCTTCGTCAAGTTAGCGAACCTCGGCGCTTTGCGATACTCTTCACAGATGGGCGCCCATTTCCTGACGAATCCGGTCAAGACCGAGCCATCCGACAAATGGTCCGGCAGGCCGCACGCGATCACTTGACCATTCACACGGTAGGGCTCGGAGACGACTTGCTAGGCGGCCTCCTCCAGACAGTCGCGGATGCAACGGGCGGTCAGTTTATTGAGGCCAAGGCAGCGAGCGATCTCCCCCCCATTTTTGAAAAGCTGTTCAAGGATGGTGTCAAGGAGCTATCGACTAAGTCAATTTCGGTTCACGAGTACCTGAACCCCGAATTCTCCGCGGTAGATCAAAGCTTTGTGACGACGATCCTCCCGACTGGGCACGATCAGGACTTTGAAGATGAGCTCAGCACCGCTGTGTCGTTGTTGTACACGAATGGACGGCTTGATATTCCGACGATAGGTGAAATCCCCGAGTCTAGGTACTTCGGGTATTTTTTCCGGATTACCGCTCCCAACTGCGCTGACGTGGACAGGGTCGTGCCCTTGCACGCGGCCGGTTCGATGGTGGAGTATTTCAACGGCGAGCCAAAGGCAAAAAATATCCCGTTTGTTAGCACCGACATCACTATACTTCGCTGCGGCGTATACCTGAAAAAAGAATGGGATGAACCGGAGCGCACCCTAACGCTGCACGTCATCAATACACTGGCTCAGCCTATTTATGACATCTCGATCGTGGACGACCTAAGCGGCGGCTTTGACGTAGACAAATCGCGGCTATCGGAGTTCGTCCCTGCGCCGACCGCCATCTCTCCGAAACCTTCAGTGCTCTATCTCGAGGAACGGCTTTCTGGGAACTCAGAATGGAAGGGAAAGTACGTTGTTAAGGAAAACACATTTGCAGCCGATGGGGTGAATGATATCGAGGATGATGATTTCTTGACGAGGTGGTCATACCTAGCCCCGCTCTTTAAGGTCGCGGATTCTGAACCGGGCTTTGATGACTTCGTGGCGGACATCGCGGCAGGTAGCCTCACGCCTCCTTCCGAGACAATACTCGCAACGAAGCTTAGATCTTCAGGCATCAATTCTACCAAGGTTTCTCCTGCACCCCCCGCCATGGCCGGAGATGCCTATAAAGGAGTAATCGACGTCGGACAAAATGCCATGGCGACTTGGGTGCCACCGACCAGCCCAGCCCTAGTAAGGGAGTTCACCGGAATTCTTGCGCTCAAGTCGAGCAAGGAAGAGATCGAGTTCTTTGGTGTGGTCAGGGAACAGCAGATCTTCCCGCATTTGAAGACTACGACCAGTTTCGTTGCGTCTCCTTAGGACCGGAGTCAGCAGCCTGTATGACTGACCAAGACCCCACCATTTTTCCAGAAGGTCAGCTATTGGCGCTCGTTGCTCGTTGCGGTCGACGAGACGACCGGCAGGGAACCACTCCGAGCAGTCTTTCACATCGGATACCAAGCGTCAGATTTTCACCGCTAGATGAGGTCGGCCTTGGCGAGGTCGCGCATCAGATGGCTGGCGCCGTAGGTCCAATGCGGACAGTCGGGCGACAGCCGCACGCGGTTGACCAGCGCGCCGAATTTCTCCGATGAGATGGTGACGATGTCGCCGATTTTATGCGTAAAACCCTTGCCCTTTTCGCCACGGTCCTTCGACGGCACGAACATGGTGCCGAGATAAAGCGCCAGTCCGTCGGGATATTGGTGATGCGGCCCCATCGCGGCAGCGACCAGTTCCTCCGGCGAACGGCTGATCTCGGCCATCGAGCTGGCGCCCTCCAGCGAAAATCCGTCTTCGCCCTCGACCTTCAGGCGCACGATGGCCTGCTTTACGTCGTCGATGGAAAATGTCGTGTCGAACAGCCGGATGAAAGGTCCAAGCGAGGCTGAGGCATTATTGTCCTTGGCCTTGCCGAGCAGCAGCGCCGAGCGCCCTTCGACATCGCGCAGATTGACGTCGTTGCCGATTGTTGCGCCGACGATCTTGCCGCTGCTGGCCGCGATCATCGCGATCTCGGGTTCGGGATTGTTCCATGTCGACACCGGATGCAGGCCGACATCGGCGCCGAAGCCGACCGAGGCCATCGGCTGGCATTTGGTGAAGATCTCGGCGTCGGGGCCGATGCCCACTTCCAGATATTGCGACCAGGCGCCGCGCTGGATCAGCTTGGCCTTGATCTCCATCGCTTCGGGCGAGCCGGGCTTGAGCTTCGACAGATCATGGCCGATCAGCCCGGCAATATCGGCGCGAATGGCGTCCGCCTTCTCGGCCGAGCCGCGCGCCTGCTCCTCGATGACCCGTTCGAGCAGGCTGACGACAAAGGTAACGCCCGATGCCTTGATAGCCTGCAGGTCGACCGGAGAAAGCAGGTATGGTTTTTCCGGATCGCGCGCGGCCTGGAAACTGTTGGCGGCGATTGCGTCAAGCGACCCGATCGGTTCGCCCCTGGCAGCGTGGACGTAGCCTGCCGGATCCGGCATCTCGAAGACGTCGCGCACAGTTGGTGCCATGCTCGATGTGATGTCGAAGATGGTGCCGTCGCGAACAGTGACCACCAGCGGGTACGATGCATCGCTGGCCCTGGCGCGGCCGATGAAAAGGCCCTCGGCGGGCAGGTGCGTCGGGTTGGTCATGGTTCAAACTCCTCTATGTCTCGTCCTGCCGCGACGGTCTTTCCCGGCCGTGCGGCTCGATCGCGCCGGCCTGGTCGGCATCGGCGCGGCACTTTCAACAAATTCCGTCGAAAGGTCTATCCCGTCCTAGAGCCGGGCGCCGCTATCCGGCGCTGTCTGTGCCCCTGGACCCCAATCGAGTGCGATGTGCCCCAATGGAGAGGCGGAGATGTCCGTTCAAAACCATTGAGGCGCGGCTCGGCTATTCGGCGGCTTCGCGTACGGGGATCAAGCGCCGCTCGACCTGCTGGAGATGCAGGCGCATCGCCGTCGCAGCGCCGCCGAGGTCGCGCTCGGCGATCGCTTCGACGATCCGTTCATGGTCGGCAAAGCTGTGATGGTCTGCCGGGGGGCGGACGCCTTCTGAACGAAGACGTCCCCAGACCACGGTTCGGCGCACGGCGTTCAGGACGTCGAACAGGCCGAGCAGCACATTGTTGCGGCTCGCCTGCGCAATCTGCCGGTGGAGCAGATTGTCGAAATTCTCGTATTGCCGCCATGTGACGGCTTCCCGCGTCTGCACCAGCGATTGCCGCATCGAGGCGATATCCGAAAGCGTTGCGTGCAGCGCCGCTTCGCGCGCAATCTCGGGCTCGATGATGAGGCGCGCGCGCATCACGTCGGCCGGATTGGTGCGCCCGGCGATTTCCGAAATCCCGATCGTCTCCTCGACTGGTCCGCTGCCGACGAAAGTGCCCCTGCCAACATGACGCCAGATGCGGCCGTCCTTCTCGAGCACCGCCAGCGCCTTGCGCAGATCGCCGCGCGATACGCCGAGGCTCTCGGAAAGTTCGCGCTCGGCAGGCAGCCGCGTCTCACCGGCATGGTCCATCTGGGCAAGATAGGCCTGAAGCTGAACCAGGGCGGCGTGACCGCCATTTCCGGCATCGTCCATCAATTTAACCAATTCGCCTAAGATTTCCCTTCGCCGGTGTTAAAACGATTAGCGTAAACCGTCAACTGCCGAGTTTTCTGGGCCCGCGTATCCGAGATGGTGCAGTTTCTCCTTGACCAATTCGCTCCATAGCCTTAACCAATCAAGGCAATGGTTACAAAAAACGGGAGGAATGACAATGGCCAGCATGACCAGACGTACCATCCTTGCCACCGCTTTCGCCGCGGCCCTGGCATGTGCAATGCCCCTGTCGGCCGCAAACGCAGGTGACATGCGCATCGCATTCGGCGACCTTCCGGGTATAGAATCCATCCAGACACTCGCCGCGATAGAGCGCGCCAAGGAACGCGGCGTGAATGTCGAGCTCATTGTTCTCAATGATGAGGATCTGGCAGCCCAGGCCATTGTCGGCGGCCAGGCCGATGTTGGCATCGGCGCGCCCTATACTCTTATCCAGAAGGTGGGCGTGCCGATCCGCATCTTTGCGCAGATATCGACGCTGCGCTTCTTTCCTGTCGTCAACAGCGAATTCTACAAGGAATGGAAGGATCTCGACGGGCAGGAAGTCGCCGTTCAGGCGCGCGGTTCCGGCACCGAGGCGGTCATGCTGCTGATGGCGAAGAACCACGGCATCAAGCTCGGCAACATCAGCTATGTCCCGGGTTCCGAGGTTCGCCGCAATGCGCTGCTCCAGGGAACGCTGAAGGCGTCGATCGTCGATGCCGCCAACAGGCGCGCGCTCGAGGCTGAAGCTCCCGGCAAGTTCATCGTCTTGCCGGTCGAGGACCTCGGCGCCTCGGACGAAGCGCTTTTCGCGACCGCAGACTATCTGAAGAACAACGCCGCCGATGTCGATATCCTGGTCGAGGAACTGATGAAGACCGCGCGCGAAATCACCGCGAACCCGGCGGTGGCGGTCGAGCTTCGCAACAAGTACAAATTGCTGCCGGATCTCGGCGCGGAGGCGGATAGCGAAATCACCGAATACTACAAGGAAACCGCGGAAGCCGGCAGCCTTGCGCTGAATGGCGGCGGAGCGGATGCGGCCGCCGACGACTTCGCCTTCTTCAGCCTTGCCGGCCAGATCGAAGGCGATCCCGCAGGCCTCAAGGTCGAGGACTTCTGGGATGTCTCGGCACTCGACCGTGCTGTCGCCAAGCTCGGCAAGAAATAGGCGGCCTGCCGGATGGCCGTAAGCATCAGAACCGACGGCGAGGCTGCCAGCCTCGCTCCTCTTTCCAATCGCAGTGCAACGGGCGCGTCGTGGGACCAGCCGATCCTGCTCAGGCTCGTGTCGATCGCCCTGTTCGCAGGGGTTTGGGAGGTGGCCGGCCGCATTCCCGTCAGCTTCGCCTTCCCGACTTTTTCCGACACTGTCGTCGCGTTTTTCGGACTGCTCGCCGACGGCAGCTTGGCAACCGCCTACCTCTCTACACTGCAGCCGCTGGTGCTCGGCGTCGTCCTGTCGGCGTTCCTGGGTGTCGGTCTCGGCACGATCTGCGGCTTGTGGCGCACCGGCGAATGGCTGGTGATTCCCGTGTTCATCGTGCTTCAGGCTGCACCCGTCGCCGCCTTCATTCCGATGGTCACCTTCGTCTACGGCATCGGCATGACCGCCAAAACGCTCGCCGTCATGATCCTGGCGCTGCCGGTCATCGTTCTCAACACCTACAAGGCCGTTCGCAACGTTAACGAGTCGCTGCTCGTCATGTGCCGATCGTTCATGGGCACAGGTTGGCAGACCATCGCCAAGATCATTCTTCCTGACGCCAGTCCGGTGATTTTTGCCGGCTTGCGCCTCGGCGTCGCTGCCGGCTTCGTCGGCGTAGTGCTCGCCGAACTGCTGATCACCCCGACCGGCATCGGCGACCTCATCACCTTCCACCGCTCGCGCGCAGACTACGCCGAGATGTACGCAACAATTGCCTCGATCATCGCGCTTTCCACCCTGACGCTCGTCTTTCTGCAGTGGGTGGAAGTCCGTGTTTTCAGGCCCGAGAGTAGAGGTGCATAAGATGGTCGCGACCGCATTGCGAAATGGACCGTCGCCGGTTCCCGCACCGATCGATTCAATCGTGGAAGTGAGAGGAATTTCCAAGACCTACGGCAATGTCGAAGCCTTGCGCGGCATCGATCTCGACTTTCCCAGAGGCAAGCTGACCAGCCTTCTCGGACCCAGCGGTTGCGGAAAGACGACGCTGTTGAAGATCATAGCGGGGCTGATACGGGCCGATGGCGGCACCGTCGCGATCAACGGCAAGCGCGTCAGCGCACCTGGCCCCGAACGCGCTTTCGTGTTCCAGGATTTTGCGCTGATGCCTTGGGCGACGGTGACGCGCAACGTGGCCTTCGGCCTGGAATTGCGCGGCACCAACAAGGCCGAGCGCGAGGAGACCGCCCGCCGCTACATCGCCGAGGTGGGTCTTGCCGGCTTCGAGGACAAATATCCGCACGAACTATCGGGCGGCATGCGCCAGCGCGTCGGCCTGGCGCGGGCCTTGTCGGTCGATGCCGATGTCCTGCTGCTCGATGAACCGTTTTCGGCGGTCGACGAGCAGAACCGGCGCAAGTTCCAGGAAGACCTGATCAGGCTGCGCACCAACCAGAACAAGACTTTCATCTTCGTGACGCATTCGATCGAGGAGGCGGTCTACATCTCCGACCGCATCGTGTTGCTGTCGCCGAGACCCGGCCGGGTTTCGCAGATCATCGAACCGGCAATCGACCGCTCCGGCGACCCGGAGCGCATTCATCGCGACAGGCACTATCTCGATACGGTTGATGAGATCTGGCAGGGGCTGAAGCAATATGTGGAATGACCGGCCATGACCTTGTTTGGCTATCGTGTACCAATGATGGCGTCCCTGCTCGTCTGGTGCGTCGTATGGGAAGTCGTCGGCCGGCTGGACCTTATCTTTCTGCTGCCGCCGTTTAGCGACGTGCTGGCTGCAGCGTTCAACCTCGTGCAGACCTCGTCCTGGCAGAGCGCGACGGTCACGACCCTTCGCGCCTTCGCCATGGGCATGGCCCTGTCGATCGTCATCGGCGTGCCTCTGGGCATCCTGATGGGACGCCTCAAGATTGCCGACGATCTGCTCGGCATGTGGGTCAACATCTTTTCAAGCGCACCGCTCTCGGCCATCGTCCCGGTGCTGATGATCCTGTTCGGCTTCGGCGAGAAGACGATCGTTGCGGCGGTGTTCCTGTTTGCGATCTGGATCATCGTTCTCGACACCCGCGCCGGGGTCCGCCATATCTCGCCGTCGCTGATCGAAATGGCGCGTTCCTATGGCGCCTCACGCCCGGCGCTCTATACCAAGATCATCCTGTGGGCGGCACTTCCGGAAATCCTTGCCGGCATCCGCCTCGGCCTCATCCGCGGCGTCAAGGGCGTCGTCATCGGCCAGTTGCTCGTTGCCATCGTCGGTTACGGCGCGCTGTTCGAGACCTTCTCGCGAAATTTCCGCATGGCCGAATTCTGGGCCTTGACCATCATCCTTTTTGCCTTCGCCCTGCTGATCGCCGAACTGATCGAGAGGGCCGAAGCCAAAGTCGAATACTATGCAGGAGCAAGACAGTGAACATGCACGGCACCACCTCAAGTTACGTCATCGAACCGACCGCAATCCCGGGCATTCCGGTGGCGGGAACCGACAAGGTGTTTCCGGTGCACCGGGTCTATTGCGTCGGGCGGAACTATGCCGCGCATGCCGTCGAGATGGGACACGACCCCAACAAGGAGCCGCCGTTCTTCTTCCAGAAGAACCCCGACAACCTCAATGTCAGCGGAGAATTTCCATATCCCCCGGCCTCCAACGATGTCCATCACGAGATCGAAATGGTCGTGGCGCTGAAAAGCGGCGGTACGGATATAGCGGTCGAAAAGGCTCTGGACTGCGTGTTCGGCTATGGCGTAGGTCTCGACATGACGCGGCGCGACCTGCAAGGTAAGGCGAAGGACATGGGGCGTCCATGGGAGGTCGGCAAGGCCTTCGAGGCGTCGGCGCCATGCACGCCGTTGGTTCCGGCAAGCTCGATCGGTCATCCTGACCAGGGCGCGATTTGGTTGGACGTCAATGGCGAGCGCAAACAGACCGGCGATCTCAACCAGATGATATGGAAAGTTCCCGAAATGATCAGCTATCTCTCAGGTCTTTTCACGTTGATGCCGGGAGACATCATTCTTTCCGGCACGCCGGCGGGCGTCGGCGCGGTCATTCGCGGTGATGTTCTTCGCGGTCATATCGACGGCGTCGGCGACCTAGAGGTTCGCGTTGTCTGAGGCGTCGATCATTGAACGGCTTGCCCCCGGAGCGGACGGTGCGCCGGCGATCTCGGCGCCGGACAGAACCACGCTCACCCATGGCGGACTGCGCCGGCTGATCTCCGAAACGGCTGCGCGGCTCAATGCGCTCGGCCTAGGCCGTGGCGACCGGGTGGCGATCGTGCTGCCAAACGGCCCGGAGATGGCGACGGCCTTTGTCGCCGTGGCGGCCGCCGCCTCGACTGCGCCGCTCAATCCGGCCTACCGGGCCGACGAGCTCGATTTTTATCTCTCCGACATCGGCGCCAACGCAATCCTGGTCGCCGAGGACGAAAGCGGCCCGGCGGTCGCCGTCGCCGAGCGTCTGGGCATAGCTGTGCTCAGGCTGATCGCGCGAGGTGACGCGCCAGCCGGCAGCTTTGAGATCGAGGGAAAACCGGTCGGTCCGTCTGTTTTTTCCGGCCTGGCTGAGGATGGCGACATCGCGCTGTTGCTGCACACCTCAGGCACCACATCACGCCCCAAGCTGGTGCCGCTCAGCCACGCCAATCTTGCCGCCTCGGCTGCCCATATCGGCGCCACGCTCGGCCTGACATCAGGCGATCGCTGCCTCAACATCATGCCGCTGTTCCATATCCATGGGCTGATCGCGGCAGTGCTGTCCTCGCTTGCATCGGGTGGCAGCGTCTTCTGCACGCCGGGCTTCAACGCGCTGCGCTTCTTCCATTGGCTGGGCGAGGCGCGGCCGAGCTGGTACACGGCGGTGCCAACCATGCATCAGGCGATTCTGCCGCGCGCGGCGCGCAATGCCGATCAACTGGCGGTGGCGCCGCTGCGCTTCATTCGCTCGTCCTCGGCATCGTTGCCGGCGCAGGTGATGGCCGAGCTCGAAGCGACTTTTGGCTGCCCAGTGATCGAATCCTACGGCATGACCGAGGCCGCGCATCAGATGGCCTCGAACCGGTTGCCGCCGGGCCTGCGCAAGCCGGGCAGCGTCGGCGCCGCCGCCGGACCGGAGGTCGCGGTGATGGCGCCGGACGGGCAATTGCTGAAGCCTGGTGAAGCCGGTGAGATCGTCATTCGCGGGCCCAATGTCACCGCGGGCTACGAGAAGAACCCGGACGCCAATGCCACCGCCTTCGCCCATGGCTGGTTTCACACCGGCGACCAGGGCGTGCTCGACGAAGACGGCTATCTGCGCGTCACCGGCCGGCTCAAGGAGATCATCAACCGCGGCGGTGAGAAGATCTCGCCGCTTGAGGTCGACGACGTGCTGATGGACCATCCGGCGGTGGCGCAGGTCGTCACCTTCGCCACCCCACACGACAAGCTCGGCGAGGAGGTCGCGGCGGCGATCGTGCTGCGCGAGGGGATGGCCGCGACAGAAAGCGACATCCGCAGCTTTGCCGCGATGCGGCTTGCCGATTTCAAGGTGCCGCGCATTGTCTTGATCCTGGACGAAATCCCGAAGGGCGCGACGGGCAAGCTGCAGCGCATCGGCCTCGCGACCAAACTCGGTCTTGCCAAATCCGGTCTGGGATAATGATGCGGATCACTATTTTTGGCGCCGGCGCGATCGGCGGCTATCTCGCGGCCAAACTTGCCATGGCCGGCCGGGTCGAACTGTCGATCGTGGCGCGCGGCGCGCATCTCGACGCGATCAAGGCGAACGGGCTTCGCCTGATCGAAGACGGGCACGAATCCGTCGCCCCTGTCAGGGCCGCCGCACAGGCCGGGGAATTAGGCGTCCAGGACTATGTCGTTCTGGCGCTCAAGGCCCATTCTCTCGCACCGGCGCTCGACCAGATCGCGCCGCTGCTGGGCGAGGGGACGGCCGTCGTCACCATGCAGAATGGCGTGCCGTGGTGGTATTTCCATAGGATCGGCGGGTCGCTCGAAGGCACGCGGTTGCAAGCGGTGGATCCCGGTGGGGTGATCTGGGACCGGCTTGGGCCGGATCGCGTCATCGGCTCGGTCGTCTATCCCGCTGCCGAAGTGGATGCGCCCGGCCTGGTCCGCCATATCGAGGGAAAACGCTTCTCGCTTGGCGAGCCCTCGGGCGAGAGGAGCGAGCGTGTCACGCGGCTTGCCGAGGAAATGGTTGCAGCGGGGCTACAGGTGCCGGTTCGCGACGACATCCGCGGCGAAATCTGGGTGAAGCTCTGGGGCAATCTCTCCTTCAACCCGATTTCCGCGCTGACCGGCAGCACGCTTGCCGCAATCGCTGCCGACGAGGCAACCCGCACGCTTGCCCGCACCATGATGCTGGAGGCGCAGGCGATCGGCGAAAGCCTCGGCATGCGTTTTCCGATAAATGTCGACCGCCGCATCAAGGGCGCCGGCGACGTCGGCGAGCACAAGACCTCGATGCTGCAGGATCTGGAACGCGGCCGGCCGATGGAGATCGACGCGCTGGTGACGGCGGTCCAGGAGCTTGGCCGGCTGACCGGCCAGCCGACGCCCACCATCGACAACGTGCTGGCGCTGGTGCGTCGCCTCGCCATCGAGCGCGGCTGCTATCTGACGTAAGACACGGGTCATCAGACGCTCGCCTTTAGGAGACGGGCCGAATGCCCTTGTGAAGAAAGAAGCTTTACGGCTTTTCTGTCAAAGGAAACGAAGACTTCCCCGCCTAGCCAGCTACCATCATAGGCAATCACACCATCAGCAAAATCACCACCAGCATCAAGGACCGATAGACCAGCTTCTACTGCGGGCCGATTGACCACGACATTTTCCGTATTCAGCAAGGCACGGATCGCGGCTGAAATGTCTTCACAAGCAGTCTTATATTGGCGGGCCAAGACCCACGTGAATTCACAGAGGGATTGTAGGCTTACAGCCACGATTTCAGCGGTTGCCAGCAACTCGACAGCGGCACTCGCTTGCTTGGCATCGTCAGCCACATAGGCGCGGAGCAGAACATTCGTATCAGCCGTGATCTTCATTCCTTGCCGGCCCCGGCGGCCGCACCAGCCTCGGCAATTGCCTCATTGATTTCCTCAATAGTGAGAACCTGGCCATTCGTCTTCCCTTTCAGGAAACCATGAAGGTCCCGAAACGATCCCCTCGGCCGCGATGCTTTTAGCTCTGCCCGACCATCCGGTAGCAAATCCAATTCAATTTTTTCTCCCGGCTTGATGCCCAGGTGTTGGAGCACATCTTTCCGAAAAGTGACCTGCCCCCGTGCCGTTACGGTCAGTGTCGTCATCGCAGAATCTCCCGATTGGCTAGCCTGAACGTAATGCAAAAGTGCATTACGTTCAAGCGTCGGCTTTCCCTGCCATTCGCGCGTGGGCCGGCCGGCCATCGAACCAATTTGCAGACGTCTCCGCATTTTTCCATTTAATTTGTTCGCCTTTTGTTCTAAAAATCTTGGTCGGACACAACTTGCCGGACGAGATAGCCATGAACGAACTGCCTTCATTCGGAATCGGCAGGAACGGCCAGACTTTCTTCCGTTGGGACGAGCCGGACCAGCGGCGCAACGATCGGCTGTTCTTCGCCATTCTTTTGGAAAGCACGATCGCTACACCGCTGGCGCTGAAGGCGGCTGGCTGGCAACGTGAGTTGGGCCTGCGCGGCAAGCTCATTGCGGCAGAGCAGTTGCATATCTCGCTGTTTGGGCTCGGCGATCATGACGGATTGCCAATGTCGCTTGTGGAAGCCGCCTGCCGCGCCGGCGGCCTCGTTCAGGCGGCATCGTTCGACGTCTCCTTCGATCGCCTGTCGGTCTTCGGCGGCGGCGCCTTGGTGCTGCGTGGCAGCGACGGCATCCCAGCCTTGCAAACCTTTTGGCGCAGCCTCGGCGCTACGCTCTCCGACAGTCCGCTGAAGCCCTTCGTGGCGAATTCCTTCGAACCTCATGTCACCTTGCTGCGCGACAGGGCGCGTGTCGCGAAGCCAGGCGAACGGGTCATCGAACCGATCGGCTGGACGGTGCGGGACTTTGTGCTCATCCACAGTTTCCTGGGGCAGGGCCGGTATCAACTCTATGGCCGCTGGCAATTGAGCGACCAGGACGACGCCTTGGCCGCCATGTGAGAAGACGCCGTGTCAGATCGTCTTGACGTATTGCGCAAGCTGGTCGGCCACGGTGCCCCAGCCATAGAAAAAGCCCATCTCCTCGTGGTTATTCCGCGTGGCCTCATCCCGATGGATGGCGGTCGCGGTATAGCGCGTCGCCTTGCCTTCCGGCTGCAATGATATGACCGCTGTGATGAATGGGTCTCCCGACGGCCGATAGCCAGGCAGCAGCGCATCGGTCCATACCAGCCGCTCGTTCGGCACGATGTCGAGATAGCAGCAATGGCGGTCGTTAACCTCCTTGCCGTCAGGGGACTGCATGCGGGTCCTGAACAGGCCGCCGGGCCGAAGATCGATCTCGCAATCCGTGATGATCCACGGCTTCGGTGTGAACCATTGGCGGACATGCTCAGGCTTGGTGTAGGCGGTCCAGAGCAGTTCTCGTGGCGCGTCGACGACGCGTTCGAGAACGAGGTCCAGTCTGGGGTCCGGTTTGAACACTATGCTCATATATCTTTCTCCTTGAGTGTCATGACGTAGGCGTCGAACTGGTCCAGGCGGCGGTCCCACAGCGCACGCTGCTCTGCCAGCCAATTTTCCGCGAGCTTCAGCGGCTCAGGCGCGAGTTGGTAGGTCCTGACGCGGCCGGCCTTTTGCGAGCGCACCAGCCCGCAGCCTTCCAGCACCTTGAGATGCTCGACGAAGGAGGGCAGGGCCATGTCGAAGGGCTGGGCAAGCTCGCTGACTGAGGCGGGGCTTCTGTTCAGCCGCTCGACGACACGGCGGCGGGTTGGATCGGCGAGCGCTCGGAAAATGCCGTCGATCGGTGGGATGCTTGCGGTCTGTGGGCTTGTTGAAACGGTCACGTCGTTCTTGCGCCTCTGATCATGGCCAAAGCTGGTTCGGAAGATACTTAGGAAAATTCCTTAGTATTTGCAAGCGCGAAATTCGAAGATGCTGGCGGTGCCGCTGGCAAAGTGGAACGTGCGGTTTTAGGGTGCGGTCGGAATCGACAAGCGATCAGCCCGAAGGCAAAATTTTGACCATCACCATGTACGGCATCACCAATTGCGATACGATCAAGAAGGCGCGTGTCTGGCTGGAAAGCCACGGTGTCGCCTATCGCTTTCACGATTACAGGGTCGAAGGGTTGGACGCTGACCGGCTGGACGAATGGTCCGGCAAGGTCGGCTGGGAAATCCTGCTCAACAAAGCGAGCACGACGTTTCGCGAACTGTCCGACAAGGACAAGCTGAGCCTCGACGAGAAGAAAGCCAAGGCGCTGATGCTGACCAAGTCGACGATGATCAAGCGGCCGGTGCTGGAGATCGGCGACCGCATACTGGTTGGCTTCAAGCCTGATGTCTACCAGCAGGCTTTAGGCGGGTTAAAGAAGGCGTAGCCGGGATGGCGACGCTTTCGCAAGCTCGCTATTTTCATGACGACTAGTGCATTGTCCGCGCCGGTCTCAATTCCGCCAGGCGAATTGGGTCGCGGGGAAGACCTTGGCCTGCCTGGCCGACAGTGCGTCCCACGCTTCGCGGTCGCTGGGGTCCGGTTCGATCGTCTCGGCGATGCTCGTCATGGCGTCCGCGGCCTCGGCAAAACTCTCGAACCATCCAATGCCGACCGCAGCGCTGATGGCTGCGCCGAGGGAGGAGGCTTCGGCATTGTGACCCTTGTGGATCGAGATGCCGGTTGCGTCCGCGATCATCTTTGTCCAAAGCTTGCTGTTGGCGCCACCGCCGATCGCCACCATTTGCGTGGGCGAAAGACCATGGCTGCGCATCTCTTCGAGGGCTCGGGCGGTTTGCAGCGTCATCGCCTCGAGCCCCGCGCGATAAAAGTGGCCGAGCGTGTGCGACGGGTGCATGCCGATGAAGCTCGCGCGTGCGCTCGGATCCCAATGCGGATCCATGCAACCGACCAGCGTGGATCCGGCGAGAAGTCCGTCCGAGCCGATCGGGACGGCAGCCGCTTCCCTTTCCAGACGGTCGAAGATCGCCGGATCGGAGCGTCCGCCGGCAAACGTGTCGACGAACCAGTTGACGAAATAGACACCGGCCCGCTGCACTGCCTCGAGGAAATAGCCATCGCCTGTCGGCGAGGTCATGGTCCGCCAGAAGGCGCCGACCACCGGTTCCCGCGACCAGATTCCCGCGATGATCGCAGTTCCGAGATTGAGATAGACGACGCCGTCGCGCATGGCGTTGACGCCGAGCCCGGCGCATTGCCCATCGCCGCCGGCGGCGATCACCGGCGTTCCTTCGGCGAGACCGGTTGCAGCGGCCGCCGCGGCATGAACGGCCCCGATCCGGGTGCCGGACCGCACCGCATTGGGAAGTTGCGACGGCTTGATGCCGAGGTGATCGAGGAGCGGCTGCGACCATGCCTTGCGCGAAATGTCGAAAAGACCGAACGGATCGGCGCTCGTCCAGCTCGCACTCGGCGTTCCCGTCAGTTTCAGCGTCAGATAGCCGTGCACGTCGAGGATTTTCCTCGCCTGGTCCAACCGTTCCGGCTCGTTCTCGCGCAGCCATTTCAGGCGGTAGACGACCGGCGTCACGTCGATCGGCTTGCCGGTGATCGCGTGCAGTCGCTCACGGCCGATCTCCGCCGCGAAACGGTCGACCAGCCCGGCGGCACGTTCGTCGAGCCAGAGGCTCGCAGGTCCGATCGGCTCGCCGGCGCCGTCGATGAGGGCAACGGTCTCGCGCTGGTTGGAGATCGCGACAGCGGCGATGCGTTTCGCATCGACCGTGCCGACAAGCTGTCGCAGCGCCGCCGTCGCGGCCCGCCACCAGTCGGCGACCTCCTGCTCGACATAGTCGGGCCGTGGCTTCATTAGATCGAGCGGCGCGCGGCCTTCCGCCACGGCTCGCCCGTCCCGGGTCCACGCAATCGCCTTGCAGGATTGCGTCGAACTGTCGAGGCCGACGACAAGAGGTCCGTCGCTGCTGCCCATATTTGTCCTCCCGAGACGATGAATTCCGCCGAGTGCCGGTTATTCCGAGTGCTGGTTATTCCAAGAGAAAATTCGCGGTGGCCATGTCGGTGACAAAATGTGTCGCGTATCCGCCGTCGAGCCCAGCCCTGATCGCCCCCATCTTGCGGACGCCACCGGCAGCGCAGATGCGGATCGGAACTTCCTTCAATTCGTCGAGCGTGATGCCGACGGTGCGTCCGTCGAGCGGCGTTGCGAAAGGGGCTCCCTGAGCATCGATGAACCGGCCGATGATGACCCCGAGCGCTCCCCGCTCGATCATGCCGGCAAGTGCCGCGGCGTCCGATATCCCGGCTCGGGCATAGGTGCTCTCCGGCCCGATATCGCCGATCCCGAAGATGACCTTGCCGGCGGCACGTATCATACGGAACTGGTTGACGAGCATCGGCTCCTGCATGAGCTCGTCGTGCAGTTCCTCGGTGGAGACGATCGCCGGGGCAAGCAGGTTGATGCAGCGGGCTCCGAGCCGATTGGCCATCAGAGAGGTGCAGAATTCCGGCGAAAAATCGCTGGTGCCGATCGAGCTTCCCGAGAGCTGGACGACGGTGAGGTTTCGATCGTGGCGTAGTCGCGGGATCGAGCGGGCGGCAGAGAGCACCGTCTTTCCCCAGGCAACGCCGATCGTGTCGCCCGGATCGACCATAGAGGCGAGCAACCGTCCCGCCGCTTCGCCGATGCGGCGGTCGGCATCGTTGGGATCGAGGTCGGGAATAACCGCCGCGCCGCGAAGCCCGAATTTTTCCATGAGCCGCCGCGAAGTCAAGGTGCGGGCAAAAGCGTCGTGGTCGACCTGGACGGCGACAAGTCCGCTTTCGCGAGCCTCCTGCAGATAGTTTACCACGCTCGCCCTGGAGACGTTCATGACCTTCGCCACATCGCTCTGGTTGAGCTGGTCGACATAGTAGAGCCAAGCCGCCCACGCCACCGCGCTGTCGAATTCGGACGGCAGTGCCGAGAGCCCGGATGGTCGGACCGCGTCGATGTCGGCGTTGGCATTCATGCGCCTTTTTCCGCAGGTTTGCAGAACGAAGTCAAGCGTTGCGGGCAGATGCTTGACAAAAGACAGTGCTAAGTGACTATTGTTCGATGACGCAATGTTCCTGCGCATCGATGCCCCAGAAGAGGACGCCATGACGAATCCGGCAGCCGGATCCTGGACGACATTAATCGACGACATTTTGGACGGGCGCTGGACCAACCCGGAGACCGGGCAAAAGGCGGTGGTGCCGTATGACCGGATTGTCATCGAAGAAAGCCTCGAAGGACGGGCAGCCGATCTCGTTTCTGAGCTCGAGCTGGGTGAGCGGTTCACGGTCGTTGCGGATGCCGCGACCTATGATGCACTTGGCGAACGCGTTGCGCGCGAGCTGAAGACGCTCGGTCCTGTCGATGTCGTGATATTGGATCACCCACATGCCGACATGGCCAACGTCGAAAGCCTGGCCGTCAAACTCGCCGATGCGGAAGCCGTGGTCGCGGTCGGTTCCGGCACGATCAACGATCTCTGCAAGTTCGTCACCGGAAGGAACGAACGGCGCTATTGCGTGTTCGGGACAGCCGGTTCGATGAACGGCTACACATCGACGACGGCGTCCATCACACTGGAAAGCGGCCTGAAAGTATCGCTGCCTTCCCACGCGCCATCAGGTTTTTTTGTCGATCTTGGCGTCTCCGCTGCCGCCCCGACCTATCTGTCGGCGGCGGGGTTCGGTGACTGCCTTTGCCGCTCGGTCGCCCAGATCGACTGGTGGATGTCGCACCGCCTGCTTGGCACTGCCTATCATCAGGTGCCGTTCCTCATTCAGGAAAAGGATGAGGCGGCGCTCAACGAGCGTGCGGCAAAGCTTGCCGAACACGACATCGAGGCCAATGGCTATCTCTACCGCGTGCTGACGCTCTGCGGCCTCGGCATTTCCTTCACCGGCGTCTCCAATCACGGCTCCATGGGCGAGCATCAGATATCGCACTACATCGACTGCTTCGCCGGCGAGCGTCACCCCGGTACGCTCCACGGCACCCAGGTCGGTGTCGCTTCACTGACCATGGCGCGGCTGCAGCAAGCAATGCTTGCAAGCGATAAGCCGCCGGTGGTGAAGGCGACGAAGATAGATCCTGACGACATGGTCCGCCGCATGGGGCCGGCTGTCGCCGCACAATGTCTCGACGAACTGAAGAAAAAGGCGTTCGACGAGAATGCCGCCGCCGCATTCAACGAGCGCCTGCAGGAGCTCTGGCCGGCGCTCAGGCAGGAGCTCGAGCAATTCATGGTGCCAGTCGACGAAATGCTGGGCCTGCTGAAATCCACCGGCGGGCCGATTTCAGCGGCCGAACTGGGCACGCCGGCCGATTTCTATCGCGAGGCCGTCGTTCACTGCCGGGAGATGCGCAATCGATTTTCGTTCCTCGACGTTGCTGCGGATGCAGGGATGTTGGAGGATTTTGCTCGCGGGGAAGCCTGACCGGATGCGCGACCTCGCCGAATTCGGACCCGAAACTGCCTCGCGCATTCGCGGCGTCTTCTGCGATATCGACGACACCTTGACGACCGACGGTCGTCTTCCGGCCGATGCCTACCGTGCGCTCGAACGCCTGCATGAGGCGGGCCTTGTCGTTGCTCCCATTACCGGGAGACCGGCAGGCTGGTGCGACATGATTGCCCGGTTCTGGCCGGTGACCGGCGTGGTTGGCGAAAATGGCGCTTTCTACTTCGCTTATGATCACGCAACGCGAAAGATGATCCGGGTTTTCGCCGCGAGCGCTGAGGAACGCCGGGAAAACAGGCGCCGGCTCATCGAACTGGAAAAGCGCATCGTCCAGGAAGTGCCAGGCTCGGCCGTATCCGCTGACCAGCAATATCGCGAAGCCGATCTGGCCATCGACTTTTGCGAAGATGTTCCGGCGCTGCCGCTGTCCGATGCCAGGCGCATCAAGCAGATCTTCGAGCAGGCCGGCGCCGTCGCCAAGATTTCGTCGATCCATGTAAACGGCTGGTTTGGCCGCTACGACAAGCTGTCGATGACGCGCCGCTTTGCGAGCGAGAGGCTGGGAACCGACCTCGATGCTGAAAGGCAGGCCTATGCATTCGTCGGAGACAGCCCGAACGACGCCCCGATGTTCGGGTTCTTTCCGAACGCGTTCGGGGTCGCGAATGTGATGGATTTCCAGGGACAGATCGATGCCGAACCCGCTTTCGTCACGAGGTCGCGGGGTGGTCGCGGCTTCGTCGAGATTGCCGACGTGATCCTGGCAAACCGGAGGTCGGGGGAGGTCTGACCGGCCGGCGCGAAGCGTGCGGCCGCAAAGACGCAAAAGGATGTTCTGCAGGCGATGGAACCGAACCAGGGACGGCTTAGGAAAGATCTGCCGACAGTCTGCTTTCGGATGAAAGCAGGCGCGATGCAACAGGCAGCATCGCACAGCACCTACCGCAATTCCGGTCGGCGGATATCAAAGCGAGCTGCCCGTCTCCTGGTCGGTGATGAGGCCGGTGAAGAACCCCTTTTCCAGGAGCTTGGCCATGATGCCGACCTTGTTCTTTCCGCCGGAAACAAGGACGCGTTTGGGAATGTTCAGCGTGTCGAGAGGATAAACCCCGACGATGCGTTCATTCACGGGATGGTCGATGAGCTCGGCGTTCCGGTCGAAGAAATAACCGAGAAAGTTCCCGATCGGCTTCATCCTGAGGACGTCGTCGAATTCCTCGTCGGTCATATAACCGACGCTGCGAAGCGTCGAACTGGTTGTGCCGCCGACGCTCATCAGCGCAAGGTCGGCGTTCAGCGCCTTCTGGATAACCTCGCGCGCGCTCGGTTGCTGCAGGATCGTCTCGCGGCTTTCGCGGCTGTCGCAGATGATGGGTCCGGGCAGGTAATAGGATTCGGCCTGAGTGCGCTGGGCAAAGACGGCGGCGGCGTCGTATTTGTCGATCGACGACCGGCGCGAGAGAGAGCCGAGGAGCGGCACGACAGTAACGTTCCTGAGCGCCACCGGTTCGATGTTGGAAGCGAGCCATCTCATGGTTCGGCCCCACGCCATGGCGACCGTCATGTCGTCCCTGAGCAGGGTCTCGACGGTCTGCGCGGCATAGATGCCGATCACTTCGGAGAGCCCGAGCTCCGACCCGGTGTCATTAGGCGTAACGCTGCATATGTCGAGCCGGTACTTCCGCCTGAGCTGTTCTTCCATTTCGAGCGCCTGCGACGTCCCGGCGTTGATGCGGATCGAGACGATGCCGCGCTCCTTGGCCTCGGCCAGCAGCCTGTGGATCTTGGTGCGATTGATCTGCAGCCGCTCGGCGATGGCCTGCTGTGTTTCACCCAGCACGAAATATTGGTGGGCTACCCGTGCCAGGAGGCCGATCGACGTCATGGGGGTCCTCCGATGCTGGTGGCGCACCCGTCCGAACGCCGCTGTCGCCGGCCAACAAGTGCTTGCCACGGACATGGTGACGATATAGCATTTGAACAAATGCACAAGATATGAACATTTGTGCATCGCAAAACGAAGCGGTTCGGGAGGAACGCGTGCGGGTTGCCCAAGCCAGACGTTTCGTCATTTCGGACCATCCGCTGCCATGGTTGCTGCCGCTGGTGGCAATCCTGCTTGTCTTCACCGTCTATCCGCTGCTCTACAACATCTGGCTGAGCTTCCACGAGTTCGTCCCGCGCAGGCGGGCGCTCGAATTCGTCGGAACGGAAAACTGGGTGCAGCTCTGGAACGACACACGGTTCTGGCAATCGCTCGTCATCACCTTCACCTATTTCGCCATCGCGCTGGTCTTTGAGCTTGTGCTCGGCATGGCGATCGCGCTGCTCCTGGACAGCGACGGCTTCGGTTTCGGTTTTCTGCGCGGCGTGCTGACGATGACGCTCGTCATTCCGCCGGCCATTGTCGGCATGATGTATCTGCTGATGGAGGATCCGCAGTTCGGGGTGATCAGCTACCTCCTGCAGTCGATTGGTCTGCTCAATCCCAACAACCCCATCCTCGCCACGGCGTCGACAGCGCTTGCCGGCGTTCTCGTCGCCGAAATCTGGCAGTGGACGCCGTTCATGGTTCTCATCTTCCTTGCCGGCCTTAGGGCGCTGCCGCCGGAGCCTTACGAGGCTGCGATGATCGACGGCGCGTCGTCGTTCCAGATTTTCCGGCGCATCACCCTGCCGATGATGTCTAAGGTGATCGCGATCGCTGTCCTGGTCCGCGGCATCGATCTATTCCGCGTCTTCGACTACGTCTTCGTCATGACATCAGGCGGGCCGGGAGCGTCGACCTATTCGCTTTCCCTCTATGCATGGCAGCAGACGTTCAGCTTCGTAAAGTGGGGCTATGGAGCCACGCTCAGCCTCGTCACCCTCGTGATCATCCTCGTCATTGCCAACCTCTTCATCCGTATCGCGAAGGTGAAATGGTAGAATGAACGGCTCCTTCTCCACCCGCATGCTTCGCACCATCGCCGCCTGGGTTGTGGTCGCAATCTTCTTCTTTCCGATCTACTACTGGACGTCGGTGGCGTTCAAACACGGCAACGACATCTTCAACCGGCCGCCGAAACTGTTCGCCTTCACGCCGACCTTCGACAATTTCCAGAAGGTGTTCGGGATCTCGCTGGGCAGCGGCGGCATCACCGTGACGCCGGGCGGCGGCAATTTCTACATGGCGCCGCGCGTCTGGGATTCGATCGTCATCGCGACGCTGTCGACCGTGCTCGCCGTCGCCATCGCCACGCTCGCCGCCTATGCCCTGTCGCGCATGAATTTCCGCGGCCGGCACAGTTTCGTCGGATGGGTGTTGTCCACGCGCATGATGCCGCCCGTCGCGGTCGCGGTTCCGATGTTCTTCATCTACAAGAATTTCGGGCTCATCGACACCTATACCGGCATGGTGCTGATTCACGCGCTGATGAACCTGCCGCTCGCCGTCCTCCTGATGAAGAGCTTCTTCGACGACATCCCCTCAGAAATCGACGAGAGCGCGATCGTCGACGGCGCCAGCCGCTTCATGATCTTCCGGCGGATCGTGCTGCCGATGGCCAAGGGCGGCATCGCCGCCACGGCGGTCCTCTGCTTCATCTTCAGCTGGACCGAATTCCTCTTTGCGCTGACCCTGACCACCACGTCGCTCAAGACCGTGCCTGTCGTCTCATCGACCTTCGTCACCTCGATCGGCACCGCCTGGGGCAACATGGCCGCGCTTGGCGCCGCATCCATCATTCCTGCTTTCATCTTCATTCTGTTGGTTCAAAAGCACCTCGTGCGCGGTCTCACGATGGGATCATTGAAACAATAGATGGGAGGCTCGAATTCGCAGCCTTGTGAAAATCGCGAATTAAACCGGAGGAGTAGACAATGAAAGACAGCATCAGAAAGGCGCATCTTGCCTCTGTCACCGACCGCTTCGTTCGCGGACAGATGGACCGGCGCTCGTTTCTTCGCGCAGCAAGCATTCTCGGCCTCGGCGCCGGCGCGCTCGGCATGGGATTGGGACGACGCCCGTTCTACGGCATCAGCCAGGCATCGGCTCAGGAACAGGAACTGAAGCCCAGTGCTGAAATCACCAAATGGCTCTCGGATGTCGGCAAGCCCTTTGCCGGAACGACCCTTCGCCTCGCTACGGAATCGACGCCGCCATCGAATGCCATCGCCACGCAGCTCAAGCAGTATTTCGAGGAGGCTACCGGCATCAAGGTCGAGATCGAAGTGCTGCCGCTCGAGCAGGTGCTGCAGAAGCTGACGCTCGACGTGGCGTCGAGCCTCGGCACTTACGACCTCTATTACATCGACCAGAGCTGGGCGGCGAGCTTCAGCCAGGACGTCTTCGATCCGCGCGAGCAGCTCAAGAACACCGAACTGGCAATGCCGAACTACAATATCGACGATTTCCTGAAGCCGCTCGTCGACGGTATCGCCATGTACAAGGACAGTATGGTCGGCGTGCCCTACGACATTCCGATCTTTATCACGCAGTACCGAAAGGACGTATGGGACGAGCTCAAGTTGCCGCCCCCCGCCACGCTGGAGGATTTGCTGCAGGCGTCTGCGGCGATCACCGACGCCAAGGGCCCGAACATGTACGGCACCAGCGGCCAGATGAAGTCAGGCCATTACAGCCTCGAATGCGATTGGACTGCCTGGCTTTGGGGCCATGGCGGTTCGATTTTCGGCGCCGACGGCAAATTCACCGGCAATGACGAAGCTGGCTTGGCGGCCATGGCCTATTGGGACAAGCTCAAGGCGACGATGCCTCCCGGCGTCGACGGCTGGACATGGGATGGCGAGGGCCAGTCGGTCGGCCAGGGCGTCGCCGCCTCGATGCTGTCATGGGGCGAATTCTTCCCGTTCTTCGACGATCCCAACGCGTCCAAGGTCTCCGGTCTGATGGAAGCGATGGTTCCGCCGAAACCTGCCGCCACGCTGCGCACGGTCGAGCAGACCGGATTCGGCGAAATTCCGGGGGTTGGTCACCAGGGCGGCTCTTCGCTCGCGGTGTCGAAATACTCGAAGAACCCGGACGCTGCCTGGATCTTCATGCAGTGGGCGACCTCAGCCGACACCCAGGCCCTGATAACCGTTCTGGGCGGCGGTACGGGGCCAACGCGCACCAGCGTCTATGACGATCCGCGCGTGCTGGCCAACGCGCGTGTCGGCGCCGGCACGACCCGCCATTTGCCGGTCGTGCGCGACACCATCGCCAACTACATGGGATCCGAGCCCGACCTGCCGGCATGGGCAGAACTCTCGAGCGACATGATCCCGGTTGCGCTGGGCAAATACTTCGCCGGCCAGTCGGGCTCGGCCAAGGAGTCGCTCGACGCTCTGAAGACCCAGGTCGACGATCTGGTCGCCAAGGGCTGAGTATTCCCTGGGGTGGCGGCCTTAGGTCCGTCACCCCGGCTATCGACAATTCCCAAAGAGGAAAAACAATGGCTGGAAAACAGCTCGTAGCGGTGACGGGAGCGAGTTCTGGTATCGGCGAGGCAGTCGCCAAGGTGTTTTCGCGTGCCGGCCACCCTGTTCTGATGATGGCCCGCCGTCTGGAGCGCATGGAGGCACTGAACCTGCCCGACAGCATGGCCCGGCAGGTCGACGTGCGAGACCGCGCCGCGATCGCAGCCGCCGTGAAGGAGGCGGAAGCCGAATACGGACCGGTCGACATGCTCTTTGCCAATGCCGGTATAGCGCGTCTTGCCGACATTGGCCGCCAGCCGCCCGAGGAATGGGACGAGATGATCGACATCAACACGAAAGGCGTCCTGAATTCGGTCCACGCCGTGATGTCGGGCATGATGGAGCGCCGTCACGGCACGCTGTTCATGATGAGTTCAATCGCTGGCCGGAAGGTCTATCCCGATCATACCGTTTACTGCGGGACAAAATTCTTCGTTCACGCCGTATCGGAATCGCTGCGCGACTATCTTTCCGACTATGATGTTCGCGTGGTCGTGCTTTCGCCCGGGGTGATCGAAACCGAAGTTCTGAGCGGTGTTCTCGATCCGCAGACGTTAGCCAACTACAAGGCCAACAAGCTCAAGATCGGCGGCGGGATCGGGCCGGAGCACGTCGCCGACCTCATGCTGCACACCTATCAGATGCCACAAAACGCTCTCGTGCAGGAAATCGTCATCACGCCGACCAGGCAGAAATACTGACGACCCGAATCCGGTCGTCCGAAGAGAGATTGAGAATGGCCACCGTTGAATACAGGAACATCGCCAAGAATTTCGGGCATGTCGAGGTGATGAAGGACATCTCGTTCGGCATTGCCGATCGCGAGTTTGTCGTGCTCCTCGGACCGTCGGGCTGCGGAAAGACCACGCTCCTGCGCATGACAGCCGGGCTCGAGAGTGTGACCAACGGCGATCTGCTGATCGGCGACAGGCGGGTCAACAACGTTCACCCGCGCGACCGCGACATTGCCATGGTGTTCCAGAACTATGCGCTCTATCCGACAATGAGCGTGTTCGATAATATCGGCTTCAGTCTCGAAGTGGCGAAAATGCCAAAAGCGGAGATCAGGAAGAAGGTAGAATGGGCGGCGGAAATCCTGAATCTCACGCCCTTCCTCGGGCGCTACCCCAGGGAATTGTCGGGTGGCCAGCGCCAGCGTGTCGCCATGGGTCGCGCCATGGTGCGGGACGCCGCCGTGTTCCTTTTCGACGAGCCGCTCTCCAACTTAGACGCAAAGCTGCGCACGCATATGCGCGTGGAAATCCGTCAACTCCACAATCGTCTCGGCACGACCACGATCTACGTCACCCATGACCAGATCGAGGCGATGACGATGGCCGACAAGATCGTGCTGATGCATGCCGGCAGGATCATGCAGATCGGCACGCCCGACGAGGTCTACGAGCGACCGAACTCGAAATATGTCGCTGATTTCATCGGCTCGCCTTCGATGAACTTCATCGCCGGCACCGTCGAGACCGCGGGCGGCAGTCCTCGCTTCGTCGCCGAAGGCGTGTCGATCGGCCTCTCACCGGAAATCAAGGCAAAGCCAGGCCAAAAGGTCATTATGGGCGTTCGGCCAAACGATCTCGGCATTTCGGATGCGGGCGAGATCAAGGGCGAGGTCGTGCTGTCCGAAACGACCGGCGCGGATGTTCAGATTCACTTGCGCGTGGCAGGATACGACGCCGTCGCCGTGGTGCCGCGTGACGCGCGCCGCAACGCCGGCACCGCGATCAACCTTTCGGTGCTGCCGGGCAAGGTGCACCTGTTCGATGCGGCCACGGAACTGCGCGTCGCCTGAGCGATTCGCGAAAAGGCATGGGTGTGGCCCGGCAGCGTGCGTGCTGCCTCAACCCTTTAGGCTGAGATAGTCAGCCAAAGCCACTGCGTTGTTATGCGTTTCGTCTTGCGCGCCGTAGAGCAGCGTCACCCGATCTTTGTCGAGCAGGGCGCGCAACTGGCCGACCGCCTCGCCGTTCCTGTCGAGCTCGTCGCGATATCGCTGCTGGAATTCCATCCAGCGCGAGGGCTCGTGGCCGAACCATTTGCGCAATTCATCGCTAGGCGCGATGGTCTTCAGCCATAGCGTCAGCGCGGCGTCTTCCTTCCGGACGCCGCGCGGCCATACGCGGTCTATGAGCACCCGTTGGCCGTCGCTGGGCGAGGGTGGCTCGTAGATGCGCTTGACCCTGATATCGAGTTTCATTGTCAACTCCGGGGGTTGACCGCCATGGCAGCTGTTGGCGGCTGCTTACGCCCACTCGCCCTTGCGCATCACCGGCACGCGGCTGCCCTCCTTGCCGACGCCGTCGATGTCGATCTTGTCCGAACCGATCATCCAGTCGATATGGATGAAGCTCTTGTTGCCGCCGCGCGCCGCGATCTCCTCCTGGCTGAGCGAGGCGCCGTCGACGAAGCATTTCGAATAGCACTGTCCCAATGCGATATGGCAGGCGGCGTTCTCGTCGAACAGCGTGTTGAAGAACAGCAGCCCGCTCGCCGAGATCGGCGAGGAATGCGGCACCAGCGCGACCTCGCCAAGCCGGCGCGAGCCCTCATCGGTATCTAGCACTTTCTTCAGCACATCCTCGCCGCGGCTGGCCTTGGCCTCGACGATGCGGCCCTCTTCGAAACGCACAGCGATGCCGTCGATCAGCGTGCCCTGGTAGGACAGCGGCTTGGTGCTCGACACATGGCCCTCGACGCGCCTTGCGTGCGGCGTGGTGAAGACCTCCTCGGTCGGGATATTGGGATTGCAGGTGATGCCGTTCCTGGCGGTCGAGGCGCCGCCCATCCATTCATGGCCGTCGGCCAGACCGACGGTCAGATCGGTGCCAGGTCCGGTGAAGTGCAGGGCATGGAAATTATGGCCGTTCAGCCATTCGGTGCGGCTGCGCAGTGCGGCATTATGCGCTGTCCAGTTGCCGATCGGGTCTTCTACATCGACCCGCGAAGCGGCGAAGATGGCGTCGGCGAGCTTTGCCACGGCGACGTCGTCGGCATCGCCGGGGAATACCTGTTTCGCCCAGGCGAGGTCGGGATAGGCGACGATGTTCCAGTTGATGTCGAAGCCGGTGATCTTTTCCAGCGTCGGCTGATAGGCCATCGAATTCGCCTTGTTGGCGCGCGCCACTTTCGCCGGATCCTGCGCCGACAGCAGCGAAGGATCCTCGCCGCGCACGGCAAGCCTGGCGGCATTGTTGGCGAAGGCCTTCGCCATCCCCTCATAGAGCCAGCCGGCGGCGTGGTCGAAGCCGGCGTCCGCCCCATAGCGGAAGCGCGCCAGCGTGATTTCGTCGTCGTTGAAGATCGGCGTCACCAGGCCGGCGCCTGCCTTGTAGGCGTGCTCGACGATCCGCCGTGTCAAGGGCAGCGCTGCGATCGACGATGTCAGCACCAGATCCTGCCCCGGCTGCAGCTGCAGCCCGACCTTGATGGCGACTTCGGCCAGCCTGTCGAGTTTCACCGGGTCGATCGTTGCGGAAACGCCGCGCGAATGTGTAGTCATGATCCTGCCTGTCGCGATGTGGGAGTCTGGTTCCCTACATAGACCTGCACTGCTCTCCTTTCCACCTGGATTGCACGGGGCAGGTTCAACTCGCGCTGGTGAGCGACCCGAATTGCACCATCGTCGCCGCTATTTCTTCGCGGATCCAGACTTTGAAATCCCTGACCTTACGGCTTTCGGTCTTGGCGGCGGAGGTCACCAGCCAATAACCGAGCCCGCTCTGGGCGCGGACGCCGAAGGGCGCGACGAGGCGGCCATCAGCCAGTGCGTCGGCGGCCAGCAGTTGCCAGCCGAGCATGACGCCGTGGCCGGCGATCGCCGATTCCAGGCACAGCATCGGGTCGGTGAAGCGCGCGCCTTTGAGGAAGGTGACCGGCTTCACCCCGGCGGCCTCGAACCAGCTTTCCCAAGTGATCATCGCCCTTTCGTCGGTGATCGCGCAGGTCAGGGCGAGGTCTTCGATCGACTTCAATTTGTCGGCGATCACCGGGGCGCAGACCGGGAAGACCTCCTGCGCCAGCAGCAGTTCAGCGCGCCCGCCCGGCCATGTCCCGTCGCCAAGCCGGATGGCGATGTCGATGTCCGAGCGGTCGAGATCGGCAATCCGCACCGACGCGTCGATGCGCAAAAGCACATTCGGATGCCGGACGAAGTGACGCGACAGCCTCGGGAGCAGCCACTTCGACGCGAAAGCTGGCGCCACCGAAACTACCAGCGTGCATTCGGAAGCCTCGTCGGCAAGCGCCACGGCTTGGGCGAGTTCGCGAAAGCCTGCCCCGAGTCGCGCGGTGAAGACGGTGCCGAATTCGGTCAGCACGAGACCGCCCGCCGTTCGTTCGAACAGCGCCTGTCCGAGCTGCTCTTCCGTTCGCTTGACCTGCTGGCTGACGGCGCTGGCGGACACGTTGAGTTCGCTCGCCGCAGCTGAAAGCGACCCCAGGCGGGCGACGGTTTCCACGGCGCGCAGGCCGTTGAGATGGACGCGGTTCAGTATTGCCATGTAGTTTTTCTAAACTCGCACGGTCGAAATCTCAATTGAAATACCGGGCGGAATGGCAGAATCTGGACGGAAAGCAGACCTTTGGAGGAAAAATCCTATGAAGATTTTATCATTTCTCAGGGTCTTTTCTGCTGCTGACACGCGGCAAGGCCGGTCGCGTGAAAGCGAGACCACAAGATGGGTGATCGATCCGATGTCACACCCAGTGCTCGATACCATGTCGGAGCGCGAGCTCGGCGACGTGCCGTTCAGGCTGACGGCCAGGCGCACTGCGTACGAGACCGGCACGGCCCAAACCGGCTGCGGCTGAAGATGCGAGCAGAGGAGGGAGCAGGCTCAGTTCCTTTCAGGGACAAATCGCAAACCCTGGAGATTGGCTGAACCATCCCTCCCTTCGTCATCCCAGGGCGGAGCAGGAGCGAAGCGACGTCGCGGAGACCCTGGGATCCATGCCGTTGCCTGGCGGCAGTGCTCCGACGGATCAGAAACGGGTGCTTCTTCGCAGCGGACACGAGCGCCATTCCAAACCGCCGCATTTTACGCCGGATGTCACGGCATGGATCCCAGGGTCTGCGCCGCGTCGCTTCGCTCCTTGCTCCGCCCAGGGATGACGAAGCCATGGTGGTCTGCGGCCAATCGCAAATGTCGGAGATTGGCGGCTGGAAGCTGCCTGTCTGCGGCTGCGGCAACCCGTTCTGGCCCAACGCAAGCGGATTGTTTGACAGGCTCGTGCACCTATTGTGCACTGCAATGAATGCCGCTTCGCCGTCCCCTTTGCGTCTCGCCTTCGCCGGCATGATTGCCCTGGCCGTTGCCATGGGCATCGGCCGCTTCGTCTACACGCCGATCCTGCCCGGCATGATGGAGGAACTTGCGCTGTCGCCGGCGGATGCCGGCTGGATCGCATCCGCAAACTATCTCGGCTATCTCATCGGCGCGCTTGCGGCCGCCGGTGGCTGGGCCCACGGCCGCGAGCGCATGCTCATGTTTTCCGGCCTCGCCGCCAGCACCATCCTCGCCGGGCTGATGGGACTGACCGACACGATGGCGGCCTTTCTCGTCATCCGCTTTCTCGCCGGTCTGGCCAGTGCCTTTGTCATGGTCTTCATGTCCAGCATCGTCTTTGGCCATCTGCTTGCGGCCAACCGCAACGGCCTGCAGGCGCTGCATTTCGGCGGCGTCGGCCTCGGCATAGCGGTATCCGCGGCGCTGATGGCTGTTCTCGTCACCGGACATGCCGGCTGGGCGGCGGGCTGGCTGTGGTCGGCGGCGATTTGTGGCTGCGGCCTCGCTGTCGTGGCCCTGCTGGTGGGGCCTGCCTCGACCACCAACGGCGTTGCGCGCCGGGAGCCGGCGCTGCCGAAGGACCGGTCGTTGTTGAAAATGATTGTCGCCTACGGCCTGTTCGGCTTCGGCTATGTGGTGACGGCGACGTTTCTCGTTGCCATCGTCCGCCAGGGCGGCGGCGGCCGCGTCTTCGAGGCGGTCGTCTGGATGGTCACCGGCCTTGCCGGAATTCCCTCGGTCTGGCTGTGGCAGAAGATCGCGGAAAGGATCGGCCTCTACGCGACCTGTCTTGCAGGTTGCCTCATCGAGGCGGTCGGCGTGACCGCCAGCGTGGCCATGGGCGGACGCGCCGGGCCGCTGCTCGGCGGGTTTCTGCTTGGCGCCACATTCATGGCCATGACCGCACTCGGCCTCCAGGCCGTAAGGCAGCTTGCACCGCAGGCGCCGCGCCGGACTTTCGCGGTCATGACGGCTTCCTTCGGCCTCGGCCAGATCATCGGCCCGCTCGTCGCCGGACTGCTGGCGCAAGCATCGGGTGGTTTCTTCCTGGCTTCGATCGTGGCTGCCGCCGTCTTGGTAGCCTCCGGCGTCGTCGCTTGGTCGGCCGCTCCAAAATCGCCATGATTGTGGGTTTGCTCGGGGATGGGCATCGGGCACGGGCATTTTCATTCCGACCGATGTGTGACCTTATGCCCGCTGAACAGCAACGCCGCTGATTTGCGCATCGACCGAGGATTTCGCCACAGTGTTCGTATCCTTCTTCCCGCAGCCGAAGTTGTTCTTCACTTCGGTCGCCGTCTGGAGCCTTGCCGGAATCCTGTTCTGGTTTTTCGGGGGCGAGCAGTTGGGCGCTGTTTTCGGGCTGCCGCCGGCGGCGGCTGGCGTGCCGCCAGTCCTTGGAATGACGATCTTCTGGACCAAACCGTTTATCTGGTTCTATATCTATTTTGGATTTCTCGTTGGCGCCTTCTACGCCTTCTGGCGCGTTTATTCTCCTCACCCCTGGCAGAATTGGTCGATCCTCGGTTCGGCGCTTATCTTGTTTTCGACGTATCTCAGTGTGCAGATTTACGTGGCGCTGAACAACTGGCGCGGACCCTTCTTTGATCTGTTCCAGAAGGCGATCACGACGCCTGGCTCTGTAACCGCCGGCGAACTCTATTCGATGTTCTCGATCTACGCCTGGATCGGCGCTTCGGGCATGGCCTTGTTCGTCATCACCCGGTTCTTCGTCAGCCACTATATCTTCCGCTGGCGCACGGCGATGAATAACTACTACATGACGAACTGGCAGAGATTGCGGCACATCGAAGGTGCGTCTCAGCGCGTGCAGGAGGACACGATGCGGTTCTCCACCACGATGGAAGGCCTTGGTGTTTCGCTCGTTGACTCCGTTATGACGTTGATCGCGTTCCTGCCCTTGCTCGCCCAACTCTCAAGCCACGTGAAGGTTTTGCCGCTCGTTGGCGAAATCCCCTATTCCCTGGTTGTAGCCGCTGTCACCTGGTCGATTTTCGGTACCCTTCTTCTCATGATTGCCGGCATAAAACTGCCAGGGTTGGAGTTCAAGAATCAGCGAGTCGAGGCCGCCTACCGCAAAGAACTGGTGTACGGCGAAGACGATGCGGCGCGTGCAGCGCCGCCCACAGTGGCCGAACTCTTTTCCCATGTCCGACGCAACTACTTCACTCTCTACTTTCACTACGCCTACTTCAATGTCGTCCGATCCGGCTACCTGCAGGCAGATGCCATCTTCGCCAGCGTGATCCTCATTCCCACGATTGCTGCTGGAACAATCACCTTGGGCGTATGGCAGCAGGTTTCCACTGCTTTCGGCCAGGTCAGTTCCTCATTTCAGTATCTGGTCAATGCCTGGCCAACGATTGTCGAACTGCTCTCCATCCACAAACGCCTGAGTGCTTTCGAGGCGACGCTGGAAGGAGAACCGCTGCCCGAAATCGACCAGCGCTATCTCGAACGTCAAGGCGCCGAGGACCCGGCCTGAGATTTTGGGACAAGGACGTGGGGGGGGGGGCCCCCCCCCCCCCCCCCCCGGGGGGGGCGCCGTAGAGCTCGGCCTTTGCCGATTGAATATTCATGGCCTACCCCTT
>NZ_JBVVQL010000001.1:733142-1039475 GCF_055811195.1 Mesorhizobium sp. WSM4823
CAACCCGCCTCCCCAAATCCCCCCCGCGACCCTCCCACGCCCCCGGCGCCGCGCCCCGGGGTTTTTTTGGGGGGGGCGGGGGGGGGGGGGCCCCCCCCCCCACCGACGCCTGCTTTTCCCCGGCGCGCTGCCGCAAAACAAAGTCGCGATAGCTGATGCACTCGACATCCGGCTTGGTGCAGACCTCGCCTGCAAAGCGCTCCAGCGCATTCCAGTAGGCGCCGTCATTCATAAGCGTGAAATGGAAGCCGAGTTCCAGCGGAATGCGTTTCCCCTGGTGTTGGGCATCGAACGCGGCGCGAAAGGCGTCATAGGTCCGGTCGGCGAACTCGTCTGCCTTGCTCGGCCGCTCGAAGCCGCCGGAATGCCTGACATAGAGATTGTAGTCCATCGCGATCACCCGTCTTCTGTCGGGGCCTTCCGGAATCTGCGGCAGCGAAAAGCGCGTGATGCCATTGGCGGTCGTCGGCCGGACCGGTCCGCGCGAGACGCCGCTCGCGTCGAAGACGTAGCCCGCCTTTGGCAGCGCCTCGTAAAGCGCCTTGTTTGTCGACAGATAGGGTGCGCGAAAGCCGACTGACTGACGCGCGATTTCGCGCCAGCCCGCGGGTTCGGGGGCAATGCCGTTGATCGAATAGGCGTTTTCGAGAATGTGGGAGAAAGAGCCGAACTCGCTCAGCCAGTCGGCCTTGCTCCAGTCCTTGCCGTCGAAATGGCCGCAGCCATGGCTGCCGATGTCGTGCCCCTCCGAGGCGGCGAGGTTTATCTGCTCGAGCCGGTCGGCGACTTCCTGCTTCGAGGCCGCAAAGCCGATATTGGATTTTCCCGATGTCTTGCCGGGCGCCGTATACTCCTCGCGCGTTTCCGGCGAGAGCAGGAAGACGCAGGAGACGAAATAGGTGAAATGGGCGCCGGTGCGCGCGGCTAGCGCCCGGCCGCGCTTCCACTGCGAAATATCGCGGGCGCTGTCGAACGAGATGATGACGGCCTGCTTCGGCTTTGCCGGCGCTGGCGCCGTAGGCGGGTCGGCGGCAGCAGCGCCCGCCGCAGCAAGCGACGCGATGGAAAACGCAACAACGCGGGACAAACGAGGCATCGATGTCTGATCTGGATCTGAGGAGGGTTCGAGCACCGGCTATCGGCAAAATGTGGCGTCGGTGCGGTCGCCTCCGGTGGTCACATGCCCGGCGATTAGCCGATTTTCCTATCGTGCCTCTTCCATGCCGACGAAATTTCGCTAAAACGCGGGCTCCGCATCGGCCTGAGGATCGGAATTGATTGCAGGAAGCACGATGCGCAATTCAAAGTGTTAGAGCGTGCTTTGTGCGTCCAAGGACGCAGGTCGCTCTAAACCGCCCTGGGGCGGCAGGATGGTTTTGAGATGTCGGACGACAGTTTTATCCGCGAAGTCAACGAAGAGATTCGTCGCGAACAGGCGCATGCGCTGTGGGACCGTTTTGGCCCTGCCTTGATTGCGCTCGCGGTGCTGGTGGTGCTCGGCACTGCCGCCTTCGTCGGCTATCGCTATTGGGACGAGACCCGCGCCAATCGCTCGGGCGATGCCTTCTCGCAGGCGCTGAAGCTTGCCAATGAGGGCAAGAGCGACGAAGCGCTGACGGCCCTCGGGGCGCTGGAGAAAGATGGCTACGGCGCCTATCCGCTGCTAGCCCGCATGCGGGCGGCAACCGTCAAGGCGGACAAGGGCGATTTCGCCGCCGCGGTCAAGGACTTCGATGAGGTCGCCGCCGACGCAGACATTCCATCAGGTCTTCGCGACATGGCGCGCCTCAGGGCAGCGCTGCTGCTCGTCGATCACGGTTCTTTCGCCGATGTCTCCAGCCGCGTCGAGGCGATCACCGCCGACACCAATCCCCTGCGCCATACGGCGCGCGAGGCGCTGGGCCTTGCCGCCTGGAAGGAAGGCAAGGCAACGGACGCACTGAAACTGTTCGACCAGATCGCCTCGGATGATGGCGCCCCGCGCAACGCGCGCGAGCGGGCGACGTTGATGTCCGAGCTGATCCGTGGTTCGGGCGGCGTGTCGTAGTGCAATGTCGCCCAAAAGTGCGAAGCGGTTTTGGGATCAACGACATGCACGATGGTAGAGCTGAATGACATTCAAAGTCGCCATCATCGGCCGGCCTAACGTCGGCAAATCGACCCTTTTCAACCGTCTGGTGGGAAGGAAGCTGGCGCTTGTCGATGACACGCCTGGCGTCACCCGCGACCGTCGCGTCCATGCCGCCAAGCTCTACGATCTGCATTTCGACGTCATCGATACCGCCGGCTTCGAGGACGCTGCTGCTTCGACGCTGCCGGGCCGCATGCGTGCCCAGACCGAGATCGCCATCCGCGAAGCCGACCTGATCTTTTTCACGATCGATGCCAAGTCCGGGCTGATGCCCGACGACAAGACCTTCGCCGAGATCGTGCGCAAATCCGGCAAGCCGGTTGTCGTCGTCGCCAACAAGGCCGAGGCGCGCGGCGCCCAGGGCGGCATGCTGGAAGCCTGGGAACTCGGCCTTGGCGAGCCGATCCCGGTCTCGGCCGAGCACGGCCAGGGCCTGCCCGATTTGCGCGATGCGGTGATCGCTGCACTGGGCGAGGCGCGCGCCTTCGGCGAAGACGAAGAGGATGCGGACGAGGAGACCGCCGCCAGCGAGGTGCTGATCGGCGAGGACATCACCGATCCGGATGCCGAGCCGACCTATGATGATACCAAGCCGATGCGCATCGCCGTCGTTGGCCGTCCGAATGCCGGCAAGTCAACGCTGATCAACGCGTTGATCGGCGAGGAGCGGCTGTTGACCGGGCCGGAAGCCGGCATCACCCGAGACTCCATCTCAGTCGACTGGGATTGGCATGGCCGCCGCCTGAAACTGTTCGACACCGCCGGCATGCGTCGCAAGGCCAGGATCCACGAAAAGCTGGAAGTCATGTCGGTGCAGGACGGCCTGCGCGCCATCCGCTTTGCCGAGATCGTCATCATCGTGCTCGACGCCACCATTCCCTTCGAGAAGCAGGATCTGCAGATCGCCGACCTGATCATCCGCGAGGGCCGCGCGCCGGTGATCGCCTTCAACAAATGGGATATGATCGACCACCCCCAGGAACTCCTGGCGGAACTGCGCGAGAAGACTGAGCGGCTGTTGCCGCAGGCGCGCGGAATGCAAGCGGTGCCGGTCTCGGCCGAGACTGGGCGCGGCCTCGACAAGCTGATGGATGCCGTCATCAGGACGCATCGAGTGTGGAACAGCCGCGTCTCGACCGGCAAGCTCAACCGCTGGCTGGAAGGCATCCTAGCGCATCATCCGCCGCCTGCCGTGGCCGGGCGTCGGCTGAAGATCAAATATGTCACGCAGGCCAAGACGCGCCCGCCGGGCTTCGTCGTCTCCTGCTCACGGCCGGACGCGATGCCGCAATCCTATGTCCGCTATCTCTCTAACAGCCTGCGCGAAGCCTTCGACATGCCCGGCGTGCCGATCCGCATCGCCTTGCGCACCTCGGAAAATCCGTTCGCAAGCAAGGCGAAAAAACGCCGCTGAGCGATTGCGCCTCGGCGATTGGCGGAACGCCCATCGCTTCGTCATGCCGCGACGCCGATCACCATTCCGGGCCTTCTCGTCTTCTGGTCGTGGGCGGGCGTCTGGCTGGCTGCGGCTTTTTGCGCGCCGATCGCCTGGCCGATCTTTCTTCGGCCCGAAGATGGCCGCAAAAGCGCCTGACTTCAGATCGAGGGAGGGTCGACAGGGAAAACACGATCCAACCTGTTAACGCACCATCAAGGTTAATGCATCATTGTGCCTCTCCAGTGGGGTCAGTTGCGTTTCTGGAGAGTTCCGTGCATCGACGTGTTTTGAAGCGGCTTGTCGCCGTCGCCGGTGAGAAGAAACGTTCACTGCTGTCTCCGTCCATTGTTGATCGGTACATTCGGACCGGCTTTCCGAATCTCTCCGTGTACCGACGTCTCCCGACGCTGGTTGCCGCCGTCGGTGAGAAGAGACGTTCACTGCTGTCTCCTCTGGTCATTGGGCTTGGCATCTGGGTCGGCTTTCCCACGGTCATTGCCTATCAGGACATGACGAGCCTGGTTTCCGGCCTCAAGGCGCCGAACGCCCGCTGGAACGCCTATGTCGAGAAATCCGTCGCCGGCTCGGTTCACGCCGCCGAAATGCCTTTCCTCGATTCCGACACGACCGGCGCGATCTCGGGTTCCGGCGTCCGGTTGCCCGGCATCGGCGCTGTGTCGTTTCGCGGCAAGGGCAGCGCGGCCAGCACGACGCCCGACGAGGACCGCGTCATACGTGCCGACAAGAAAGGCCGCATCATCATGGTCTCGCCGGTCGCGCCGCCGAAGAATTTCAACGCCGGCTCGATTTTCAAACGCACCTCCTCACTGCTCCGTCCAAGCATGGACAGCGGCCTGAAGATGGCCTTCGCCACGCCGGAGATCAAAGGCAAGGAGATCCAGATTGCCGCCGCGTTCCACGCGCGCGTCGACAAGAAGCCGGATCCCGGCGTGCCGGCCATGCTTGCCGCACTGGTCAACAACGATCGCCCCGATGTCCTTGCGACCGCCTACGCAGCGGCTGAGCCCGACTATGCCCAGGCTTCGCCCTTCGAGGCCTTGCTGCAGGACGAGAAGCCCAATGGCGGCCGCTTCATTCCGCCGCTGGCCAAGGGCGATCATTCGTGGATGCAAACTCCGCTGCCGGCGAGCGTCTTCTCCAAGCCGGAACAGACTTGTCTCGCCAACGGCATCTACTTCGAGGCGCGCGGTGAATCGGTGCGCGGCCAGGCTGCCGTCGCCCAGGTCATCCTCAATCGCGTTCGCAATCCGGCCTATCCGAACTCGATCTGCGGCGTCGTCTATCAGAACGACAAATGGTTCAACCGTTGCCAGTTTTCCTTCGCCTGCGACGGCAGGAAGAAGCGCATCCAGAGCCCGGCCCACTACAAGACCGCGCAGGACATCGCCATGGCGGTCACTGCTGGCAAGATCTTCATCCCGGAAGTGGGATCGTCGACCCATTACTACGCCAACTACGTCAATCCGGGTTGGGCGCGGACAATGAAAAAGATGACCAAGATCGGCCTGCACATCTTTTATCGCACCTATGGCGGCGGCTGGAGCTGAGCGCTTCGCAAGGTCCCAGACGCGGTCGATCGAAGACGCATCGCCGGGGGGATTCGGCCGCGGCACGCCAACGATGGTGTCGGGCACGATGTCGCACCCTGGCAAGCTACTGATTCAACTATGAAAAATACTTGAGGCTGAAGGTCCGCCCGTGGCTTGACGGGCGCGGACCCTCTAACTATGTTGCCGGCGACTTAAGAGCGGACGGACGGCGACGATCTGACCGGGCAAGGGGGTTGCGATGGCCGACAAGAATGGGCCAGACGGAACCGGAGAAACCGGCCCCGGCAAACAGCGTCAAGCCGACATCCGCGACGAAGATCTTGAGCGCCGCCGGCGCGACCTTGAAGCATCGCTTGCGACAAGGCGGCCGGACCGGCTCGAGGGGAAAGACGACGCGAAAGCGGGCAGTGCGGCCGGGTATGGCCAGGCGCTCAAACTGTCCAGCGAGTTCATCGCCGGGATAGTGGTTGGTGCCGGTATCGGCTGGATCATCGATCGTTTGGCAGGGACATCGCCTTGGGGTCTGATCGTTTTTTTGCTGCTGGGTTTTGTCGCCGGCGTGCTCAACGTCCTGCGTTCTGCAGGGCTTATGGCGGAATTCGGACAGGGCGATAGAACGCGCGATCCGAAAGAATGAATTTGAGGCGCCGCTTGCCGGCGCACCGAACAGGACACTCAAGCCGCGTGCGGCTTTGATGGGGAATTAAAGTGGCTGCTGACAAGGTCGATCCGATCCACCAGTTCCATATCAACAAGCTGATTCCGATCGAGATCGGCGGCTATGATCTATCCTTCACCAATTCGGCCCTTTTCATGGTCGCGACCGTCGCCGTTGCGTCGGCGTTCCTCTATCTCACCACATCGAGCCGCAGCCTCGTTCCCACCCGTCTTCAGTCGGTCTCAGAAATGGCTTATGAATTCGTCGGCAACATGCTGAGGGACGCGGCCGGAACGCAAGGCATGAAGTTCTTCCCCCTCGTGTTTTCGCTGTTCATGTTCGTGCTTGTCGCCAATCTGCTCGGTCTTTTCCCGTATTTCTTCACCGTCACCAGCCACATCATCGTCACCTTCGGCCTTGCCGCGCTGGTGATCGGAACGGTCGTCGTCTACGGCTTCATGAAGCACGGCCTTGGTTTCCTGAAACTGTTCGTCCCGCATGGCGTGCCGGTATACCTGCTGCCGCTGGTGGTGCTGATCGAGGTGATTTCCTTCGTTTCGCGCCCGGTCAGCCTGTCGGTTCGTCTGTTCGCCAACATGCTGGCAGGCCACATCACGCTGAAGGTGTTCTCGGGCTTCGTCGTGAGCTTGAGCGCGCTTGGCACGCTTGGCATCGCCGGATCGGTCCTGCCGCTAGCGATGGCCGTGGCGCTGACGGCACTGGAACTGCTGGTCGCCTTCCTGCAGGCCTACGTCTTTGCCGTGCTGACCTGCATGTATCTGAACGACGCCCTGCACCCCGGGCACTGACCCAGGCTGGCCAAGAGTTTCCGGCATTGCTGCCGGATGGAATCGCAACAGAATTTTTAGATCCAAAGGAGTTGAACAAATGGAAGCAGAAGCAGCAAAGTACATCGGCGCCGGCATCGCATGCCTCGGCATGGGTGGCGCCGGTATTGGCCTCGGCAACATCTTCGGCAGCTATCTGGCGGGCGCGTTGCGCAACCCGTCGGCCGCGGATGGCCAGTTCGGCCGCCTGATCTTCGGCTTCGCCGTGACAGAAGCACTGGGCATCTTCTCCCTTCTCATCGCGCTTCTGGCGCTGTTCGGCTGAGCCCCTGTTCGGCTAACATTGGGAATTGGACGGCCCGCCGCAATCAGCGGCAGGCCTGATATCAGGGAATAGTCCATGTTCGTGACATCTGCCTTTGCGCAAGAGTCCGCGCCCGCCGTCGAAGGCGGCCATACCGGCACGGAAGGCGATACGCATTCCGGCACCGGTGTGCCTGCCGAGGCGCACGGCGTGTTCCCGCCATTCGATCCGGCGACATTCCCGTCGCAGCTTCTGTGGCTGGCGATCACCTTCGGGCTGTTCTATCTGTTCCTGAAGAAAGTGGTGATGCCGCGTGTCGGCGGCATCATCGATGTCCGCAACGACCGTATCACTCAGGACCTCGACCATGCCGCCAGGCTGAAGAGCGAGGCCGATGCCGCCGTTGCCGCCTATGAGCAGGAATTGGCGGAGGCCAAGACCAGGGCCAATGCGATCGGCCAGCAGGCCAGCGATGCCGCCAAGGCAGAAGCCGAAGCCGCCCGCAAGAAGGTCGAGGCAGCGCTTGACCAGAAGCTCGGCGAGGCCGAGGCTCGCATTTCGTCCATCAAGGCCAACGCCATGAAGGAAGTCGGCACGATCGCCGAAGACACCGCTTCGGCCATTGTCGAGGCGCTTGTCGGCGGCAAGGCCAGCAAGGCCGAGATTGCTGCAGCCGTCAAATCCGTGGCTAGGTGAGGAGCGCATCATGGACGCCACATCACTCGCGACGCTTTGGGCCACCGTTGCCCTCGTCATTTTCCTGGCCATTGCCGTCTACATCAAGGTGCCGGGGCTGATCGCCAAGGCGCTCGACGCCCGCGCTGACAAGATCAGCAATGAGCTTGAGGACGCGCGCCGGCTGCGCGAGGAGGCCCAGCAACTGCTCGGCGAATACCAGCGCAAGCGCAAGGAAGCCGAGCAGGAGGCTGCCGACATCGTCGCCGCCGCCAAGCGCGAGGCCGAAATGCTAGCCTCTGAAGCGCACCAGAAGACCGAGGACTATGTTATCAGGCGCACCGCACTTGCCGAATTGAAGATCGGTCAGGCCGAGCGCGAGGCGATCGGCGAGGTGCGCGCCAGTGCCGTCGACATCGCCGTCGAAGCCGCGCGCACGCTGCTCGCCGGCAAGATCGACGCCAGGGCCGGCGCCGACCTGTTCAAGGCCTCGCTTCAGGACGTGAAGTCCAAGCTGAATTAAGCGATTTCATCGAGAAATTCATCGAAAGCCGCCTGGGAAACCTGGCGGCTTTTTTATTGCGGGCGGGCGAGCGCGTAATCTCCCTCCTTGAGGGGGAGATGGCCGGCAGGCCAGGGGGGGTAGCCGCGCGTGAAGCGCCAACCTTCTCTTTTGTTCCACATGGCGTCGCGCCAGCCGAGACGACCCCCTCTGTCGCCTTCGGCGACATCTCCCCCTCAAGGGGGGAGATTGGCGCTCGCCTCAATCCAGCCCAACAAGGCTCTCTTCATCAGGCACTTCGGTTCCGCCAAGCCGGAACGGCGCGAAGGACGCGCGGTGTAGCCGCGCCACCGGTCCATGCAGCTCGATCGCCGTGCGGTGACGGACCGTGGCGTAGCCCATGTGGAGTTCGAACCCGTAATGCGCGTGATGGCTGCCGCAGCCGCACATCATGCGGTCGCGCATCACCTTGGCGACGATCGAGGCGGCGGCGATCGACTGCGAGCGCTGGTCGCCCTTGATCAGCGCCCTGCCTTCGCAGGGCAATCCGGGCGGCACATCGCGGCCATCGGCCAAGGCCAATTTCGGCTGCACCGGCAAGCCGACCAACGCGCGACGCATCGCCTCGAGGCTGGCCTTGAGAATATTGCTGCCATCGATGCCTTCCGCGCTGACGGAGGCCATCGACACGCCAAGAGCGGATCCGAGGATTTTCAGGAACAGCGCCTCGCGCTGCAAATGGCTGAGCCGCTTGGAATCGTCGAGGCCGTCGGGAATGTTGGCGGGATCGAGCACCACCGCTGCCGCGACGACCGGCCCGGCGAGCGGGCCGCGGCCCGCCTCGTCCATTCCCGCCACTGGCCACAGGCCCTCGCTCATCGCCTTCGTCTCGAAGGAGAAATCGGGTCTCTCAACGATTTCGAAGAGAAGCGGAGAATCAGAGCGCACGCGAGCCATGTTGCGGCGAGGTTCGCATTGGCTCCGATTCTCCGCAAGCCCCTTCGGGTCGGCGGGGCACCGGACCCGGAGGGCACCGTCTGCAAGCCCGGGGACAAGACAGGCCGGACGGGATCTTTTCATGTGCCGCCGGCAATAGCGGCACATGATGTTTTCAAAGCAGCATCAGTTGTTCGGTTGCCTTGGCCGCGACGACGAATTGGTCGGTCCTGAGCGACCGCCGCTCGGCATTGAGACCAAGCCGTTTGGCTGATATCTCGAAGCGCCGGCCGATCTGCCAGGCATAGGGGCCGGCGCCTTTCATGCGCTTGCCCCAATCCGAATCGTAGTCCTTGCCGTCGCGCATCGAGCGGATCAGCGACATGACGTGGCGATAGCGGTCCGGATAATGGCGCAGCAGCCAATCCTTGAAAATCGGCGCGACCTCAAGCGGCAGGCGCAGCACGACATAGCCGGCCTCGCGCGCTCCTGCAGCAAATGCCGAATCGAGGATGCGTTCCATCTCTTGATCGGTTAGGCCGGGGATGATCGGAGCCACCATGACCGATGTCGGAATGCCGGCATCCGAAAGCTGCCTGATCGCCTCCAGCCGCTTGGTCGGCGTCGACGCGCGTGGCTCCATCATTCTGGCCAACATCCGGTCCAATGTCGTCACCGACAGCGCCACCTTGGCCAGCCCGCGTTCGGCCATGCGCGACAGAATGTCGATGTCGCGCGTCACCAGCGCGGATTTGGTGACGATGCCGACCGGGTGGCCGCGCGCCTCCAGCACTTCGAGGATCTCGCGCATGATCCGGTACTGCTTCTCGATCGGCTGGTAGGGATCGGTGTTGGTGCCGATAGCAATGGTGCGCGGCTGATAGCCGTCCTTCGACAGTTCCTTGTCGAGCAGCCGCGCCGCATCCGGCTTAGCGAATAGCTTCGATTCGAAATCCAGCCCCGGCGACAGGCCCATGAAGCTGTGCGTTGGCCGGGCGAAGCAATAGACGCAGCCATGCTCGCAGCCGCGATAGGGGTTGATGGAGCGGTCGAAGGAAATGTCGGGCGATTGGTTGCGGGTGATGATGGTCCGCGGCTTCTCGACCTGTACCTCGGTCTTGAAGGGCGGCAGTTCCTCCAGCGAATTCCAGCCATCGTCGAACACATGTCGGCTGACCGGCTCGAACCGGCCGGACGGGTTGATGCCGGCGGACCGGCCGCGATTGCGGTCCGGACGGATACGGACGCCGCTCTGCTCGATCATCGCATTGGCCATCTCGGCTCTTCCGGCCCCGAAGGCGGCAATGTCGGCACGCACGATCTGTTCCATTTTCGCCCTCTCCCAGGGACTGTCGGCAGGCTGTCGAATCGCTCTGTTCATGAAAATAATCCTATTTCATCGACGAGAACAAAGCAAGAACTTTTTGCGGTGCGAAGCGACAACTGGCGCTACGCCCGGCTTTCCGCTATTCGGCTAACGATGCTCAGCGTTCTCATCCAGACCCTCAATGACGAAGAGAGACTTGCCCGCACGCTCGCCTCGCTGATCGGCGGCGCGGTCGAGGGCGTGGTGCGCGACGTCGTGGTCTGCGACACCGGCTCGACCGACCAGACGCACCGCGTTGCCGAACATGCCGGCTGCCTCTTTGTGGCGAGCGGCGGCATTGCTGCTGGTATCCGGCAGGCCAAGGGCGACTGGCTGCTGCTGCTGGAGCCGGGGGCGCGGCTGGCGGAAGGCTGGATCGACGAGGTCGCCGCCCACACATCAAAGCAAACCATGCCAGCGCGATTCTCGCGGGCGCGCGGCAGCCGCGTGCCATTCCTGTCGCGGGTGTTTTCGGGAAACCGGGCATTGGCCGAAGGATTGGTGATCAGCAAGCGTCAGGCCACGGCCTTGTCGAAAAACGCCCGCAGCGCCGAAGCCATCGCACGCGGCCTTGCGACCAAGAGGCTCGACGCCGAGATCTGGGTGGCGCCTACGAAGTGAGGGGCGGTCCTCTGCCCGAAAGCGCGAAGGAAGGCCGCGTCGCCTGCTGAAGTGAAGTTCTGCTGACGTTCCTTTTACGAGACGTTTGACTTTGTCTGGGTTAGGCGGGGAGCAGACTGTAGGCGGAAAAAATGCTGCCGGCTGAAATCAAGCTCGGCCACGTCTTCCGTTATCCTAATCTCTGGCATTGGCAACACCGCGAGGAAGGTGACAAGGGGCCGGGGTTCAGCCATTGCCGAGGGGCCCAACGATCTCGACGCCTTCGGCTAGCGCGGCTGCGACCAGCTTGCGGTCCAACGTGGCGAGCGGAAGCGTTCGCTCGAGAGCCAGTGACAGGTAGCCGGCATCGTAGGCGCTCAGCGCGTGGCTTGTTGCTAACGTCAAAAGAGATCCGTCACCGCCCGCTCCCGCATCCTCAAGCGGCAGGCGCCGCAACCGGCCCATCGCCGCGATCGCCTCGCCTGGAGCAATGCGGTTGCGGCGCTCGGCTATCAGAACGATGCTGCGGGCCTCGTGCCAGAACAGGGACGGCACCGGGCATTGCGCTGTCAGTGAGCCAATCAGCGCTTCAGCCGCCTCACTGTGCTCCTCCGGAAGGAGCCATGCGGCCGCAATGGACGCATCAAGGACGAAGACCATCAGTAGCGATGGCCTTCATACTTCCAGGCCAGAATCTCTTCGGTCGTGACGGGCTTGGCCCTGGCCCGCGCGGCGCGGGCTTCTTCGATCAGAGCGCCTAGGTCGTTTTTCTTGGGGATTCGGCTCAGTTTTGCGATTGGATCATTGCCGCGTGAAATGATGACCTCCTCCCCGGCTTCGACCTTGGCCAGCAGATCGGAGAGGTGTGTCTTGGCCTCTCCGACCTTGACGGTGATGGTCATGGTTCTCTCCTGAGGTCGCACATAGGCGCTATCGTTGAGCGGCGCGTGGACAGCACGGCAATTGGGAATTTAAACGACGGTAGCGCGATCTTTTCGTGTTGGTCAAGGCTTGGTCTATCGATAAGAGGCCATTATCACCGGCGACATCGGCGCTGTGCATTTTATTCGGAATGGCGAAGCAAATTGAATGAGCCGATGGCCTATGCGATCGCGGTGATAGGCGGATCTGATGGAAGCCGATTGGCGCGACACTCCTAGGGGGAATGCATATGGAGAAATGCATATGCTTGTCGTCCTGCCGGAAACTCGCGATACTCGGCAACATTTTCGGGGAGACTGCAGATGAACGCATCTAAATTCGCTCGTATCGCCTTGCTGGGAGCCGCCTGGTCAGTGCCGGCGATCGCGTCGGCGCAGGAATCGTCCCTTTGGTCGGTTTATGAGAACACGCTCAAATCGGCCAAGTACATCGATCTGACCCATGCCTTTGAGCCGGTGCAGCCGGTATGGCCGGGTTTCGCCAATGCCAAATTCAAGCCGACTGTCGCCGGGAAGGACATCGAGGGCTACGTCAAGGCCGGCGAGGAGTTCACCTACGACAAGCATGGCTTCGTCGCGACCGCCTACGAGTTGTCGACGGACCAATATGGCACGCAGCTCGATCCGCCCTCCCACTGGAACCCGCTCGGCGCAACGATCAGCGACCTGCCGGCCACCTATGCCGTGCGCCCGCTCGTCGTGATCGACATCAGCGGCAAGGTGCAAAATGACGAGGGCTATCACCTCCAGGTCGCTGACATCGAAGAGTGGGAAAAGGAGCACGGCCGCATACCGGAAGGTTCGGTCGTATTCGTGCGCTCGGATTGGTACAAGAAATGGTCCGATGCCGCCCGCTTCAACCAAAAGCCGTTTCCAGGCGTCAGTTTGGACGCGCTGAAGTTCCTGCATCTGGAGCGGAAGATCCTGTTTCATGGCCATGAGCCGCTCGACACCGACACCACGCCCAATCTCGAAGGCGAACATTGGCTGCTTCACAACGATTTCACCCAGGCGGAAGGCGTTGCAAACCTCGACAAGGTGCCGGAGGCCGGGGCGTTGGTTACAATCGGCTTTGCCAAACCGCTTGGCGGGTCGGGTGGCTATGCGCGTTACATCGCTATTGCACCCGCCGACTGGACGGAGGGCGTTTCGGTCACCGAAGCGCCTGGTGTGCCGCTTCCCCGGCAAACCGCGCCGCTCAAGCGTGATGAGAACGGCGTCTTCCGGCCGACGCCCTGATCACTAACGATCAAACGGACGGCCGGGCAGACGTTCGGCCCCTCGGGCGCTCGCGAAAACGTGACTGTCCCGGCGATAGCCATCGTATCCGCTAACGCTATCGTGGCGTGGCGCCAGTTCTGCCACGGGAGGCAGCCATGCTTCGCCTATCTGCCGCCGTTCTGCTGATACTGGCTTGCTGGCCGCCCGCCGCTTCGGCCCAGGAAGGGCCGCCGCCGTCGAGATGCGTTGCGATCGCGCAGGCGCTGCCGTCGGCCACCTATGCCAACTTCACGGCGCCAAAGGCGCAGACGCCGCTGTTGGCCCAGGCAGTCGTCGACGGCGAGGTTACGATCACCTATGCCGGCCATTCGACCTACATCATCGAGACGCCCGCCGGCGTCAGGATCGCCACCGACTTTTCCGGCGTCTACGGCGCTGACCCGCTGCCACGCGTGGTGACCATGAACAAGGCTCATCGCACCCATTATTCGGACCATCCGGATCCCGCCATCGAATATGTGCTGCGCGGTTGGAATCCGGATGGCGGTCCGGCGCGCCACGCCCTTGTCGTGGACGATGTCTACATCCGCAACGTGCCGACGGATATCCGCAATGGCGGCGATCTCGGCAAGGACGGCAATTCCATCTTCATCTTCGAAGTGGCAGGACTGTGCATCGGCCATCTCGGCCATCTGCACCACCGGCTGGAGGACGCGCATTACGGGGCCATCGGCCGGCTCGACATCCTTATGGTGCCTATCGACGGCGGCATGACGCTGTCGCTCGACCGGATGACCGAAATCACCACGCGGCTCTATTCCTCGATGATCCTGCCCATGCATCGCCATTCGACCCCGGTCAGCGAATTCACGGGTAAGATGGGCGACGATTTCGCCGTGGAATTCCTCTCCGGCCGGTCGTTGGCGGTTTCGCTGAAGACCTTGCCCGACCGGCCGACGATCATCATTCTCGAAGGGGTTTGATCGCTTCGTCCTGAACTTCCGAACCCTGCGCAACCTGTCCTTTCCACTCGATCGAAACAGGTGCTGAGGCTTGGCTTTCAGCAGGCAGTTTTAGCGGCTTCTCCACTCCGCAGGCCGACAGGACCTACGAGGGCGTGTCACTCCAGCTGTTGCGGTTATCGCTAAAATTGGTATTGTGTTGGTATTATCGCTATGGGCCCCAGGCGTGATATTCCTCGAATTTTTTGCTGCCGCGCAGAGCAAGGGAAGTGATGCGCCGGTCTACAGGCGTCTGCAGACAGCCCTGGTCGATGCGATCGCCTCGGGCACCTTGAAACCGGGAGCCATTCTTCCGCCCGAACGCGAGCTCGCCCTCGAGCTTGGCATCTCGCGGGTGACCGTGCGCAGAGCGATGGCTGAACTTGTGCGGCAAGGTCTGATTACCCAGCGACATGGCAGCGGAACATATGTTTCGGGGACGCGCGAGCGCGTCGTGCAAAGCTTGAGCCGACTTTATTCCTTCTCCGAAGACATGACGTCGCGCGGCCGGATGCCAGGTACGCTGTGGCTGGAGCGCGACCTTAGCCTGGCCAATGCCGACGAGGCGCGCCAGCTCGAAATGCCCAGTGGCGGGTCTGTCGTTCGAATGAGCCGGCTGCGGCTGGCGGACAACGAGCCCATCGCGTTGGAAAGCTCGTTGATTCCGGCTACTATCTTGCCCGACCCGAAGAAGATCGAAGACTCCCTCTACCAGACGTTGCGCGACCTTGGCCATGTTCCGGTCAAGGCCGTTCAGCGTTTCTCGGCGATCAACCTCGATGAAAAGAGCGCCCGCCTTCTCAAGGCACAAACGGGCGCCGCGGCGCTCGACATCTACCGGATAACCCGGAGGGAAGACGGCGTCGTCGTTGAATCCAGCCGGTCGATTTTTCGCGGCGACGCCTACGATTTCGTTGCTGAACTCGGGCTGGGCAGATGAAATATGGTACCGGGCAGATCGGCGCCATCAGCGAAGCCCTTCGTGAAAATAAAACAGGCACGCGCTGATGTCCGGCACGATTGAACCGCCACCAGGCGGCCATGGATCAGCCTGCATTGCGTGCCGTCAGAGATAAGACCAATTCATGACCAGTTATTTTCTTGGCATCGACGCGGGCTCGTCCGTAGCCAAAGTCGCGGTATTCGACGAGAAAGGCCAACAGCTCGGCATGGGATTTCGTCGCATTCGCCTGCAAAGACCGTATCCGGGCTGGTCGGAACTCGATCCCGCCCTGGCATGGAGCGCGGTGAGCGAGGCGATTCGCGCGGCTCTCGACAATGCCGGTATCGTGGGAAACGACATTGCCGCCGTGGGCTTGTCGGCAGCCATGGTAGGGGCGTGGCTGGTCGATGACACCGGCAGTGCCTTGCGCCCCGGTATCATTTGGGAGGACAGCCGGTCGCAGGATTTGCTGGAACGGCGGGCGGCCGACGTGCCGGATTTCTATCAAAGGATCTTCCAGTCGGATGGCTGCGTATTGCAGCAGGGCTGCACGTTGCCGCTCCTTGCCTGGCTGCGAGCACATGAGCCAGATGTGCTGGACAGGGCGGCCCATGTTTTCGGCTATAAGGATTTCCTGCGTCTGAAGCTGACCGGGCGGGTAGCCGCCGATCGAACGGAAGCTGCAGTGGCGCCAGGCAGCGCGCGGCAGCGCGACTACAGTCCCGAAATGCTTGCGCTGTTCGATGTCGCCGACCTGGCGCACAAGCTGCCGCCAGCAGCAGATTCCGAAACCATAGCCGGCTTCGTCACGGCCGCAGCAGCAATTGCTACCGGCCTGGGGGAAGGCACGCCGGTGGCGATCGGCGCCGGCGACGTTCCGGCAACGGTCATTGGCGCCAGTGCGCTCGAGAGCGGGATGGCGATGGCGGTTCTCGGCACGACCTGCATGGTCGGCATCGTCTCGGATCGGCCCGTGTTCACGCCACCCAATCTGGGCCTGCTTTTTACCTTGCCCGGCGAGAATTGGTTCCGTGCGATGGTCAACGTGGCCGGCACGCTCAACCTTGACTGGGCTATCGAAACGCTGTTGCCCGACATAGCCGGGGAACCCGATCTCTACGCGCGGGTCGAGGCGATGATCGCCCCGCTGCCTGTCGGCAACGAGGGCGTGACCTATCTGCCATATCTCAGCGAGAGCGGCATCATTGCGCCAGTGGTCGACCACGAGGCGCGCGCCGGTTTTTACGGTCTCGCACCCCGACACGGGCGGCCTCACATGATCCGGGCCGTCTATGAGGGCGTGACGCTGGCGATGCGCGATCTGTACCAAGGTCTGGAAGGCGCCAGCGGCGAAATCCTGCTGACCGGCGGCGGAGCGCGCAGCCTGATGTGGACCCAAATGATCGCCGACGCGCTCGGCGTCACCGTTCTCGTCCCGGCCGGGACGGAATTTGGCGCCAGGGGAGCAGCTCTCCTCGCGGCGACAGCCATTGGGCGGTTCGGGTCGATCCGCGAAGCTTCGACTGCGACCCGGCAGATACAGCGCCGCCATGAGCCGGACGGTTCGATGAAGCCGGCCTGGGACCGCGCCTTCACTAATTATTGCGCCCGCCGCGACAGCAGCTTGCGCAGATAGCCGGAAAAGCTCTACACAGTTGTTCCAGGTGGTACATACCACGAGAAATTCTGGTTCAACCTGTCCATGCCTTCGATCATCGCCGCAGACGACGTGCCGCTTTACCAACGCATCGCGAGTTCGTTCGCGGCGCAGATCGCATCCGGTGCGCTGAAGGTCGGCGAAAGACTGCCGTCGGAGCGGCAGATGGCCGAGGAACTCGGCGCGAGCCGAATGACTGCTCGCCAGGCGCTCAAGCTTCTCGAACGGCGCGGCTTGGTAGAGACGCGCACCGGTCGAGGCGCCTTTGTCGCCCATCCGCACATCGAACAGCAGCTCAGCACGTTGAGCGGTTTCACCGAGGAGATGCATCGCGGCGGCCGCATGGCTTCCAGTATCGTGCTGGATGCAGGCGTTGGCGCGGCGGATCGCGAAGCGGCGGCAGCACTCGGCATTGCCGAGCATGCGCCGGTTCATCGCCTCGTTCGCGTGCGTCTGGCGGATGCCGAGCCCGTTGGTCTCGAGCGCACCGAAATCCCGGCCATGCTGGCGCCGAAACTGCTGGAACGCGCGGATTTCAGCACGGATTCGCTCTATCGCGTGTTGCGCGAGGATTATGGCCTCTACCCGAGCGAAGCCGAGCAGAAGCTCTGGTCAGCGCATCCGGATGCGGCCAGTGCTGCGTCGCTTGGTATTTCGCTGCAGAGCCCGGTTCTCCTTCTCACCCGCCGCACGCTCGATGCGAAGGGCCGTCCGATCGAATACGTGCGGGCGGTCTATCGCGGCGACTGCTTCGTGATGCGCGTTAATCTGACGCTCGGATTGGACAAATGACCAAAACGCCGACTGCCGCCGCTTATCTGGCCGACCTCACCACCCGCATCGGCCGTCTGTACGACGACAATGCCGAAGCGATCGCGCTCGCCGCCGCCGCCGTCGAGCGCACGGCCAAGGCTGACGGGCTGGTCTATGTTTTTGGCACCGGCCACAGCCACACCATGGCCGAAGAGGCACATTTCCGGGCCGGTGGGCTGGCGCTGACCGTGCCGATCCTCGCCGCCACGACCATGGTGCATGAAGGTGCGGTCGCGGGCACTGTATTCGAGCGAATGTCGGGCATCGTCGCGCCCATATTCGCCCGCTATCCAATCGGCCCAAACGATGTGCTGATCGTCGTGTCCAACAGCGGCGTCAATACGGCCACCGTAGAGGCTGCGTTGATAGGCAAGACAATCGGAGCGACCGTTGTCGCGATCACCTCGGAAGCCTATTCCAAGGCTGCAGCCCAAGGGCGGACGCGGCTCGCCGATGTCGCCGACATCGTCCTCGACAATGGTGCGCCTCCTGGCGACGCCACCGTCAGCCTGCCGGGGAGCAGTTTGCGTGCCGGCCCGGTCTCAACCTCGATCGGGGCAGCGCTGATGAACGCCGTCTTTGTGGAAGCAGCCGCGCGTCTGCAGTCGGCTGGTGGCGCCGCACCGATTTATCTCAGCGCCAACATGCCGGGCGCCAAGGAGGTCAACGAGGCGCTGATCGAGCGCTATCGGCCGCGCAATCCGCATCTTTGAGATTCCAGGACACAGGGATTTCGGGACTCAAGGGGAGTCTCGGAGCAACGGGAGAAAACGATGATGGGCCCTACAAGATTTCTGACGATCGCCGGCTTTGCCGCTACGCTTCTTGCCGGCACCGCCTATGCCGAGCCGGTAGACCTGACGCTCTGGCATATGGAGCAGCCGCCACACCGCGTGCAGCGCATGAAGGAGCTGCTCGACGAATTCAACGCTGCGCATCCCGATATCCAAGTCAAGCAGGAGCCGCAAAGCTGGGGCGAGGTCTACGCCAAGGCGCCGGCTGCCTTCGCTGCCGGAAACGGTCCGGACCTTCTCTTTACCATTCCCGATTTCACGACAGTTCTGAAAGGCATCGATGTCGTCGTGCCGGTCGACGACCTGGTCAAGGACCTCGAGGGCAAGCATGGCTTCGTCGAAGCGACACTCGCGCCCTACAAATATGACGACCATGTCTGGGCCGTGCCGGCCTACAACATGGCGATCTCGCTATGGTACCGCAACAGCGTGCTGAAGGCGGCAGGCGTCGAGGTGCCGAAGACCTGGAGCGAGTGGCAGGCGGCCGCCGAGAAGCTCTCGACCGATGGCAAATCCGGCATCGGTCTTCCGGCCAACAAGCAGCTCTATACGGACCAAACCGTCTATAGCTTCATGGTCAACAGCGGTGCGGGCGATCTCTACAACGACGACGGCTCGATTGCCTTCGACAAGCCGGAAACCGTCAAAGCCTACGATTTCTACAGCAAGCTTGCCAAGTTTTCGCCAGCCGACAACAGCACGTGGACCTGGGGGGAGGCCGAGGCCTGCTTTGCAAACAGCAGCTGCGGCATGATCCTGCAATTCGGTGTCATCAACACCTACGAAACGCAGGCCGAAGGCGATGCCGCCGATCTCGGCGTGGCGTCCGTTCCCCATGCCGACGATCAGAGCGCGTCGGCGACCATCTCCTATTCGAACGCCATCATGCTGACGACAAAGGATGAGGCGAAGCAGAATGCCGCCAAGGTGTTTCTCACCTGGTTGCTTGAGCCTGCAAATTACGGTCGCTTCCTCACAATGGAGCCAGGCCTGTTCCTGCCGGTGACCAATGACGGCGCCAAGACGGAATCGTTCTGGAGCGACAAGACCGTGACCAAATACAAGTCCCAGGTCGAAACCATGATCGCCAATTCGCAAACCGGCAAACTCTTCGGCTTCACCACCGGCAAGGTGTTTCCATCGATCGGAGCGATCTCGGCTCAGAATGTGATCGCCGAGACCCTACAGCACGTTGTTGTCGACGGTCAGAGCGCTGCCGATGCCGTCAAGGCCGGGCAGGCGCGCATGTCCGAAATCGCTGCCAAATAGCGGGGCAAGCCGGGGAACGCTCATGAAGAATACGACGCTCGCCTTTGCGTTCGTTTCGCCGGCGCTCCTCTTCCTGCTGGCGGTCCTCGGCTGGCCGCTCGTTCAAGCCGCCATCCTGAGCTTTCAGGATGTCGGCGTGATCGGTTCTGAAGGCCAGTTCATCGGCCTCGGCAATTATGCAACGATCCTCGGCGGCGCCGGCTTCTGGCGTGCGCTTGGCCGCAGTGTCGTCTGGGTGCTGTCCAACGCGGTGGTGCAGACTTTGTTGGCGCTGGCAGCGGCGCTTATCCTCAATCAAAAATTTCCCGGCGTCCGGATCGCACGCACCTGGATAATCCTCACATGGATTGTGCCCACCGTGGTGGTCGTCATCATCTGGCGCTGGCTGCTTTCCTCGTCTGGCGGCATGATCAACCCTCTTTTGATCCAGGCCGGCGTGATCGAGCGTCCGGTTGGCTTCTTCGCCACGCGCGAAGGCGCCATGACCACGCTGATCATGATCAATTCCTGGCGCTGGTTTCCGTTCACCACACTGATGATGCTGGCTGGCCTGACGCGAATCCCGGGCGATCTCTACGAGGCGGCCCGGATCGATGGCGCTGGCACGTTCCAGCGTTTCAAGCGCATCACCTGGCCGTTGCTGCAACCGACGCTGATGGTGCTCGGCGTCGTCGGCACGCTTCTGTCCTTCAACGTCTTCGACGTGATCTGGCTGCTCACTGCGGGTGGCCCGTCCGGCGCAACCCAGACATTGCCGGTGCTCATCTATGAAACCGCCTTCAAAGGCTATCGTTTGAGCGAAGCTGCGACGATTTCCGTCCTCACCAGCATCCTCCTGATGGGATTCGCCTTTTTGACGACGCGTGCCATGACGGCGGCGGAGGCGGATCGATGAGGCGTACTTTCGGCCAGTCGCTTTCGCTCTATGGCGGCGTTTTGGTCCTTGCTCTTGCAATCGGTCTGCCGTTCTGGTGGGTGTTGAGCGGCTCCATCAAACTGCCGAAGGAAATCATTCAGCGTGTACCCACGATGGTGCCGCACAGCTTTACCCTTCAACATTTCGAAAAGCTCCTGCAGGCCTCGGATTTCCCGATTTATCTGCTCAACAGCATGGTTGTGGCGCTGTTTTCCACGGCCTTCACGGTGTTGCTGGCCTTGCCTGCCGCCTATGCCTTTTTTCGCATGGAGTTCCCGGGCCGCAACGCGCTCTACAAGACGATCCTGCTCGCTTACGCCTTCCCCGGCGTGGTGGTGCTGATCCCGCTCTACGGCCTGTTCGCGAAGGTCGGGCTGATCGACAGTCCGGTGGCGCTGGTTATCGTCAACGTCGCCTTCGCGTTGCCGTTCTCGATCTGGATGATGCGTTCGTTCCTGGCGACCGTTCCGCGCGAGATCGAGGAGGCGGCGGTCGTCGATGGAGCACCCACCACCACCATCCTGGTCAGGATCCTGATGCCGCTGATTGCGCCGGGCATCGCCAGCGTCGCTATCTTCGCGTTCATCTCGTCCTGGACGGAGTTCCTGTTCGCCTCGGTATTAATCGTCTCGGATGCCAGGCGCACCATTCCGGTCGGCTTTGCCGGCATCATCGGCCAGTATCAGATCGACTGGGGCCTGCTGCTTGCCGGCGCCACGGCAGCTATCATTCCGGTCGTCGCACTCTTCGCCCTTGTCGGCCGCTGGTTCGTCTCCGGCCTCACCGACGGCGCCGTAAAATAGGCTCGAGGAAGAACTATGGCGGGTCTATCACTTCAGTCGGTCAAGAAGCGCTTTGGCGAAACCGAAATTATCGGTGGTGTCGATCTTGACGTCGCCGATGGTGAATTCGTCGTCTTTGTCGGCCCCTCCGGCTGCGGCAAGTCAACGCTTCTGCGCATGATCGCCGGGCTGGAAAGAACCTCGGACGGGCGTATCCTGATCGGCGGGCGCGACGTCACCGAGGAGGATCCAGCCAAGCGCGGGATCGCCATGGTGTTCCAGACCTATGCGCTCTATCCGCACATGACTGTGGCCACCAACATGGGATTTCCGTTGGAGATGGCCGGGCGCCCTAAGGAGGAGATCGACCGCAAGGTGGCGGAGGCGGCGAAGATACTACATCTGGAGGCCTATCTCGGGCGTAAACCACGCGAGCTTTCCGGCGGACAGCGCCAACGCGTTGCCATCGGCCGCGCGATCGTACGCCAGCCGGGCGTCTTCCTGTTCGATGAGCCCCTGTCGAACCTCGACGCCGAACTGCGTGTGCAGATGCGCATCGAGATCGCCCGGCTGCATCAGGAACTCGGCACAACCATGATCTACGTCACGCACGACCAGATCGAGGCCATGACGCTGGCCAGCCGTATCGTCGTGCTGCGCGCCGGTCGCATCGAGCAGGTCGGCGCCCCGCTGGAGCTTTATGAGGACCCGGACAATAGTTTCGTGGCAGGTTTCATCGGCTCGCCACGCATGAATTTCGTCCCGGCTACGGTCACGGCTGTCGAAGACGGAAGGGCTGTGGTCGCGGCGCCGGAGGCCGGCCTCGCCGGCATGGCCATCACCACACGCGGCGCGCCGCCGAAACCGGGCACGTCAGTCAGCCTCGGCGTTCGTCCGGAGCATTTCGTGCCCGCCAAAGGCGCGACTGGAGCGCTTTCTGGCAAGATCTCCCTTGTCGAGCGCCTTGGCGGCGTCACCTACGGCCATGCTTTGCTCGCTAGCGGCTCGATGATCACGGTTGAAAGCCGCGAAGCGGATCGTTTCGAAATCGGCAAGACGGAAATCTTCGGATTCCAGCGCGCATTTTTGTTCGGCGCCGACGGCATTCGATTGTAAATGTCGGGTCTGGGTGAGTTGGTGGGGCGAGCATCATCTCCCCAGAGAAAATTATCGGCCTCTCTTTTATTGTGCATTGCACAAAACCTGCCCTGAGGTTACCACTGATGTGGGCAGATGGGTTGGGTAACGCTGGAGCGGTGGGCGACCGACGCTTCGTCGACGCTGCGCTCATTGCTGAGGATCCCGATGACCCTTTCAGGCCCTGACAAATCCGGTGCTGCCAGCCTCGAGTCGATCGCCCGAAACGGCAGCCTACTGCGCCGCATTGCAGTGCGGATTCCGACCTATCTGTCGGACCTTCGCGAGAATCCGGCATGGCTGCCGATGTTCATGCTGGCGCGCACCATGCCGGCGCGACGGTTGCATTGGCGTGGCGCCAAACCGGTACGACCAGCACAAAAGACCGAGGAAACGATGTTCACCGGCGTCGATCGTGATGCGGCAGTCGGCGCGCTCCGCTCGGACGGCCTCTTTTCAGGGCTTGCCCTGCCGTCGTCGGTCCACGAGGAGATCGCCAGCTTCGCGCAGCGCACGCCTTGCTTCGGCAATTTCGACCGTCGGCTGGAGTTCCTGCCGGCCGAGCATGCCGAGGCCGAGAAGCGCTTCGGCCGCCCCTTGCTCAGCGGGCATTTTTTCGAGCGGATCCTCGATTGTAACGCCGCGCTTACCGTGCAGCGCGACCCGCTGCTTCTCGACATCGCCGCCCATTATCTCGGCAGCCAGGCAAAGCTGATCACGACACGCGTCTGGTGGAGCTTTCCGACGAGCTCCGTCTCCGACGCCGAGAAGAACCTGGCATCGCTGGGAAAATACCACTTCGATCTCGACGATTGGCGGATGCTGAAATTCTTCTTCTATCTCAATCCGGTCGATGCCGAGACCGGTCCGCATGTCTATATCAGGGGCAGCCACAATCGACGCATCCTCAAGCACCAGATGACGCTTCTTGTCGGCCATCCGGCGGAAGAGGTTCTGAACGTCTATGGTGCGCAGAGCCCGATCACGCTGACCGGCGAGGCGGGTTTAGGCTTTGTCGAGGATCCGTTCGGCTTCCACATGGGCACCGTGCCGACGCGCAAACCGCGGCTAATGATGGAAGTCGGCTTCGGCGTTTCGCCGCCGTCGCGCCGGCGATTCCACGGCGAGCCGGTCATCCGGCGCTGATCTTTGGGAAAGCCCCGAAATAGCCTTCGGGGAATCTGGCTTAACTTATCTTGGTGCCGCCGCGCCTGAGATGCTCGTCCAGGCGCGGCATGATCTCGACGAAGTTGCAGGGCATGTGCCGGTAGTCGAGCTGCGGCTTCAAAATGCCGTCCCAGGCGTCCTTGCAGGCGCCGGGCGAACCGGGCAGCACAAAGACGAAGGTCGCGTTGACGACGCCGCCAGTCGCCCGGCTCTGGATCGTCGAAGTGCCGATTTTGTCATAGGAAATACGGTGGAACACTTCGGAAAAGCCGTCCATGCGCTTTTCGAAGATTGGCTCCAGCGCCTCCGGCGTCACGTCCCGGCCGGTAAAGCCAGTGCCGCCGGTGGTGATGACAACATCGATCGCTTCGTCCTTCGACCAGCCAAGAACCTTGTCTCGGATTTTCTCGCGGTCGTCGGTGACGATATCGCGAGCGGCCAGGACATGGCCGGCCTCCACGATGCGGTCGGCCAGCGTCTGGCCGGATTTGTCGTCGGCGAGGCTGCGCGTATCGGAAACGGTCAGCACCGCGATGCGCACGGGAATGAAGGAGCGGCTCTCGTCAATCCTGGCCATATCAGTCAGCCTCCGATGTCATGCTTCGCGTCGCAGCGACGAACCAGTCAGGATGGCGGCTGCGAATATCGACGGCCGCGCGCTTGGCCACATTGCCCGTCTCGAACAGCCCGAAGCAGGTCGCGCCGGAACCGGACATCCGGGCGAACCCCGCTCCGGCCTTGTTGAGCACCGAAAGCGCCTTGCCGATGGCGGGTTGGATCGCCCGCGCAGCGGGCTCGAGATCGTTGCGCGTGACCTCCAGCCAATTGCGGATGCTGTGGAAGTCGAGGCTGCGCGGCAGCGGCGGCAGCCCCTCATTGTCGCGACCGGAGAGCGCATTGAACACCTCGGCCGTGGAGACGGCAGTGCCGGGATTGACGAGAACCAGCCCGAGTGCCGGAAAGCCGGGAACGGTCCACAACTCGTCACCGATGCCGCGCGCGATCAGCGGCTTTGCCGCGAGGCACATTGGAACGTCGGCGCCCAGCGGGAGGGCGACCCGCGCCAGTTCGGCTTCGTCGAGGTCCAGCCTCCACGTTTCGGCCAGCCCGCGCAGCACCGTTGCGGCGTCGCTCGACCCGCCGCCGACGCCGGATGCGACCGGCAGGTTCTTTTCGAGCCTGATGGCGACCGGCGGTGTGTGCTGCAGACCAGCCTGCTCTCGCAGCGCGTCGCGCGCCTTTATGACCAGATTGCTGTCGTCGGGCGGGACCGTGGAGGCGTATCGGCCCGACACGGAAAACCCGTCGCTGTCGGCGAGCTTGATCTCGACCCTGTCGCCGAAGCGCGTGAACACCGCCAGGCTTTCGATCGTGTGATAGCCGTCGGCGCGCCTGCCGGTGACGTGCAGCGCGAGATTTATCTTGGCATGCGCGTGCAACGCCCGGACGGTGATGCCGGAATCCACTGTGTCAGTCGCGAGCGGGATGATGTCAGTCCTTGGCCAGCCGGTATTCGCCGGTCTTCGGATCCTTGACCAGCGTGCCCATTGAGCCGTTGGTAGCCTGCTTTTCGGTGCGCCGTGCCTTGGCCGTCACGCGCTCGGCTTCCTTGACGAAGGAGCGATAGCCGAAATAGGCGACGGCGCCGACGAGGGCAAAGAAAATGATCTGCGGCATATCAAAACTCCTCCCTCGCAAGGCCGGCATAGACATCCGGTCGGGTCGTTTGACGCTTCATGCTAGACGGTTTCACCGGTTTTTCAAAGCCCGAAGCGCGCCCATAGCGCGCGCGCTTCCGCCGCATCGATCACGCCGCTTGCGGCAGCAGCGGCGATATCGGGCGCCGAAAAGCCCTTCATGCTTGAACCAAACCAGCCGAACCGGCCGAACAGACCGCGCGGCGCCGTTATCAGTTTGAGCTGAGTTTTTGGCCCGAAACGGGTCTTCAGCACGCTGCGCATGTCGCCGAGCGCATCGACAAGGCCGAGCTCCAGCCCCTTCTTGCCGGTCCAGAACAGGCCGGTAAACAGGTCCGGGTCGTCCTTGAGCTTGGGCCCGCGCCGGTCCTTGACGAGGTCGATAAAGGTCTCGTGGACATCGAGCTGCAGCGCCTTCAGCCGCTCGACGTCTTCCTTCTTCTCGGGCTTGAACGGATCGAGCACCGCTTTGTTCTGACCGGCGGTATGGACGCGGCGCTCGACCCCGATCTTCTTCATCAGCTCGGGAAAGCCGAACGAGGCCGACACCACGCCGATCGAACCGACGATGGAGGACGGATCGGCAAAGATCTCGTCGCCGGCGACCGCGATCATATAGCCGCCCGACGCCGCCACGTCCTCGACGAAGACCAGAACCTTTTTGTTCTTCTCGGTCGCCAGGTCGCGGATACGTCTGAAGATCAGCCGCGATTGCACCGGCGAGCCGCCCGGCGAATTGATCGAAATGGCGACTGCGGGCGCTTCGAAGGAAAACGCCTTCTCGATAGGGCCGGCGGTGGACGCCAGCGAAAGACTCGGCCGAAACTGGCCGCCGCCGGCCATGATGGTGCCGTGCAGCCGGATGACGGGAATGGTGACGATGTCGGAGCGCCAGGATTTCGGCAGCAGGCGGTTGAGAAGGCGTTTCACGGGATCTCCGGTCAATTGGTCTGAAGGCATGTAGGGATTCGCCGGCCAACGGCAATGCCGCGGCGACGGCAGATAAAAAAGTCAGTCGCCGAACAGGGAAGCCAGCCCGTTGTTGATCATCTCGGTCCGCTCCGAAGGGCCATTGCCCGATTGCGCATGCAGCATCAGCGGCGGGCGGATAGACAGCTTTCCGCGCGCGCCCAATATTGCCCTGATGACGATACGGATCGCCGCTGCCTCGGGGCGAGGGTGGACGGCCAGCATCTCGGCGTCGCCGAAGCGGCCCGACATCGCATCGAGGACGGCGCCGAGCTGATCGGGCCTGGCAATCACGGCAAGGCCGCCGCGCGGCCTGACCACCGCAGCCGCACTTCGGATCCAGCTGTCGAACAATCCGTCCTCCATGACATGCGCCGCCTTTTTGAGCGGATCGGGCGTGGCGCGATCCTCGGCCGCGTTGAAGGGTGGGTTCATGATGACGAAATCGAAGGAATTGTCGGCAAGCCCAGCGGCGGTTCGCGCCTGGCCCGACAGCGCGACGTCGGCGGCGAGCACCGAGGCGCGGTCATTGAGATGCGCATTGCCGGGGTGGGCAAGCGTCGTCGCTGCGAAGGCAGCCATTTCGGCAGATTTTTCGACGAGCACGGCCGTCGCATCAGGACAGCGCGACAGCACGGCCAGGCCCGCAGCGCCAGCACCCGCCCCGAAATCGGCTAGGCGGCCGGTGAAGGAGGACGGCACGGCAGCGGCCAGCATCATGGCGTCCATGCCGGCGCGATGACCGGCCTGTTTCGGCTGCACCAGCCAGAACCGCCCGCGATGGAAGGCATCGACCGTATGGGCCGGCGTGTCCTGGACAAGGGTGGCGCGCGCCGCGGACATTATTTCTGGCGGATCTCGTTGGCGATGCCGGCATCCGTCAGGATGCGCCGCGCCGCATCGGCCTGATCGGCGTCGACCATGATGCGCCTGGGCAGGATGCCGATCGAACCGTCGAGCACGCTCATGTTCTGGTCGGCGACGAAACAGCCGATGCCAGCATCGCGCATCAGCGATTCGACAAAGGAGATGATGACGGCATCGTTGGTGCGGATAAGCTCTATCATGGGGGGAAATTCGCAGGTTGCAGCGTTCATGTAAATGTGGGTGGCCCGCCTTGCCAGTCTCGACCGCGCCAATTCGCCTCTTGCCGTGCCCGTGGGTACCGCCCTAGAGTCCTCTCAAGGGACCAGCATGCCGTCGTGCATATTGAGGTTGGGAGTTTTGTCGTGGGTGTCGTTCTCAACATTGAAAACGGGAAGCGGGAAGCTGCCTCGATCAAGGATCTCATCGACCTGACGGCGGCCGATATGGGCCGCGTCAACAAACTGATCCTGTCAAAGGCCGGTTCCGACGTCGAGATGATCCCAGAAATCGCCAACCACCTGATCTCTTCGGGCGGCAAGCGGCTGAGGCCGATGCTGACGCTCGCCTCAGCCCAGATGTTCGGCTATTCCGGCGAAGGCCATGTCAAGCTCGCCACATCGGTCGAGTTCATGCACACGGCTACGCTCCTCCACGACGACGTCGTCGACGAAAGCGGCATGCGGCGCGGCAAGAAGACCGCCCGCATGATCTGGGGCAACCAGGCGAGCGTGCTGGTCGGCGATTTCCTGCTCGGCCAGGCTTTCCGCATGATGGTCGATGTCGGTTCGCTGGAAGCGCTCGACATCTTGTCGAGTGCGGCCTCGATCATCGCCGAGGGCGAGGTGATGCAGCTCGCCGCAGCCAAGAACCTCGAAACCACCGAGGATGAGCATTTCGCGGTGATCAAGGCCAAGACCGCCGCCCTGTTCTCCGCCGCCGCCGAGGTCGGACCGGTCATCGCCCAGGCGACGCGAAACGATCGCGCGGCACTGCGGTCCTATGGCATGAATCTCGGCCTTGCCTTCCAGCTGATCGACGATGCGCTGGATTATGGCGGCACCAGCAAGGATCTGGGCAAGAATGTCGGCGACGATTTCCGCGAAGGCAAGGTGACGTTGCCGGTGATCCTCGCCTACCGGCGCGGCACCAAGGCCGAACGCACCTTCTGGAAGCGCGCCATCGAGGACAATGTCACCGACGACGCCGGGCTGGAAAAGGCAATCGGATTGATGACCCGCCACGGGGCGATTACCGACACCATTGGGCGCGCCGGCCATTTCGGCGAGATCGCCCGCGACGCGCTGGCGCCGCTTGAAGCGACGCCGCAGAAATCGGCGCTGATCGACGTCATCGATTTCTGCATCAGCCGGGTGAGCTGAGAGGCGCCGCTCCTCATCTTGGTTTCCCAGGAAGCACCAATGCGGCGAGCAGGCTGACGGCGATGCCTGCCGCAGCGAGCCAGAAGGCGACCTGGATGCCGTCCGCGACAGCGGTCTTCAAGGCGTCACCGGTCAATCCGCCGACATGGCGGTTAGCGATCGCGATCAGCACCGCCATGCCGATCGCATTGCCGACATTGAGCATGGTGGAGGCCATCCCCGACGCGACACCTTGCTCGTCATGGGAAACACCCGAGGCGGCAGCGATCCACATGGCAGTCCAGACAATGCCTTGTCCGACGCCGGAGATGATCAGGCCGGGTACGAGGGACAGATAGAGGCTGTCCGCGTTTGCGCCCGGTACCATCAAGGCCGTGCCGATCGCGCCGATGACCATGCCGCCGACCAGCGTAGCGCGGGTCGAAAAACGCGTTGCCAGACGTTCGCCGAATTGAGTGCCGGCGGCGATGGCGACCGACGGCACGAGGAACGCAAGGCCGGCCTGCAAGGCGGTGAAGCCGTGCACGTTCTGCAGCAGTACGGTGAGGAAGTAGGGCAGGGCACCGAAAGTCCCCATGAAGAGGAAGGTGATCGTCATGCCGGCGACGAGGCTGCGGTTGTGGAACAGGCGCAGCGGCATCAGCGGGTCGGCGCTTTTCGCCTCTATCACCGCGAAGGTGATGAGGAAGAGTGCCGCCAGTGCGGCGCTGACAATGATCGCGATCGACCCCCAGCCATATTCGGGCCCCTGAACCAGCGTGAAGACAAGCAAGGTCGCGCCGGCGGTGACGGTCAGCGCGCCCGGCAGATCGAAGCTGCGGTGTTCGTGCCGCTTGCTGTCACGCGGAATGACGGCGAAAGCCGCAATGATGGCGACGCCGGCCAAGAGCACGTTGACATAGAAGACCGATGGCCAGCCGAAGGCGCTGGTGAGCAGGCCTCCCGCCAGCGAGCCGAGCGTCAGGCCGCTCGCGCCGGCGCCACCCCAGACCGCGAGCGCCCGGTTGCGTTCCGGCCCTTCGGCAAACAGGCGGTTGATCAGCGACAGCGTGGCCGGGAACAGGAACGCGGCGCCGACACCTTGCACCGCACGAGCCGCGATGATCATTTCCGGCGACCAGGCGAGGCCGCCGACCAAAGACGAAAGCGCATAGAGCCAGAGCGCGAAGATGAAAACCCGGCGCTGGCCGATCAGGTCGGCGGCCCGGCCGCCGAACAGCAGGAAGCCGCCGGTGAACACCGTATAGGCGCTGACCACCCATTGCAGGGTCTGGCCCGAAAAGCCCAACCCCGCGCCGATTTCCGGCAAAGCCACGAAGACGATATTGAGGTCGAGTGCGATGATGAGCTGCGCGAAGGCAAGCAATGCCAGCGTGGCGCCGCGCTTCGCGCCGATCCCTCCTGCTGCCGCGGCGCCGAACGGCGCGCCTTGATCGAGTGAACTCATGTCTATCTCCATGTCGATGATTCTTTATCGATCGACAAAGAATTAAATTTGCAATCCGAAGTCAAGCGGATTATTTGTTGATTGATAAAAAATGGAGGTCGCAATGGCGGGAAGGCCAAGGGAGTTCGATCGCGATCAGGCGCTGGAGAAGGCCCGCGACGCCTTCTGGGCGCGTGGCTATGAAGGTACCTCGATGGCCGATCTGGTGTCGGTGCTTGGTCTGGCGTCGCCGCGCATCTATGCCGCCTTCGGCTCGAAGGAGAACCTGTTTCGGGAAGCTGTCGTTCTCTACGAAACCAAGGAAGGAAGCTTCGCCACCCGCGCGCTTGCCGAGGAGCCAACCGCCCGGCGGTTTGTCGAGCGGCTGCTGCGTGACGCCATCGAAATCTACACGAGGCCGGATCTGCCGCAGGGCTGCATGGTCGTCACGGCCGCGACCAACTGCGCCGCCGAGAACGATGGCGTGCTTTACTGGCTGGCCGAGCGTCGCCTGGCGCGCAATGCACTGATTGTCGAGCGCCTGAGCAAGGGCGTTCGGGAGGGGGAGCTCAAACCGGACACCGACCCGGAAGCCTTGGGCGATTACTACACCACGGTTCTGTTTGGTCTCTCGGTGCAGGCGCGCGACGGTGTGCCGAAAAAGCGGCTGCACGATCTGGTCACCGTGTCGATGCAGTCGCTGGACGCAAGACTCAGCTAGGGGTTCTGAGCTTCATCGGCGATGGTGCCGAAATCAGCAGGAATTTCCCCAGCAGCAGATCAGCAGATCCTAACTAGCAGCATCGAAACTGTGCGGCTGACGAGATCATTGAAACGTCCTCGCGCCCTTCAGCAGCGCCACGAGCTGGCTCTGGCGGCTGATTCCGGTCTTTCGGAAGATTCGCTCGAGATAGGTGCGGGCCGATTTGACGGCGATGCCGATTTCCATGGCCGCCTCCTGCACGGAACGGCCGGAGGCAAGCTCGACGGCGAGCCGGGCTTCAGCCGGCGTCAGGTCGAACAGGCCGGAAAGGATATGGGGCGACGGAACAGTCGCGCAAAGGCTGACCTCGGTTGCCGTGACGAGAATATCCGCGCCTGAAAAAATATCATGCGCGGCGCGGCGCAACGGCAACAGGTGGACGATCAGCGCCGGCCGCCCCTTCGTTCCCGCAACCGGGATGGATCGCACGCTGTGGCTATCCCGGTTATGCGCGATGGCCTGTTGGAAAAGCGCGTTTGCCGGAGCATCGGCAAGCGCCATGCCGCCATGGGCTGTGGGAAGGAAGACGTCCGCCATGTCTTCGAGGAGCAGATTGGCCGTCAGCACGCGGCCCGACCCGCTCATGATTGCGGCCGGCAACCTGATTTCCCCGAGAATAGACACTGCGGTCCTGGCCCGTTCTAGACCCAGGCGCCCAGCGACAAGGCTGGCTCTTGCGAGGTGGGGCCGCAGTCCGTTCAGCAGATCGATCGCGGCCTGATCGTAGAGCCCGTCTTTCAGCCAGCGCTGGAAGGCAAACAGGGCAAGCTCTCCGCCAGCCATTGGAACGGATGTGCATACATGCGATCCAACGCCAAATGCCGTCGCGTTTTTATGGACGGGATCGCGCTCGATCTCCTCGTCGGTCATGAAATCGTCGACCCGTACAAAGCTTGCGGGCTGCGTGCTGCACATGCGCTGAACGCTTTCGGAAAACTTCCAAGTGTCTCCCGCCATGAACTCGTCGAGCAAGGGCTGGACATGCGCTTCGGTGATGGCGCGGACTGGCGTGTGATCGCTGAAGACAAAGATCGCGCCGCTTGCCGAGCGCGAGATCGCGCTTGCCGCTCCCAATACGTCCGGCCACAGCTCGGCGGCGAACGCTGCTTCGTAGATCAGATCGACAATGGCGAAGGCCTGCTCGTCCCGCGGCATTTCCAGCATCGGCATTTTCCTGGTCGAAGCAACGACATCCATCTGCACGGTTCCCCGCATCATTCCGCAGCGGAAACTCTCGATCCTCGCCGCTTACGGATAGCTTACGGCATCGGTTGCCGGGACTGCAGCAGGACAAGCCGGCAGTCCGCCAGCCCGGCAAAATCGGTCGACGGTCGCGGTTAGGCGCTCTGTTGACGTGGTTTGTTAAGCGCATGACCCGATTGTGAATTCGCGCCGGGTTGAAGCGTGACCCCAAAAAGGCCATGCTTTGCCTGGAAAAGATCGAGTCTACGGCGATCCCGCTGACGCGGGCATGGCTTTGACTGAAAGGGATACGATGCGGCAAGGATGTGCGCGCTGGCTGACGGGGCTGGCAATTGTGACGGGCATGGCGATCTCCGGTCTGCCAGCCCAAGCCAAAGAGACCACCGAGCCAGTCAAGATCACATCCTTCTCGGGAGCCTATCTCGCCGCGCGGGTCGCCGAGGGCGATAACGATCTCGACAGCGCCATCACCTATTACAAGCAGGCGCTCGCCTTCGCTCCTGGTGACACCTCGTTGCAGCAAAGCCTGATGCTGTCGCTGATCGCGCAAGGGCGCTTCGAAGAATCCCTGGTCTATGCCGACAAGCTCAAGGCGGTCCCAGACGTCGAGCGGTTTTCGCGCCTGGCGCTGGCCGTCGGTTCCTTTCATAAGAAGGACTTCACCAAGGCAGAATACTGGCTCAAGCTTTCGCTTGAATCCGATCTCGACCGGCTGATCTCCGGCGTCATGACCGGTTGGGCCAAGCAGGGCGCCGGCGACGCCAGCGAGGCCATGGCCTCCATCGACAAGCTGCAGGGGCCGGACTGGTTCGGCCTGTTCAAATCCTTCCATCGTGCGCTGATTGCGGATGCGTCGGGCCTGCCCGAAAAGGCGGATGCAATCTACGCCGCGACGCTGCAGGACACCGCGACCGGTAGCGCGGCGCCCGAAACATGGATGCGCAATGCGCAGGCCTACGCCTCCTTCCTCGCCCGCAAGGGCGACAAGGACAAGGCGCTGTCGGTGCTTGATCAAGCCGAGGCATTTGCATCCGGCAAGGTGGAAATATCGGCGCTTCGCGACAAGATCACCAAGGGCGAGAAGATCGAACCCTTCGTTGCCGGCCCGTCTGACGGCGCCTCGGAAATTCTGCTCGATCTCGCCACCGCACTCAATCGCGGCGGCGGCGAGCCGTTCGTCCGCCTCTATCTGCAATATGCCCTGGCACTGAAGCCCGACAGCGACGCGGCCCTGGTCCAGCTCGCCGCCGTTTCCGAGCAATTGAAGGACGGCGAGGGCGCCATCGCCTTCTATCGCCGCATCCCGGCCAGTTCGCCGCTGAAGGAGCTTTCGGAACTGCAGCTCGGCCTCAACCTTGCCGATCTCGACCGCCATGACGAGGCCATCTCCCATCTGAAAGCCCTAGTCGAAGCGCATCCCGACGACATGCGCGCCTATCAGGCGCTCGGTGGCGTCTATGGCTCGAAGGAGGATTTCCGCTCTGCTGCCGATCTCTACGACAAGGCGGTGGCGGCGCTGAAGACCCCGACGCGCGCCGACTGGAACGTTTTCTACCAGCGCGGCATTGCCTATGAGCGGCTGAAGGAGTGGCCAAAGGCAGAGCCGAATTTCCGCAAGGCGCTGGAATTGTTCCCCGACCAGCCGCAGGTTCTGAACTATCTCGGCTATTCCTGGGTGGACATGAACATCAACCTCAAGGAAGGCCTTGAGATGATCCAGAAGGCCGTCGATCTCAGGCCGAGTGACGGCTACATCGTCGATTCGCTGGGCTGGGCCTATTTCCGGCTGGGCAGGTTTGATGACGCCGTGCGCGAAATGGAACGCGCCGTTTCGTTGAAGCCGGAAGATCCGGTGCTGAATGATCACCTCGGCGACGCCTATTGGCGCGTTGGCCGCAGGCTGGAAGCCACCTTCCAGTGGAACCAGGCCCGCGACCTCAAGCCGGATCCCGACGTGCTCGCTGCCTTGCAGCAGAAGCTGCTGAAGGGCCTGCCGCCGATCGAATCCAACACGGCGCAGGAAACCCCGAAGGTCAAGCCCGAGCCGGTGCCTGCGCCGAAGGGCTGAATACTTCTGAATTCGATTATGCGGGGCTCGTCGCCGCTGTCGCTAAGGGTCTGCACTATAAGCCATGCTAATCGTGCGTGGTGCCGAGCACCGCTCGGAGCCCTGAGTCGTTCTGGCGGAGATGTTCCTCGATCCATCGGGTCGTACGGTCGTAGGCATCCGAAAACAACTCGGAATGCCGACTCCAATCCATGAAGCTGATAGTGTTCGGAACCTCCGGACAGACCAGGATATCCTCTTCGCCGACGGCAATGTCCTGTGGCCGGTGTGCCAGCATGCTCGAGGCAATGACCTGAAGCATGCTGGGAACTCGAGGCAAGCGGGCACGACCGAAAGGGTTCAGCAAGGCCAATGCCAGTTCGGAAGCTCCGGGGATGCGATCATAGTCTATGTCGTATTTCTGCGGTGCACTCGACCCGAAGGTAACGATGACATTGGGTCCGGTCTTGAGCTCCGTCATCTGCTCCAGCGGCAAATTGTTCATGATAGCGCCGTCCACCAGCATATCGCCGTTATCTGTAAAGAACGGCGGCAGGACACCCGGGATGGAGCCGGACGCCCGAACGGCGTGCCAGAGCTTGCCACGACGGTGGACATGGGGCTGACGGCTGCTCAGATTGGTCGAAAGCGCAAAGAACGGAAGCCAAAGATCCTCGATCAGAACGTCGCCGTATTCCAGCCGAAGGGCCTGATCAAACGCTTTGTGATCCAGAAGTGCGAAATGCGGCAAGGTGGGGCGGCGAAACGCCCGGCTCTTGATAAATATGTTGTGGGTGCCTCGGTCGATCTGGTCGGCATCCAAGCCTTTTGCGAAGCCGGCCATCATCGCCGCTCCGGAACTTGTCCCGCCGAGATAGTCGAAGCAAGCGCCCGCCTCAACGAAAGCCTTGTAGACGCCTAAGTGAGCGCTACCGAGGGACCCACCCCCTGCCGCCACGAAGCCCACTGCCTTGCCCGAAATAAATCGGACCAGGCGCTGGAAATCAGACGCGTCGTCCAGCGCAACATGATGATGCTGGTCAACATAGGGTCGCTCATCGAGCCATGCAGAGGTACCGGAGACCGCAGCCGGGCGATTGTCGTGAATTAGGACAAGCCGACTGGTCGATGGCGGATGGACCGATAGCGTCAGTTTCTCAGACGGGTTCAGGCGAGGCGAGCAGGACGCGTTGGCCAGCAACAGGACGGTATCGGCCTGGCGAATGCAGACTTGGGTCCATTCATTAGGTTCCTCATCGGCAACATAGACGATGAATTGGGCTTCCGCCTCCAGTTCGTTCAACCAGTTAAGGATCGGCTGGTCGTCGATCGGAAGACCTGGGAACTTCGCTTGGATGTCAAGCCGGGAAACGAACCGAGCGCGCGTGGCCGCGCCGAACGCTTGCCGCAGGTGCTGGATGAGCACCGGTGAGATGCGACTTCCGCCGGCTGCAATGATTGCGAGCGTTCGGATCTTGGCAGGTTCCTTGAGACGCGATGAACTCGGAGATTGGGTGGCAAACCGGCGCGCCAGAAATACCGTGACCGCCTCTCTCAGGCTAGGCAATGTCTCGGCCGCCTTCTCGAAATTACTGCGACCGATTTCAAGGACGATCGAATCGCGCGCTGCAAGGACAGTGGCCGTGCGGGGTAGTCCCGCGAAGAAACCGATTTCACCGATGAGTTCACCCTGTGCGATCTCCGCGACCAAGCCGGTCGAATCTCCTTTGTGTACCGTAAAGCGTCCAGACAGCACGATGAAAAACCTGTCCGACGCATCGCCTTCGCGAACCAGAACCTCACCGCGTCTCAGGACCCGACGGTCGGATTCGGCAGCTAAAGCCTCGAGCGCCAGCAACGAGGCCCGATCGAACATCAATGTTGCCGACAATAAACTCGCTGCAAGAGAATCGACGGAGGACAACTGAGCCATCCCTTGGGAATCCATGACTTTTGTCTTCTCGAGAGCGCTGAACGCCTGCCGAATGATACCACACATGAGAGCCGCTGAACGGCTGAGGCGCGGGAATGACCGCTGGGCGCTCTCATCTCTGGCCCCCAGCAAGGGGCCACGATCAGGCCGCCACACCGCTCTCGGCGTCCGTCTCTTGGGCCGGGAATTCACTTGAGCCCACATCGCGAACTGCTCGCTTGCCTGCTATTTTGTTTGCGAGCGCAATCTTGTCGTGCGGACTCGGGCCAAGGTAAGTGTGAACCGTCCGCTGCGGTCATTCCCCCAACCGAATCAATTGGGACCCACAGATTCAGCGCTTGCGCCGTATGTCACGCGTTAACTCACCCGATTGCCCTGGCTGCGGCCGGCCACTTGCCTTGACGCCTGCCGGTGGGCGCTCTAGGGAGGGCCGCATCCCCGCCTTTCCCGTCGAGGCCGCCGTGACCGTTGACATCCCAGCCCATATGCATCCCAGCCGCTCGTTCCAGGGGCTGATCCTGACCTTGCATAATTACTGGGCGGACTATGGCTGCGTCGTTCTCCAGCCCTATGACATGGAAGTCGGCGCCGGCACGTTCCATCCGGCGACGACACTGCGCGCGCTCGGGCCAAAGCGCTGGAATGCGGCCTATGTGCAGCCCTCGCGCCGGCCCAAGGATGGACGCTATGGCGAGAACCCGAACCGCCTGCAGCACTATTACCAGTATCAGGTGATCCTGAAGCCGAACCCGCCCAATCTGCAGGAGCTTTATCTCGGCTCGCTGGCAGCCATCGGCGTCGATCCGCTGCTGCATGACATCCGCTTCGTCGAGGACGACTGGGAAAGCCCGACGCTCGGCGCCTGGGGGCTGGGCTGGGAGTGCTGGTGCGACGGCATGGAAGTGTCGCAGTTTACCTATTTCCAGCAGGTCTGCGGCATCGAATGCGCGCCTGTGGCGGGCGAGCTCACCTACGGGCTGGAGCGGCTGGCGATGTATGTGCAAGGCGTCGACAATGTCTACGACCTCAACTTCAACGGCCGCGAGGGCGCCGACAAGGTGACCTATGGCGACGTCTTCCTGCAGGCCGAGCAGGAATATTCGCGCCACAATTTCGAATTTGCCAACACGGCGATGCTGCTTCGGCATTTCGAGGACGCCGAAGCGGAGTGCAAGGCGTTGCTCGATGCCGGCTCGCCAGCTTCGAACGACAATCTGGCGATGCACCGGATGGTGTTCCCCGCCTACGACCAGTGCATCAAGGCCAGTCACGTCTTCAACCTGCTCGACGCGCGTGGCGTCATTTCCGTCACCGAGCGACAGAGCTACATCCTGCGGGTGCGCAATCTGGCGAAGGCCTGTGGTGAGGCGTTTTTGATGACGCAGGCCGGTGGGCTGGCAGCTTAGCTCCAAAGGCCGTTGGCAATTTCGACTGAAACGCTGATTGGCAATACGCCTTGGCTGCTGGAGCCAGCCATCGTCCGCAGCGCTTGCCTGACGCCGGGCATCGCGAACGTGCCATGAGCCTGCGCCGCGAAACAGGCGCTGAGCGCGAGGATCTGGAGAAATGTCGATGCCGTCTTCATGGTCGTTCAGCCAATAGTTCTCTGCCTGAGCGTGGGTCGCTTCAGCGCTGCGTTCGGTTCAGGGAAATCTTTGACCCAAGGACGAGCGGGCTCGCTCCAACCCGACAGTCCATCGCATTTTTTAGGAAATCGCCGGTAGATGCCCCGATGTTGCGCGGAAGGGTGACAGCGGTCAGCCGAGTTGCTATGCCCCGCCGGACCATTTGCCGCGTGAGCCCCATCAATGCCCGACCTGTTTCTAGAACTCCGCTCGGAAGAGATTCCTGCTCAGCCGCACGCCCGCAGCGCCGCAGGCGCGAGGACGTGCAAAAAAGGAAAAGGCATGCGGGGAGGGAAACTCTGATGCCGGATCTGTTGCTCGAACTGCGCTCGGAAGAGATCCCCGCACGCATGCAGCGCAAGGCTGCCGGCGACCTGAGGAAGATGCTGACCGACGGTCTTGTCGAGGCCGGTCTGACCTATGAGGCGGCACGCGAATACTGGACGCCGCGGCGTCTCTCGCTCGACATTCGCGGCGTGACCGCGCGCTCGAAGGACATGAGCGAGGAGATCAAGGGGCCGTCGACCAAGGCTCCCGAACAGGCAGTTCAGGGTTTTCTGCGCAAGGCCGGTCTTTCCTCGATCGCCGAGGCGCATATCCATGCCGATCCGAAGAAGGGCGACTTCTATGTCGCCCATATCTCCAAGCCGGGCAGGGCGGCGGAAGAAATCATCGCCGAGTTGGTTCCAGCCGTCATCCGCGACTTTCCATGGCCGAAATCGATGCGTTGGGGGCCGGCCTCGGCGAAACCCGGATCGTTGCGTTGGGTGCGGCCGCTGCAATCCATCCTCTGCACCTTCGGCCCGGAGACCGAGGAGCCGGTGGTGGTCGATTTCGAGATCGATGGCATCCGTTCGGGCAATGTCACCTACGGTCATCGTTTTCATGCGCCGGGCGCGATCGCCGTGCGCCGTTTCGACGACTATGCCGCCAAGCTGGAGGCGGCGAAGGTCGTGCTCGATGCCGACCGGCGCAAGCAGATCATCCTTTCCGACGCCAGGAATCTCGCTTTCGCCAACGGGCTCGATCTGGTCGAGGACGAGGGCCTGCTCGAGGAAGTGTCAGGCCTGGTCGAATGGCCGGTCGTGCTGATGGGCGAATTCGAGCAGGACTTTCTCGCCATTCCGGCCGAGGTGATCCGGCTAACCATCCGCGCCAACCAGAAGTGTTTTGTCACACGGCCGCAGGGCGTCGGTGAAGAGCTTTCCAACCGCTTCATCCTGACCGCCAACATCGGGGCCAAGGATAGCGGCAAGGAGATCGCCTACGGCAACGGCAAGGTGGTGCGCGCCCGGCTGTCCGACGCGCTCTATTTCTGGAAGACCGATCAAGGCGACCTGCCCGACCTCGACCAATTGCAGGCATCGGCGGAAAAGTTCGGGCTCGATCTCAAAAAGCCGCTCGACCAACGCATGGCTCGCCTCGATCATCTCGACGTGACGTTCCATGCCAAGCTTGGCACCCAGGGTGAGCGGGTTGAGCGGATTGCCCGGCTGGCTGAGGATTTGGCGCCGATCGTGGCGAGTTCAATCTCCCCCCTTGAGGGGGAGATGCCAAGTGGTGACAAAGAGGGCAGGCCAGAGGGGGTCGCTTCGGCTGGCGCGACGCGATCTGGTCTTTCGAAAAAAGACGAAGTTGGCACTCCACGCGAACCGACCCCCTCTGTCGCCTTCGGCGACATCTCCCCCTCGAGGGGGGAGATTCCCGCGCTCGCACGCCGCGCCGCGGTATTGGCCAAGGCCGATCTCACCACAGAAGTGGTCGGCGAGTTCCCTGAACTGCAGGGGGCCATGGGCCGCAAATATGCGCTGCTGCAGGGCGAGCATCCATCGGTCGCAGCCGCCGTCGAGGAACACTACAAACCGCAAGGCCCATCAGACCGCGTGCCGACCGATCCGGTCTCGATTGCCGTCGCGCTCGGCGACAAGCTCGACACGTTGGTCGGCTTCTGGGCGATTGATGAGAAGCCGACTGGCAGCAAAGATCCCTATGCCCTCAGGCGAGCTGCGTTGGGCATGATCAGGATTTTGGTTGAAAATGGCGTGAGATTGAGCGTGAGCAACCAAATTCACGCTGCGTATCTTAACATCCTTGTTCAAAAACAACGCGGCGATACATACGTGTACGCGAGGGTGAAAGGTCATCAGGAATTTTGGACCATCAATCGAAATCGGCTCGGTCCTAAGTTCGGGCCGAAATACGCCGAACCTGTTGAGTTTGACGTCCAGACTCCGATCTATGTTGTTATAGAGGAGCGAAATTCCGACTCTGAGGATTCGATTTCACAGGTGATCGAAACAGTCGTAAAAAACTCCGGACAGCCTCTGGTGTCCTTTGCCGAATTGAACTCCGATCTCCTAGCCTTCTTCCACGATCGCCTGAAAGTCTATCTGCGCGACCAGGGTGCGCGGCATGATTTGATCGACGCTGTCATCACCCCGCAGTCCGACGACCTCCTTCAAATCGTCCGCCGGGTTGAGGCGCTCGGCTCGTTCCTCGACACCGAGGACGGCAAGAACCTGCTTGCCGGCACCAAGCGCGCGGCCAACATTCTCGCTGCCGAGGAGAAGAAGAAGACAATCATCGCCGACCGTGTCGAACCGGCGCTTTTCCGCGAAGATGCTGAAAAGAAGCTGTTTGCGGCGGTGAATCGGGCCGAGAAGGAAGCCGGCGAAGCGATTCACAATGAAGACTTTTCCGCCGCCATGCTGGCGCTTAGCGTGTTGCGCGAAGCGGTTGATTCATTCTTTGAACGCGTTCTCGTGAATGATGAGGACCAGGCTGTTCGTGCCAACCGCCTCGCACTGTTGGCACGCGTCCGGGCAGCGACCGACCAGGTTGCGGATTTCTCGAAAATCGCCGGCTGAGGCTTGGGAAATATTTCTTTCCAATAGCCGATTCGAGCCGGCTTACAGTCATATGACGATGATCTCCGGGTGCCACAAGGAGCATGTTCCCCAACCCCACGGAGGCTTCCATGAATTCCGCTCGCGACATCGAAGTGACAGAAGAAACGCCCGCCGAGACGCTTGAGTCTGCTTCCGAAACAACCCTCGATCAAGCCGCCGCTGCGACGGTCGAAGCTGCCGATCTGTCGGACGAGGACAGTGAGGACGAAAGCGAAGCGACGGCCGAGGAAGGCGCTGAAGACGACAAAGCCGCCACCCTCTCGGATGACGATGAGGAAGACGAAGAAGATGATGACGATGACGATGACGAGGAAGACGACGGCGACAGCGTGAAGGCCGAGGCGCCAGACGCTGACGAAGATGACGCTGACGAAGAGGACGCCTCCGACGACGAGGACGAAGAGGTCGCGGCCTGAGGTTTTTTCAGGCGACGGAATTTACTCAGCGGACCAGGACGGCGCGCAAGCGTCGTCCTGGTCTAGCGGCTATCTAGCCTGGTCGATCTCGGGAATGGGCGTCGGCTGCGGCATTGCGGGCTCAGGCGAGCTGTTCGTCGCCGTTATCTTTTCGCCAGGTCTGCTGCCCGCCCCAGGTGCCGCGGCAGCGGTGGTCGCGGCAGGTGCGGCGCTGGGAGCCGGGGTTGCGAAGGCATCGCCGACGATGCCGCCGCGAATGATCATCGGGCTTTGCATGGAATCATGCTTGGGCTGGCTCGGGATCGCAGCAACTTTTTCATAGGCGACATCGGGCACTGGTTCACCGAGCGCCACGATCGATGGGGTGGAGGAGCTCTCAGCCACCTTCACCGGTTCAGGCGCGCCAAGCTTGACGACGGACGGCGTCGAGGATGGTGCACCTGGCACAATGAAGGACGAAGCCTGCGCTCCTCCCGCAGCCAGAATGAGACCAAGCGCTCCCAGGATACGCACCCAGACCATGATAGTTCCCCTTGCCCAACAGGCCGGCATCATACCGTCGGGGAATTGATGCGGGCTTGCGAGGAAAGATAGCATTTTAGCGATTGGTAATCCGCCAACCGCCGGACTTGCCTCGTGCCGGGCTTGCCCCGAGAACGTCACCGTACTACGCACCCACATTTGTGAGGTCCCGCATCTGTAAGGTGATGACAGTGGCTGAGATACTTGCCGCCAGCGAGGCGATGGAGCGGGCGCTGGCGCTGCTCGAAGGCGGCGATGTCGTCGCCATTCCGACCGAAACCGTCTACGGCCTGGCCGGCGACGCCACCAACGGCGTTGGCGTGGCGCGCATCTTCGAGGCCAAGGGCCGGCCGCGCTTCAACCCGCTGATCGCCCACGTTGCCGATCTGCCGATGGCCGAGCGCATCGCAGTGTTCGATCCGCTGTCGAAAAGACTGGCGCAGACATTCTGGCCGGGACCGCTGACGCTGGTGCTGCCGCAGCGGCCCGGCAACGGCATCCATCCACTGGTCACTGCCGGGTTGGACACGATCGCGCTGCGCATGCCGAAAGGCTTCGGCGGCGAGCTGATCGCCAGGCTCGGACGCCCGCTTGCGGCGCCCAGCGCCAATTCTTCGGGAAGGATCAGCGCCACGACGGCCCAGGCGGTGGCGGCCGATCTCGGCGCAAAAATCAAGCTGGTGGTCGATGGCGGCGCAACGTCCGTCGGGCTCGAATCGACGATCGTCAAGGTCGAGGGTGGAAAGCTGCGGCTGCTGCGGCCGGGCGGCATTGCTGCCGAGGAGATCGAAACGGCCGCCGGCATGGCGCTGCTGCGCGGTGCGACAGCCATTGAGGCTCCGGGCATGTTGGCCTCGCATTATGCGCCGGGTGCTGCGGTGCGGATCAATGCGGCAAAAGTCGCAAAGGGCGAAGCCTTGCTGGCGTTCGGCGGCCGCCGTGCCGACGGCTGGCAAAGCGCTGCCGCTTTTCGCAACCTGTCCGAGACCGGCGACCTGCGCGAGGCCGCAGCCAACCTCTTTGCCCACATGCAGGATCTCGATCGCAGCGGCGCCAAGACAATCGCTGTCGAGCCGATCCCGTTCGACGGCCTGGGCGAGGCGATCAACGACCGGCTTTCGCGCGCCGCCGCCCCTCGTGACAAGATCGACTGAGGACCGGAGTTTCCATTCATGAACGACATATCCAGGGATATCGACCCCGCCCTCATTGATCGCTTTGCGGCCATCGTCGGCGACAAATATGCTCTCCGCGACCAGCAGGACATCGCGCCTTACCTGACGGAGAGACGCGGCCTTTGGCATGGCCGGACGGCGCTGGTGCTGAGGCCCGGCAGCGTCGACGAGGTTAGCAGCATCATGCGGCTGGCGACCGAGACGGCAACGCCTATCGTTCCGCAAAGCGGCAATACCGGGCTGGTCGGCGCGCAGGTGCCGGATATGTCCGGACGTGAGATTGTGCTGTCGCTATCGCGGCTGAACCGCATCCGCGAGATCGACGTCCTGTCCAATACGGTGACGGTCGAGGCCGGGGTCATCCTGCAAACGCTGCAGGAAGCGGCAGATGCGGCCGACCGGCTGTTTCCGCTGTCGCTTGCCGCGCAAGGCTCCTGCCAGATCGGCGGCAATCTCTCTTCCAATGCCGGCGGCACCGGCGTGCTTGCCTATGGCAATGCGCGTGAGCTCTGCCTCGGGGTCGAGGTCGTGCTGCCGACGGGCGAGGTGTTCGACGATTTGCGCAAGCTGAAGAAGGACAACACCGGCTACGATCTGAAGAACCTGTTCGTCGGCGCCGAGGGTACGCTCGGCATCATCACCGCTGCCGTGCTCAAGCTCTTCCCCAAGCCCAAGGGGCGTGAGGTGGCTTTCGCCGGCCTGCCCTCGCCGGAGGCGGCGCTGTCCCTGTTCGGCCTGGCGATGGACCGTGCCGGGGCCGCACTCACCGCTTTCGAGCTGATCGGACAGAGGCCCTACGACTTTACGCTTCAGCACGCGCCAGGGGTCGTGCGGCCGCTAGCCGGGGATTGGCCATGGTATGTGCTGATGCAGATCTCGTCGGGCCGCTCCGCGGAGGATGCGAGGACCCTGATCGAGGAGGTGCTGTCGGAAGGTCTCGAACAGGAAATCGTCGGCGACGCGGTGATCGCGGCAACTCTCGCCCAGGGCGACGCCTTCTGGAATTTCCGCGAGGTGCTGCCCGACTCGCAGAAACCCGAAGGCGCCTCGATCAAGCACGACATCTCAGTGCCGGTGGCAGCTATCCCGCAATTCATCGAAAAGGCCGCCGGCGCCGTGCAGTCGGTCAGCCCGGGTGCGCGCGAGGTCTGTTTCGGCCACATGGGGGACGGCAATCTCCACTATAATATTTCCCGGCCGGTCGGCGGCGATGACGACGCGTTTCTCGGGCTCTATCACACCATGAATAAGGCGGTGCACGATGTCGTTCGCAGCTTCCACGGCTCGATCTCGGCAGAGCACGGCATCGGCCAGCTGAAACGGGACGAATTGATCGCGACGGCGCCGCCGATGGCGATCGATCTGATGCGCAGGGTGAAGACGGCCTTCGATCCGGCCGGCATCATGAATCCCGGTAAGGTTATCTGATCCTTTCGATATCCTGTGCCTGGTCGTATTCCGATAACCATCCCTCTGAGATCAGCAAAATTTAACCGACTTTCTTAAGCGCCGCGATAAGAAGCCCGCGCTAATGTTTCTCCACAACGAGGCTGGAAAAACCGGCCCGGAGACCCGGAAGACCGGCTCTCAGGAGAGACAGGAAAGGCACAATATGAACACTGGACTGAAGCCAGTCTGGGCCGGGCGCAACATGCGCCTCGATCCATTCCGCCTGCCGCAAGTGGTGAGCTATGCCACGCGCGACGACTATGGCGACGTTACCTTCACCATCGACCACCGTGGCGCCGTCATTCGCCGCATGCTGGAGATGAGCGGCGTGCCGGCGATCATCGCTTTGCCCGCCAACGCATTTCGCGGCGTGGCCGCCCGCGCGATGGAGGATCCGGATGGCAATGTCACGGTGACCTTGGAACTTCTGCACAATGATCCGATGCTGTCGGTGCCGCTGCTGGTGGCCGACGATCTCGAGGATGTCGCCGCCGATTGGCGCGCCTGGGCCGACGCTTACCGTCTGCCGATGCTTCTGATCGAATCCGACGGCATCGCCCGCACGCTGGAGGAATCGTTAGGCGCTGCCATCAAGACATTGCCGGCGCAGGACCGCCGCAAGGGTCGCGTTTCGAACACGCGCCGCCCGCGCTTCCTCGCCCGCCGCAGGGCCGGCGACCTCGGCCTCAGACTGGTGATTGGCGGACAGGAAATTATCTCACGCGAGTAGTCCACATGCGCCTCTTCCTTCTCCCACAAGAAGGGGAGACGGGAGCCTAAACCAGCGGCTTCAGCGCCGCCCAGACCGCACCACCGATCAGGCCAAGGAAGATCAGCCAGCCGACCTGGTTATTCGACTTGAACAGTCGCAGGCACTGGTCCGGATCGTCGATGTCAAGCACGGCGATCTGCCGCGTCATATGAGCGCCGGCGGCGACCAGCCCGGCCAGCGCCGGCACTGGCGCCTGCGCCGACGCAAAGGCGATGGCGAAGCAGACCAGCGCTCCGCCATAGAGCCCGACAAGCCAGGCCTTGGTGTTGTCGCCGAACAGGCGTGCGGTCGAGCGCACACCGACGATGGCGTCGTCTTCCTTGTCCTGATGTGCATAGATCGTGTCATAGCCGATCACCCACAGGATCGAGCCGATATAGAGCATGACGGCCGGGCCATCGATGTCGCCGAACTCCGCCGCCCATCCCATCAGCGCACCCCAGGAAAAAGCGAGTCCGAGAACGAGTTGCGGCCAGTTGGTAAATCGCTTCATGAACGGATAAATGGCGACGATCGCGAGCGAACAGACGCCGAGCAGGATGGCGAAGCTGTTGAACTGCAGAAGTACAGCGAGGCCGACCAAAGCCTGGATAAGGAGAAATGCCCAGGCCTGCCGGCGTGTGACCTTTCCCGCCGGCAGCGGCCGCGAGCGCGTGCGCTCCACCTGGTTATCGATGTCCTGGTCGACGAGATCGTTGTAGGTGCAGCCGGCGCCGCGCATGGCGATGGCGCCGGCCAGGAACAGCCCGAGATACCAGGGGGTCGGCAGTAGCGAGAGAACCGGGTCGCCGGGGCGAGGGTAGGCGCTTGCTGCAAGGGCAGCCGACCACCAGCACGGCCACAGCAGCAGCTGCCAGCCGATTGGCCGGTCCCATCGCGCAAGCTGCGCATAGGGCCACAGCCAGCGTGGCAGTATGCGGTAGACCCAGTGGCCGCTCGGCGCATCGGCGACGCGGCCCTGGGCCGCTTTCGACTGGACGGTTTCCATTGCGCTGAAGTGGCAGCCGCGGCGAACGCCGTCAAGCGGCAAGCCGGGCCGATACATTCCCGTTCCCGCATGGAATTGCTCTCAAAGTCTGCCAAAATGTCTTGACCCATCATCCGGGTCGCAATAGCGCAGTGCTGATCATGGAATGGCAAGGAATCTGGGCATGCGTGTTTTGTTGATCGGCTCCGGCGGCCGCGAACATGCCTTGGCCTGGAAGATCGCGGCCTCGCCGCTGCTGACCAAGCTGTATGCGGCCCCCGGCAATCCGGGCATCGGCCGCGAAGCTGAACTGGTGACGCTAGATACTGCAGGTCATGCGGCGGTGGCCCGGTTTTGCACCGAGAAAAACATCGACCTCGTCGTCATCGGGCCGGAAGGGCCGCTGGTCGCCGGCATTGCCGACGACCTTCGCGCCGCAGGCATCCGCGTGTTCGGCCCGTCCAAGGCTGCGGCGCGGCTGGAAGGTTCGAAGGGTTTCACCAAGGACCTTTGCGCGAGATACGACATCCCGACCGCCGCCTATGGCCGTTTCGGCGACCTGACGTCGGCCAGGGCCTATGTCGAAAAGATGGGCGCGCCGATCGTCATCAAGGCAGACGGCCTCGCCGCCGGAAAGGGCGTCACTGTTGCCATGACGCTGGCCGAGGCGCTGGCGGCACTCGATGCCTGTTTCGACGGGTCCTTCGGACAGGCCGGCGCGGAGGTCGTGGTCGAGGAGTTCCTCACCGGCGAAGAAGCGAGCTTCTTTTGCCTGTGCGACGGCGTCACCGCGCTGCCGTTCGGCACCGCACAGGACCACAAGCGCCTCAGTGACGGCGACATCGGCCCGAACACCGGCGGCATGGGCGCCTATTCGCCGGCTTCGGTAATGACGCCGGAGATGATCGGCCGCACCATGCGCGAGATCGTCGAGCCGACCATGCGCGGCATGGCCGAGCTTGGCGCGCCGTTTTCCGGCGTGCTGTTCGCCGGCCTGATGATCACGGACAAGGGGCCGAAGCTGATCGAATACAACACCCGTTTCGGTGACCCGGAATGTCAGGTGCTGATGATGCGGCTGAAAGATGATCTCTTGGTCCTGCTGAACGCTTCTGCCGACGGCCAGCTTGCGCATAGCTCAGTGCGCTGGCGCGACGAGGCGGCGCTTACCGTGGTGATGGCGGCCAGGGGCTATCCCGGCACGCCGGAAAAGGGTTCGGTGATCCGCGGCGTCGAAGAGGCCGCGGGCGATGGCGTCGAGATTTTTCATGCCGGCACCGCCATCAACGGCGGCGCGCTGGTCGCCAATGGCGGCCGTGTGCTCGACGTCACGGCTGTCGGCGGCACGGTCGGCGAGGCGCAGAGGCGAGCCTATGCCGCGCTCGACCGGATCGATTGGCCGCAAGGCTTCTGCCGCCGCGACATCGGCTGGCAGGCTGTTGCGCGCGAGCAGACACGCTGATCCTTCAACGGCTTTAGAATTCAGCGCAGCCCACGGTCGAACTCGGTCGATGCGGTGCTGACCGGATCGCTGGCGGCGCGCGCCGCTTCGGAGGCCGATGCGGAGGGCTTTTCCTTCCGCGTCCAGGCCACATACTCGGCGATCCCGTGCGAAAGGCGCGGCGCTGCCTCTACAAAAGCCATTTGAAAGCTGCTGCGGAATTTGGTCCAGCGTGCGCTGAACGTGGCGATCATTTCGGTGAAGCTCGGCGGTGGTACCGCCACGGTGGCGTAGGTAATGGCATTGCCGGCTAGCCCGGCCTCGCGCGAGAGAGGCACCGGTATCGAGGCGAGGTAATCCGGCTGCACGTCGATCAGGCCGCCGAAGGGCCATTGCGCGCGCAATGCGGCGGCATCCATCGGTGCGACATTGACATCGATATCGTTGGGCGTGCCAGCCACCCGGTAAGGGCAGCGGAACCGCCCGCAATTGGCTTTTGCCGAAAACTGCCAGAGTGCGTAGCCTTGCCAGTTGCCCATCGGGAAATGCACGCCGATGTCTGGCTTGTAGCGCGCATACCAGAGCGGTAGCCGCGACAGGAGCCGGTATTTGTACTTGTTGTCGGCGATGTGCTTGGCGGTCTTGCCGTTGGTGTAGAGCACGGGAAAGCGGCCAATCCGCCGATGCACATGGCGCACGAACGCTTCGGCATCCTCGAGCGACATCCATTTCGTGGGGTCATCGTCCTCGATGTCGAGGGCAAGCAGGTCATCCGGCCCAGGCTTCGCGAAGTTGATGAAATTATTGGCCTGTCCCACCGGATCGCCGGGGCGGGCGAGATGATAAGCGCCCCATTTCAGGCCGAGCGCCTTGGCCACCACCTTGCGCGTCTGGAACAGTTCCTGTGCTACCGCATGGCGCTTCCACAGCGTCTTGCAGAGCCTCGTCTCGGTCTCGGCGCCGAAACAGAAATAGGCTGGCGGCATCCCATCCGAGGCCTTGTTGATGAAGCCGACGATGCGCTTGTCGGTCGCAAGCTCGGCCCAGTCGATGGAATTATATTCGTAGGCATCGATCACCAGCGCCCGGTCGGCATTCTTCCACGGCTCGGAAAAATCCGAGGCTTCTGCCACCGGCGTCAGCGCCATCGCCGCAATGAAAGCGAGAAGCGCTGAGCGGCGAAGTGGGTGCGCCGGTTTTTTCAAACAGGAAATCCCCGCTGGCTAAACACCAATCCTGAACCGCCACGGTTAAGGAAATACTTCGGGTCCGCAAGAGGCTGAGTTGGGGCTGGCGAGGTCATCATTGTGGCACTTTTGAGGGCAAAGCGACGAGCACGATTGTCAGTCGAATAGTTTCAATGCTGTTGCTATGGGCAAGAACAGTGATAGCGGACGGCTCTGCAAGGGTGTGAAGCCATGCTTGCGATAGAAAGCGGCCGCCTGGTCATCCTTGGCATCGACAATCAACGCGAAGGACGCAGGAGCAGCACTGACACTGCGTCGTAGCGCATCCACGAGCAACGCCGACCCGACCTGCCGTCCCTGGTATCTGACATCGACTGCCAGTCTGCCAATCAATATGGCGGGCAGAACCGGATAATGCGGCAGGCGTTTTGCTTGGTCTTCTGGCAAGGACGAGATCGGTATGCTCGACGCCGCCAAAGTGTAGTACCCGGCAATGGCTCCCGCATCGCGATCCACGGCAACGAAGCAATTGCCTACTCGGCGTTTGACATCCTGGCTGGCTTGTTCCCGGACATAGCGATCAAGCGCCAACACCCCGCAGCTGAACGCCTTGCGCTCATGCGACCCCCCGAGTGGTTCGATAATGAGGGCGAAATTCAACGCGGCTCGACGACAAGCCGTTTGTGAGCGTCGGCGGCCTTGCGCAGCGCTTCATTGGGCTCGGGTGGATTGAGAATCGCCTCCATCATGGCGCGCTGATCATCGATGGAAATACGCAGAATGGCGGTATCCTCGATCGTGCGCTGCGCCGCCTCTTGAGCGGCTGCGACCACGAAGTCACTGACGCTGCGGCCTTGGATTTCGGCAGCACGTTTCACCACGTTCAGCATATCCGGCGAAATACGAGCTTCGAGACGGGCCGTACGGGCCTGTTGGTTTGGCATCACAGTCACCTCTGATGCCGATATGTACGGTATATAGCCGTACATATCAAGTGCGATCTCTCTTCCCAATATGACCGCTGGCCGCCGTCACGGGCGCGAGAGCGGCTGGATCTGGAACGGATCGGGCGCCGGCGCTTGCGGAACCGTTCCCTCGGCCTCGCGTTTGCGGTTATGGGCCAGCGAGCATTGCGGCGAACACAGAATGCCGCGATCCGACCAATAGGCGGCGCCATCCTCGATCTTCCCGTGATGGTACCAAAAACCTGCCGCTCGGTAGGGCAGGCCGCATTCGATGCAGCGATAGGCGTCAGGTCTGGCGAGCACGGGCGGTCCGATCCGGTATTCTTGATCCGTCGCCGGTCGAACTTGTCCGGCTTTTTGCCGAATTTAACGTGTGTCGCAGCAATTGCAAAATCTGCGTGACAAAATTTGACGTTTACGTAAAAAGAAGCCGAAAGGGGAGACCCGAAGCGGGTGGCTTTGTTGCGGCACGGATCTTAAGTTGCGTGCCGGACGGAGGAGGAGCGAGCGGCATGTATCGGGCACCAGTCGACGAAATCGCCTTCACGCTGAAGCATGTGGCCGGCCTGAAACCGGCGCTCGACGCCGGCACCTTTGGCGACCTCGGCGAAGACCTGGTCGATGCCATTCTGGCGGAAGCCGGCCGCTTCGCCACGGAGGAGGTTGCGCCGCTCTATAAGATCGGCGACGAACAAGGCGCAGTGCTGAAGGACGCGGCCGTCACCACGCCGCCCGGCTGGAAACAACTCTATCGTCGCTGGATCGACGGCGGCTGGAACGCGCTGTCCGCACCGGAGGAATTCGGCGGCCAGGCGCTGCCGGCCATGCTGGGCGTCGCCGCGCTCGAAATGTGGAACTCCGCCGCCATGGCTTTCGGTATCGGCCCGACGCTGACCATGGGGGCGGTCGAAGCGCTCGACAAGCACGCCTCGCCGGCGCTGAAGGCCAAATATCTGGAAAAGCTCGTCTCCGGCGAATGGATGGGCACGATGAACCTGACTGAGCCGCAGGCGGGCTCGGACCTGAATGCCTTGCGCACCCGCGCCGAGCCGGCCGGCGACGGCACCTACCGCATCTTCGGGCAAAAGATATTCATCACCTATGGCGAGCACGATTTCACCGACAACATCATCCATCTGGTGCTGGCACGGTTGCCGGACGCGCCGGCTGGCACGCGTGGTCTTTCGCTGTTCCTGGTGCCGAAATTCCTTGTCGGCGACGATGGCGCGCTGGGCGCACGCAACGACGTCTTCTGCTCCGGGCTGGAGCACAAATTGGGCATCCACGCCTCGCCGACCTGCACCATGATCTATGGCGACGGTTTCGAAGGCATGGTGCCTGGCGCGATCGGCTGGCTGATCGGTGAGGAAAACAAGGGCCTCGCCTGCATGTTCACCATGATGAACAATGCGCGGCTCGCCGTCGGCATCCAGGGCGTAGCGGTGGCCGAAACGGCCACGCAGAAGGCGCTCGCCTACGCCAATGACCGCCGGCAAGGCAAGGCTGCGAGTTATGACGGCAACGGCATGGCGCCGATCGTCCATCACCCTGACGTGCAGCGCAATCTCCTGACCATGAAAGCGCTGACCCAGATTGCGCGCGCCATCAGCTATTCCTGCGCGCATGCCATCGATCATGCGCGCATAACCAGTGGCGATGAGGCCAGCCACTGGCAGGAACGCGCCAATCTTTTGACGCCGCTGGCCAAGGCCTTTTCGACCGATGTCGGCGTCGAGGTCGCCTCGCTCGGGCTGCAGGTGCACGGCGGCATGGGTTTCATCGAGGAGACGGGTGCGGCAGCACTTTATCGCGACGCGCGAATCGCGCCGATCTATGAGGGCACCAACGGCATCCAGGCGATCGACCTGGTGGTGCGCAAGCTGCCGCTTGGCGGCGGCGAGCACATTCATGTTTACATCGCCGAGCTGAAGGTGGTCGCCAATCAAGTGCGGACGTCAAATCTTCAAGGTTTTGGTCGCACCGCCGATGGTCTCGACAAGGCGCTCGACGACCTCAGCCAAGCGACGCGCTTCCTGCAAGGGCTGCTTGCCGACAGGCGCTCGGACGAGGCGCTGGCCGGTGCGACGCCGTATCTGAGGCTGATCTCGCTTGCGGCGGGCGGCGCCTATCTGGCACGCGGCGCGCTTTCCGACCAAAGCCGCATCGCCCTTTGCCGTTTCTTCGCCGAAAACCTGCTTGGCGAAGCGGGCGCGCTGAAGGAGCGCGTGATCGGCGGCGGCGAAAGCCTCGCCGCCGCCGGCAAGACGCTGATTTCTGCCTAGCGTTTCACTAGGCCTGATGCTCCAAAAGGGCCTGACGTTCACAAAGGATCACCCGTGACAGAGCATATCCTCGTCGAGCGCCAGGGCGCCATCCAGATCATCCGCATGAACCGCCCGGACAAGAAGAACGCGCTGACGCGCGCCATGTATGCGACAATGTCTAAATCTCTTGCCGAGGGCGACGCCGATCCGGCGGTCCGCGTCCATGTCTTTTTGGGCGTGCCCGGCGCCTTCTCTTCCGGCAACGATCTTGCCGATTTCATGGTTATTGCCACCGGCGGCGAAGGCGGCACCGAGGTCTGGGATTTCCTGATGGCGCTGGCCAGGACGGAAAAGCCCATGGTTTCAGGCGTCGATGGCATCGCGGTCGGCATCGGCACCACGCTCAACCTGCATTGCGACCTGACCTTCGCCACGCCGCGCACAATGTTCCGCACGCCCTTCGTCGATCTCGGCCTGGTCCCGGAGGCCGGGTCGAGCCTGCTTGCGCCTGAGATTCTGGGCCGACAAGGCGCCTTCGCGCTGCTTGGTCTCGGTGAAGGCTTTTCGGCTGAGCGAGCGAAGGCCGCCGGACTGATCTACGCGGTGGTCGAGGAGAGCGAGCTTGAAACCTCCGTGCTTGCCGCCGCCGGCCAGATCGCGGCCAAGCCACCGCAAGCGCTGAAGATCGCGCGTGACCTGATGCGCGGCTCGCGTGAAGACCTCGTCGCCCGCATCCGTGAGGAGAGCGAGCATTTCCGAGAACGGCTCAAATCCGACGAGGCGCGCGCTGCCTTGACGGCCTTCATGACCAGGAAGAAAGGGTGAATCAGGATCGCGGCTAACGGTGCTCGGTCGCGATACGGATGCCGAGGCCGATCAGCACCATTCCTGTGACGCCTTCGATGACGCGGCGGATCGATGGCCGGCGCAGAAAATCCCCGGCCTTGGCGACGACCGTTGCGTAGAGCGTCAGCCAGGTAAAGGTCATGATGGCGAAGACCGCGCCCAGACTAAGCAACGCGGCGAAGCTTTCCTCACCCGGTGGCACGAACTGGGGCAAAAGGCTGGCGAAGAACACGGCCATCTTTGGATTGCCGAGATCGCTGATCAGGCCCTGGCGAAAGGCGCTTGCCGCCCTCAGCCGCCGCGAAGGCTTGGCGACAGTCAACGCCTCCGCTTCGTGGGACGGACGCAACGCCTCTTGCAGCGCCTTGACGCCGAGATAGACGAGATAGGCAGCACCGGCATATTTGAGGGCGAGGAAAAGCGGTTCCGAAGCGACGAGCAAAGCGACAATGCCGGCGCTGGTGGCCAATGCCCAGATCGTCTGGCCGCTGGCGATACCAAGCGCGGTGAACACGCCGCCGGCGCGCCCGCCGAGAAGTGCGTTGCGAATGGTGATGGCCGTGTCCGGTCCGGGTGTGGCGAGGACGACGAACGAGACGCCGAGGAATGCCAGGAACAGGCTCATGGTTCACCCTTTTGCGACCGGAGCGGCATGAAACCATATCTTGCCGCCCGGTCTTCGAAAAGGCTCAGGGATTCTTCGAAAAGGCTCAGGGATAGAGCCTCGTCTTGTCCCAGCCGCCCTCAGCGTTACGGGAAAAAACGAGGCGGTCATGCAGCCGGAAAGGCCGGTCGTGCCAGAACTCGATCGTCTGCGGCACGATCCGGAAGCCAGACCAGTGTTTCGGTCGCGGGATCTCACCGATCGCGTGGCGCGCTGTGTATTCGGCAACGGCTTTTTCGAGTGCGAAGCGGCTCTCCAGTGGCCGCGACTGTTTCGACGCCCAGGCGCCGATGCGGCTGCCGCGCGGACGCGTCGCATAATAGGCGTCCGCTTCCGCCTCGGTAACGATCTCCACCGGTCCACGCGCGCGCACCTGCCGGCGCAGAGATTTCCAGTGGAAGCACATCGCCGCCTTCATGCTGCCAAGAATCTCGCGGCCTTTGGCGCTTTCGAAATTCGTGTAGAAGACAAATCCGCTTTCATCGAACCCCTTGAGCAGTACCATCCGCACATTCGGCATGCCCTCGGCATCGACGGTCGCCAGCGCCACGCCGTTGGGATCGTTGATCTCACTTTTCGTCGCATCGTCGAGCCATGCGGCAAAGAGGCGGAATGGCTCGGTAGCCTCGGTAAAGTCACCGCTTGTTAACTCGGTTTCGCTCATAGTTTTTCCAAATTCTGTTGCCGGCTGGGGAGACTGCCGATTGTCGCGCATCGCGCAACCTTTTGACAGCGGGCAATGGAGCCTTATTGCTTCGGCCAGCGCCCAGGCTGCGGTCAAGGCCGCCGCGATCGCGTTGGCCGTCCTGCCGCTTGCTGCGTGCGGTGCCGGCGGCTTCAGCCTGGAGCAGGCCGAGGTCGACCGTACGATCCTGACCAGCAGCACGCCTGCTTCTGCCTCGCCGATCGATCAGGATCGCGTCTCGGACCAGACGACGATTCGCAACGCGGTGTCTTCCGCCGACATTCAGGAACTTGGCGGGCAGGCGGTTCCCTGGGCGAATTCCGATACCGGTTCGCGCGGCTCGATCACCGAACTGGCGGAGTCCAGGGACAACGGCCAGCTTTGCCGCCGCTTTACCGCCTCGCGCGAAAGTTTCGATGGCGTCGCCCTGTTCAAGGGTGAGGTATGCCTGGCGGGCGCCGGCGCCTGGCGGATGCAGGACTTCAAAGCGCTCTGATTTTCCGCCATCATACGACCACGCGCCACTGGAATTTCTTCCTATGCGAGCGCATATAGGTGGCAATCGTGGACTTAACTCCATCTCCAGGGCAGGAAGCATGCGCGACCCCTATGAGGTGCTGGGCGTTGCTAAGAACGCATCGGCCAAGGACATAAAATCGGCGTACCGTAAACTCGCCAAGGCTTATCATCCGGACCAGAATCCGGATCCCAAGGCGAAGGAGCGGTTTGCCGCGGCCAACCAGGCTTACGAGATCGTCGGCGACGAGAAGAACCGTGCGGCTTTTGATCGCGGCGAGATCGACGTCGACGGCAAGCCGCGCTTCCAGGGCTTCGAGGGTGCGGCGGGCGGCGCCGATCCTTTCTCCGGTTTTCGCCGGCAGCAAGGGCCCGGCGGTTCGCGCTTCGAGTTTCGCTCAAGCCGTCCGGGCGGCGATCCGTTCGACGGCAACAGCGATATCTTCAGTCAGATTTTCGGCGAGACCTTCTCTCGCGGTGCCGGCACGGGCGCCGGCCGACAGGCGCCGTCCGGCGCCGACCTGAACGTGACGCTCGACGTCACCATCGAGGAAGCGGCGACCGCCGAGAAGGTGACGGCGATGTTCCCCGACGGACGCAAGGTCGCCGTCAAGCTGCCAGCTTATGTCGAGGACGGCCAGACCATCCGGCTGAAGGGCCAGGGCGAGCAAGGGCCGGGGCAGCCGGGCGACGCGCTGGTCAAGATCCGCTTCCGGCGGCACCCGCGCTATCGTGTCGAAGGCCGCGACCTTCATGCAGACCTGCCGGTTGCGCTGGCGGATGCCGTGCTGGGTGCCAAGGTGGCGGTTGAAACACCGACCGGCAAGCTTGCCGTCAATGTTCCCGCCTGGTCGAGCTCGGACAAGGTCCTGCGATTGAAGGGCAGGGGCCTGCCGGAAAAAGTCGGCGGTCACGGCGATCTCTACGCCCATGTGCGGCTGATGCTGCCTGAAGACGGCGACAGCGATCTCGAAGCGCTGATGCGCAACCGGCAACGCTGACGCCTCTTGCAGCTCGCGACCGGCGCTGCCTCCCTCCTGGTGCATGATCTAGTTTTTTGGAGCCGCTTCCTCCATTCGCCGGATCGTTTCGCCAAAGCGGCGCAGCGCCTGCCTCACCGGAACGTGCCGGCTCTCGATCTCCAGCAGGATCATCGTCTCGCTTCCAAGAAAGGCGGCGCTGACGAGGCTAGTCACTTCGGCGGCAGAAAATTGCCCAAGACCGCCGAATTGTCGGCCCGCCTCTTCCGCCAGCCCGGCCAGGAGCTCAAACCAGCCGCGCAGATCGCGGCGCACCGCTTTGGCGATCTCGGGGCTCGACCAACTGGCTGCGATCATCTCGTGCAGGACGCGAACATAGCCGGACGCCAAATCCTCATCGAGGAAATCACAGGCACGTTCCCAACGGCGCCACAGCGGCATCGGTGCTGCAAATGTTTCCGCCTGGCGCTTTAGCAGGCGCTCGTTCAAATGATCGAGCAGGGCCAGGATCAGGCGTTCCTTGGAGCCGAAATGATAGTGGATCTGGCTGAGGGGAACGCCCGCTGTCTCGGCAACGCGCCGCGTCGACAACTCAGCGAAACCGTCCCGATGCAGGCAAATCTCGGCTGCCGCCAGCAGTTCGGCGCGTGTGTCGCGCCTTACCTTGTTGTTCGAACCCGTCGCATCAGATTTGTCTGCGACGTCTGTCATGCGGTGTGCCCGTTGCTCGAATGGGCACGCTGTTGGTGATGCATGATTTCTCCTGTCCAGGTTCGCGTCTCACCACCTTACTTCAGTCGAGCGACCGATCAAGTTGACTCTCTTCTCTAATTGTGATGTTATGTGAATTCGGTCGACCGACCGAATTTTTATGCTTGCAAGGAGGGGGAGCATGGCGGGCGTAATCACCCTTATTTACGGCATTGTCGCATACGTCATATTTTTGGGCTCGTTTCTCTACGCCGTCGGCTTCGTCGGCAATCTAGTGGTTCCGAAATCGATCGATTCCGGAACCGTGGGAAGTCCGGTCGAAGCCGTGATCGTCAACACGCTGCTGCTCGGTCTTTTCGCCGCGCAGCACAGCGTCATGGCGCGCCCGGCCTTCAAGCGATGGTGGACGCGGCTTGTGCCGAGGTCGGCTGAGCGCAGCACCTATGTGCTGCTGGCCAGCCTCATCCTGCTGCTGCTTTATTGGCAATGGCGGCCGATCCCCGGACTTGTCTGGACGATCGAGAACCCACTGTGGACCGCCGTCATCCATGGCGTATTCTGGCTTGGATGGGCGATCTTGCTGATCAGCACCTGTCTGATCAACCACTTCGAACTGTTCGGCCTGTCGCAGGCCTTCGCCGCGTTGCGCAAGAAGGAACTGCCGCCTCCCGTCTTCAGAACGCCGCTCTTCTACAAATGGGTCCGGCATCCGATCTATGTCGGCTTTCTGCTGGCCTTCTGGGCGACGCCGTCGATGACATGGGGCCATCTTCTGTTTTCGCTCGGCACGACCGGTTACATCCTGCTTGGCATTTTCCTCGAGGAGCGGGATCTCGTCATGCTGTTCGGCGATCGGTACCGTCTCTACCGCAAACAGGTGGGAATGCTCTTCCCCTGGCGCAAAGTTGCCGAATAGGCAGCATTTTCGGCTCAAATCCCGGCACGGGATACGAGACAGCCTCGCCTGAGGCACGGGACTGTTACCGTGTGCGTCGAGAATGCTGACCTGCCGCGGAGAGAGAATGAACAAGTCTGCCGAATTCGATGCATGGAGCGTTGGTCAGAACTATGACTACTATATGGGCCGCTGGAGCAGGCGGATCGCCGATCAATTCGTAGATTGGCTGGGCCCGTCGCGGGACGCCGCCTGGCTTGATGTCGGCTGCGGCACGGGCGCCTTGACGGCGGCGATCCTTGGCGGATGTTCGCCACGATCAATCTTGTCGACCGACCCGTCGGAAGGGTTTCTGGCGCACGCCCGCTCGGCAATCCACGACGAGCGCGTCCGCTTCGAGATCGCAAGCGCGCAAGCCCTTCCGGCCAGCGATGCCAGTTTCGACATCGTCGCTTCGGCGCTAGTCTTGAATTTCGTCCCCGACAGGCAGGCGGCATTGGCTGAGTTGCGCAGGGTTTTGAAGCCGGGTGGGTTGCTGGCCTTCTATGTCTGGGACTATCCCGGCGGCGGGATGGGTTTCATCGATGCCTTCTGGAAAGCGGCTGCAATCGACCGCGACGCCGCTGCGCTGGACGAAAGCAAGCGGTTTCCGTTCTGCACCCGGGATGGGCTTGCCGAAATCTGTCATGCGGCGGGTTTGATGTCACCGGTCATCGAATCGCTCGAAATCGAAACGGTATTCCCCGATTTCGAGGCGTTCTGGCTGCCGTTCACGCTCGGCGCGGGGCCGGCACCCGGCTATTGCAGCAGTCTGCCGCAGGAGAAGCGAGCCGCACTGAAGGCACATCTGGCACATACGCTTGGAACAGATCAGCCTATTCGTCTGGTTGCGCGAGCCTGGGCCGTCAAGGCACGCTGGCCAGAGCACTGAAGCTCGCTCCAACGCCCGTCCTGTCCGCCGTTCACGCCGCGTGACTGATTTGAACTCGCTGGCCGTCTGCGCTTGATGCGGCGTTTTGCCTGTGCGATAGGCACTCCACAAAGCAGAAGATCTTGCGGAGAGCGCTCACATGGCGGGTGGACAAGGCATTATGGCCGGCAAGCGCGGGCTTGTCCTGGGCGTCGCGAACAATCGGTCGATCGCCTATGGCATAGCCAAGGCCTGCGTCGACCACGGCGCCGAGATCGCGCTGACCTATCAGGGCGAGGCGTTCAAGAAGCGCGTCGAGCCGCTGGCGGCGGAACTCAACGCCCATGTTGCCGGCCATTGCGACGTGACCGATCCGGCAACCCTCGATGCGGTTTTCGACGACATCGCCAAGCATTGGGGCAAGCTCGATTTCCTCGTCCACGCCATCGCCTTTTCCGACAAGGACGAACTGACAGGCCGCTATGTCGAGACGACGCGCGACAATTTTCTGCGCACCATGGACATTTCGGTGTTTTCCTTCACCACCATCGCCAAGCGCGCCGAGGCGCTGATGACCGGTGGCGGCTCTCTGCTGACGCTGACTTACTACGGTGCGGAAAAAGTGATGCCGCACTACAACGTCATGGGTGTCGCCAAGGCGGCGCTCGAAGCCAGCGTGCGCTACCTGGCCGTCGACCTCGGCGCCAAGAAAATTCGCGTCAACGCCATCTCCGCCGGCCCGATCAAGACGCTGGCTGCTTCCGGCATCGGCGATTTCCGCTACATATTGAAGTGGAACGAGTACAATTCACCGCTGAAGCAGACCGTGACGCAAGAGGAGGTCGGCGATTCGGCCGTCTATTTCCTGTCCAACCTTTCACGCGGCGTTACCGGTGAGGTCCACCATGTCGATTCCGGCTACCATGTCGTCGGCATGAAGGCGGTCGACGCGCCTGATATCTCGACCGTCAAGGAATAGCTTCCTCGACAAGCACCTCGCCTGCTCCCGTTATCCGAAAGACCTGATGTATCCGCTCGTCTACATCGCGCGCCATGGCCAGACGGAGTGGAACGCCGAGTCCCGGCTGCAAGGACAGGCCGACACCGATCTCAACGCGCTCGGCCGCGATCAGGCCTCCCGCAACGGCCATCGGCTGGCCGAAATCGTTCATAACCCCGAAGAGTTCGACTTTGTCGCCAGCCCGATGCGGCGAACGCGTGAGACCATGGAACGCGTTCGCATGGCGATGGGCCTCGATCCGCAAGCTTATCGTACCGAGCCGTTGCTCGTCGAGTTGAGCTTTGGCGACTGGCAGGGTTTCACCTTTGCCGAACTCGAGGCGAGGGATCCCGGTTCGACCAGGCAACGCCGCCTCGATAAATGGAATTTCCAGCCGCCCGGCGAAAGTGCCGAAAGCTACCAGACGCTGCTCGAGCGGGTGAAGCCGTGGTTCGACGCGCTCGATCGCAACACCGTCTGCGTGACCCATGGTGGTGTCGTGCGCGCGCTGTTCCGCCTGGTGCTAGGGATGTCCACGCAAGAGGCGGTTAGGCTGGACGTGCCGCAGGATCGCCTGCTCCGGCTGGAGGGCCGGCGCCTGGAGTGGCTTTGAGGGTCGAAATCCAATCGCTCTGAGCGATTAGCCCCCTCTCAGACATTGATGGCGTGAATAGCCGCTTCGCCCCTCAAATCAGGCATTCCTGCCCCCCGGGATTGAAATGACCGCCAGCGGACTCGTGCCCCGAATTGTGGTCGCAAGAGCCGGCCTCGTGATATGAAAAGCTACCCACTGGCCGGAAGGTAGGCCGGTGATTTCAAGCTCGATTAGCAAGCCGCCCGGCGTTGCCGTCAACTGAGCTGTTCCACTGTCCTTGCCCGCCACACCGGTGAAGCCGACGGTCACGGTTTCCGCGTCTTGCGCGATTGCCACCGTTGCCATTGCCGCGAGAACGACCGCGAATAAAACAGTCTTCATCTTTCTAGCCCTAACTGTTTGATGTGCTCGCCGGTCGTGAGCGTCGGGGCCGTATCGGCTCCTCCCAATGCGCTAGCCGCTCGTTTCCTTTGGAGAAGGCACAACCAACTTAGCCTCGAGTTGAGCCAGCGCCGACTGAAGTTTGTCGCGCAGACGCGCAGCCCTGGCGGGGTCGAGCCCGGCGGTATCGAGCGTCAACGACATGCCCTCGTCCATTTCTGTTATGACAGTGTCGTCGCGCAACTGTTCCCGGACACCCCGCACCGTATAAGGCACGATCGGTCTGCTGATCCCCTTCATGCTGATCTGCTCACCTGCCGACGCTTCGACCATGTCCCGCACGTTGGAATATGTTTCGTAGCTGAGCATTATTCCGCCGGCAGGTGCAATGCTCTGCAGCCGAGCGGCGAGGTTAGCTTCGGCGCCGATGATGGTGTAATCCATACGATCGTCACTGCCGAAGTTGCCGACATTGCAGTAGCCGGTGTTTATTCCCATCCGCACACGAAAGGGGTGCTCGATACCCTGCTGCCGCCATTTGACTTGCAAGTGCTCCAAACGCTTTTGCATGGCCAAGGCCATACGCAGACATGCACGTGCGTCTTCGCGCGGGCCAAGCGTCTGCGGGTCGCCGAAAAACGCGAGAATGGCATCGCCGATGAACTTGTCCACGGTGGCGCCATGAGAAATTGCGATATGCGACATCTCTGTTAGATACTCGTTGAGATGGGCCGTCAGTTCCTCAGGTTGCATACGCTCGGTCGTGGCAGTGAAATCCACGATGTCGGAGAAGAAGATGGTTAGTTTCTTTCGCTCTGCAGTCACCTTCACGTCGCGCTCGCCGCTGAACACACTTTTGTAGATCTCAGGCGAGAGATATTTTGCGATTTTAAGCGACACCGTTGCCAAGAAGTTGTTGGCCACCTTCAGTTCGCCGTTGACCAGGGCGAGTTCGCGCGACTGCCGCCACTGCATTACGATGAATGCAACTCCTGTGGCTATGGCGGCCGCAAAATATGCGAAGAGATAGTGGAAGCCGATTGACCCTTGAGATAGGGGCTGCGAGACAGACACAGCTTGAATCCCTCTGACATCACCGACGTTCCAATCCTTCTTTGGGCTGTCCGGATGCGAGTTGTGGCATGCTACGCAGGCGGCGGTCATGCGGATCGGCGAAGCCAGCCGAACGGTCGGACTCCAGCCACCTTCCGTCGCCTCAAGCGTTTGAACATTCGGGTCGGCACGAAATGATGCCAATGCCTTTAATTGAAAGTCATCGAGATTGTGTGGAGGCCGCCCGGCGAAAGGATAGTCGGAAACAAATTCGTACCGGACAGTGTTGTCACGCGAACTCGTGAGACGCCCGATTTCCAGCGAGAACGTCGCTGGAATTGGTATCGCGCCAGCAACGTCGCGGTAGTTATCGGTCGCGGTGATTTTCGTATGCGCGTCCGCTTGGACGATTCGCCCAACCACGTCATTGGCGTAGAACGTGCGAATGTCAGTTATGATCTTGCTGATGTCGTTCGCTTGACGTTCGGATAGTTGATGCGTGAAGTCACGCAGGTCGAGGAGGACAGCAGCTGGAAGCGTCACTAGGAGCAGGATCACCGCGATCGCAGCCGGCCAGATGCGACGCTCCCGAATGTTGTTATTTTCCTCTGAAGCCGGTTGCGCGCTTGTCACAGCAATGACCCTTGGTTAGCTGAGTTGCCGCGCAAGATTGCATGAAATTAGTTCCGATACTGTGTCGCTAAAGCACGCGCTGGAATTCGCGCACGTTACAAGGTGTCTGAGTGCATCCTATGCGCCCGCGAAAGCGGCAGCTTTGCGCCTCACGTCGGCCGTTGGATCAATCTTGCTATCGCCCGATAGCAGACTTAGCCAGCGCGAACCGCGGACATCGCAGTTGCCCCTATTGCAGAAATTCCTCGCCCGCTCAGAAGCACCTTCCTTATCGACCGAACCAAGCGCGCCCTCAAGCAGTGATCTAGAGCAAAAACGAGGTCCGTTGGAATTTGCCATTGTTCGGGCTATGATTGTGCGGATTCTTCCCTTGGAAAAACGCTGAGAAGGCAGGTTGCGACGGTGCTTTCCAATCATTTGAGGCGTGGCTTCCTGTTCGCGTTCATGGCCGCGTTCAGCCTGCTTTGGCTCGCTGAGGCCCACGCCGAGAGACGCGCGGCCGTTGTCGTCGGTAACGGTGACTACGCCTTCGCTCCCCTTGCAAATCCCCGCAACGACGCCAAGCTTATTGCCAATACCTTGACCGAGCTCGGCTTCAATGTGCTGCTTTTCTACGACATCAAAAAGGCTGCCACCAAGGATTTGAAGGACGCAATTGCAGCGCATCTCGTGGGTGCAGACATGGCGATATTCTACTATGCCGGCCACGCACTGCAGTTCGATCGTCAGAACCTGCTGCTGCCGGTCGACACCGCCACGTCCTCCGCAAAGAAGATCGTCGCCGATGCAATGCGGTTCAACGATCTCATCGATATCGTCAAGGACGACCCGGTTGGGGTGAAGCTCTTCATCCTCGATGCCTGCCGAAGTAACCCTGCCGCGAAGGACAAGGGACTGGACGAGGGACTGGCCTACACAGAATCGGGAAGCGGCCAGGTGCTTATTGCCTTCGCGACAAGTGCGGGAGAAGTCGCCTATGATGGCACAGGCATAAACAGCCCATATTCCTCCGCCCTCGCCAACGCTTTGCAAACGCCGGACCTCGATATCTACGACACGTTCAGGACGGTGCGAGGCGACGTCCGCCAGGCGACAGGTGGGTTTCAGATACCCTGGATCACCGGTTCGATTGAAACGAAATTTGTGTTCAAGCACGGTGTCGCAGCGATCGGCGGGGGGCAGGCGCCGGCTGAGACAAGCGGCGGCCTGACCATCGACGCGGTATTGTGGGCCTTCATCAAGGATAGCCCCAACCCGGACGATTTTAGCCGTTTCGCAAAAGTCTTTCCGCAGAGCCGCTTTGCCGCAGAGGCAACGGTGAAGAGCAAGGTACAGCTGGCGTCGCTTTCCCAGCGCGGCGCCTTCGTCAGCGGCCCTCTGAGATCCGCTTCAATCGAGGACGAGATCTTGGTCGTCGGTGAGAGCCAGGCGGCTAGCGCCGAGTTTGTTTTCCAACAGGCAGGAGAACGCGCCGTCAGTGAAACGTTTCGCGTATGGCCATCGGTTTTGCCCGACACTCAAAAGGGCATGAAGGCGCTCGTGACGAATTGTGACCTCTATGCGGCAGATCCCAACGACCCACAGCGTTCTGTCCCAGGCGTCACCAATGGGCTGGTCAACGTTCGCGATGCGCTCAGGGCATGCGGCTTCGACCTTGCAGCTGACATCAACAACCCGCGCCTGCAGTTTCAATTCGGGCGTGTTCTGGAAATTGCCAGGCGCTACGATTGGGCTGAACATTACTATGAGCTTGCCGGCAAGCAGCAGTACAGTGCTGCGCTCATAAACATGGGCTATATGGCACGTGTCGGAATGGGGCGCGAGATCGACTACGGCCGCGCGTTCGACTTTTACGTTCGGGCCGCTGCGCTTGGCAATCTCAGGGCCAGGACCGACATCGGCTCAGCCTATATTGCCGGCCAGGGCGTGCCAAAGCTGCCGGAGGAAGGCGTTCTTTGGTATCGCTTGGCCGCATCAAGCGGCTGGGCAAATGCGATCACCGCGCTCGGCGACGCATACCGCCTCGGCACCGGCGTCAAGCAAGACTTCGTCCAGGCAGCGTCGTTGTATGCAGCAGCAGCCGACACCGGCCAGATCGATGCGATGGCGAATCTGGGACAGTCCTATGTCGCGGGGGAAGGCGTGAAAAAGGACGTGCCACGAGGACTCGACCTGTTGCAGCGCGCAACCGAAATGGGCAACAGGTACGCGCCCTATTTTATGGCCCAGCTATATCTGAAGGGCGACCGCAAGCTGGCTGCCGATCCTCGCCGCGCCCTGACCCTCCTTGAGCTTTCCGCAAACAGGGGAAATGAGTACGCCTATGTCCGTCTCGCATGGGGGCATCGCGACGGTTTATTCACCGGGGGCAAGCCCAACCTGCAACGAGCTTATTTCAACGCCTCGCTCGCCGCGAGGCTGCGGGCCGATCAAGGGGAACAGGCAAAGGCAGAAATTGCCGACAAAATAAACCGCGCAACTCGAGAAAAAATAGACGCAGAAGTTGAACTATTCATCAAACAGAACGGACCGTAACATCTGAGCAATATTACACGAGATTCGAAATTCTCGCGTCACTACCGATTGTCAGAAGCCAAAAACCCAACATTTATGACGGCTCCCGGCGAAAAAGTCGGTTGATCAATATTGAGAACTGCGGCGCTCCGGCGCTGATTGGTCGCGTCGAGGCGCATTCGCCTTGGTGACCTTAGCGCACCGTCCGTCCGAGACGAAGACGCAGATAATGGGCCTCCCTGCAATCGTCCCGCAGCCGTTTAGCATGACTGAAGTGGAAACCAGAGCGGCAGCCGAAGCCAACCGTGACAGTAGCGATCTTGCCATCTGCGTCACTCCTCAAGACTTGGCCGAAGTAGAACGGCCACTGCCCAGCATCAGGAAGTTCCAACTGCACGCCAGAACAAGAAATACGCGAACTGCCCTACAGTCAAGGCCACGCGGGCGAATGCGCCGGCCTTGCAAATTGACGAAGCCGTCGACGGAGTTTGGCGAAGGGCATGTAACTGGAGTGTGCCGCCATTGCGAGGGCTTTTCGCCCCGTTCCATATGCTGCTAGACTGGTTCGAGACAGCGAACACCAGACAGGCGCGCGCATAGCTTGAACGTTTGACACGCATAAATCGTCATTGCTGGGCTAAGCATCCCTAAAGTGAGCGCCAATCAATGAGAAAACTCACAGAATTTTTCCTTCGAAGAAGTAAGCAAAAAACGGAAGTTGAAAACCCAGGTAATATTTATATATACAAATCTAAAGAAAAAATTTCGACTATTATTATAACGATTTTTGATGTAAATCCAGATCTTCTCGAAGAAATCATCGTTACCACCAAGCGCAGGCTTCCGGGAAAGAACGATAGGCTCGTTTATCTGACCAACAATCCGGACTTCACGATGTTCCGCCGTCATGGCGTAATTTTCGAGTATCTGCCCCCTCTGATAGAACAGCGGCTGCACGCAACCGACATGCCCTGGCAGGCTTATTTGCGGGGACGCTGGGGGCTCATTCTTGCAAAATGGCGCCCCCGCCGTGTCCTGGCTTACGGCACGACAATCGACACTTTCCTGGAAGCGGCGCCAGCGACAACTGTCCGCAAAGCGCCGGATACTCCCAAGTCATGAAGCTGAACATTCTGTTCATCGCCGATGTCCGCTTCGAAGGCGGCACGTCCACGGCGCTTGCGGTGGAAATCCAAGCGGCCGCCCGCGCAGGTCTCAAGACCGGCTTGCTGGCAGTGAAGGGACCATTGCTGGATCATCCCTACCCGATGCATCCCGACTTGCGGGCGCTGCTCGATGGCGGCGCTACAGAACGGATCGACCCGGAAACGAAGGTCGAGGCCGATCTTGTCCTACTCCACCACCCGACGATAATGTCCAACTGCGTCACCAGGCGGATCAGCATCCGGGCCAAACACCTGGTCATGGTTCTCCATCATCCTATGGTCGACCGGCTAGGCAAGCTGCAGTATGACCTAGCGCGCATCATCAACAATTGTCGTTGGACGTTTGGCGTCAATGTTTTGCTCGCCCCCGTCAGCGCCATCGTTCGCGATGCTTTACCCCGTCGTTTGCCTACGGGCGCCGAACTGTTGTCGGAAGATTGGACCAATCTGATCGATCTCGACGACTGGCCTCGCAGGGCAGACGGCCCACCGCATAATCCAGTGGTCATTGGCCGCCATGCCCGTCCGGACAAATTGAAATGGCCAAGCAGCGTCGCCGATGCGCTGCGCATCTACCCTGCAGATCAATCACGCTACACCATTAGGATCCTGGGCGGCGATTCCTTCCTCGAAGAACTTTATGGCCAGCTGCCGGCCAACTGGGAAATACTACCCTTTGCATGGACCGGCATCCCCGAGTTTCTCCAAGGGCTCGATTTCTATGTCTACTATCATAGCGATTCCTGGTCGGAGGCTTTTGGCCGCACCATCCTCGAAGCGCTCGCGGTAGGGCTCGTCACGATTCTCCCCATACACTTCCAGCCATTATTCGGTGACGCAGCAGTCTATGCGGCGCCGAGTGATGTTGAGCGGGTCATCGACAAATTCATCAAGGACGTAGAGGCCTACGCTCAGCAATCGGCCTTGGCCAAGGATTTCGTTTCTCGGCACCATTCAGCCGACCTCTTCCAGCAACGCCTTGAGAGGTTGTTCGGCATTGCCAGACCACGAGATTCGGCAGCCGAGCGAGCGTCGATGATCCAGCCATTGCCGACACGTCACGTGCTGTTTGCATCCACCAACGGTATCGGAATGGGGCATCTTGCACAGCAGATGGCTGTCGCTCAGCGGTTGCCGGAGGGGCTGAAGCCCGTCTTTGCGACGATGTCCTACGCCATGAGAATTGCAGCCAATGAGGGTTATCACGCCCACTTCCTAACCTATCACCGCGGCATCGATGCCGCGCCCGAGGACTGGAACGACGTGCTTGCCGAGGAATTATTCGACCTGATCAGCCATCTGCGCCCCGCTGTATTTGCCTATGACGCGACAGCCGTGTTCGACGGTGTCGCCGCAGCGCTTGCCATGGACCCCAACCTTTTTTCGATCTGGGTGCGCAGGCCGATGTGGAGGGAATCCCACCGAGGGTTCCTGGAGATGGCGAACGCTTTTGACGCCGTGATAGAGCCAGGAGAGTTGGCGGATGAGTTCGATCACGGCCCGACCAAGGAGATGCGCGACAAGGTCTTTTTGGTCCCGCCGGTCCTGCATCTGGAACCCAACGAGCGCCTGGAGCGCACTGCTGCGCGCCTATTCCTCGACCTGCCGGAAGGCGTGACCGTCGTTGCCCTGCAACTCGGCTCAGGCAGCAATTTCGACATGCGCGGCGTCCGCAACGGCGTTCTTAAAGCTCTGCTCGACCGTCCGGATACGCTGGTGCTAGATATCCGCTCGCCGATCCGCGCCGATCTCGCACCCGACGAGCCGGTCGGTCCGAGGCATCGGATCGTCGAGCTGTTCCCGAGTTTCCGCTATAGTCGCGCATTCGACGCCGCGGTCGTCGCGCCTGGCTACAACACTTTCCATGAGAATATCCTTGGCGCAGTCCCGACTTTGTTTGTGCCCAACGAGGCCGACGAGATGGACCTGCAGCTCAACCGCGCACGCTGGGCCGAGCTCGGCGGTTTTGGCCTACTGATGCGGCGCGACCATGGCCTCCCACATGTTGATAGCTTCGTTGAGCGGCTGCTCGACCCTACCGAGCGCGACAGCATGGCAGCGCGCTGCAGTTCTATCATATGGACCAACGGCGCCGACCAGATCGCGGACTTCATCGAAGACCACGCCAGGATTCTCCGAACCGACTGGGACATCACCAAAGGTGCCTGACGTCGCGGCTGAGCAAATATTCTGTTAGTGTCGTCCAACGGTGTCGTCGTCGGCCGTCTGACCCGCCAAATTGCCGTCGCCGAACGGCTTGCGGCCGCTTTCGGTCCAAGGCTGCAGTCCAGCTTTGCGCCGCCTATCGGACATTGAGACCAGCGTAGCTGTGCGCTCAAAACGGACCTCGCGAGCCAGAATCGTCAGCTGGATGGACCAGCAAGCGCGCCGAGCAGCAGACGCGCTCGGCCGAAGAGCCTAGCACCTGGTCGGTGGTCGGTCCCAAGCCAATTTTCTGCCTGCCGCGCTCCACGTCATTGCAAGACGTTCAAATTTGAGCTTCCGCACTCATGCTTTGTCGAGAGTATCTCCGTAAGTTTTAGCCGTTCTGACGGCGAAATAGGAGAACGCAATGACTCGCAATCACGTTGAACGTCTTGGAGAGTTCAGGGAAATCCTGGTCACAACTCGACGCGAAGGTGTCCGTAACGTCCACCATACTCGCGACGCAATGCGGGCAAGTGGTTTTCAGATCGGGGACAGCGACGGCTCCAGCTACGGAGCCGAGTTGAAGGCGCTCCAAGAGGAAATTGAGGCAGTCGATCGCGCCATCGAAGACGAGAAGCGGTTGGCCTTGGCCCTTGAGGGCGCTGCTCAACCCCGCCGAACGACTAAACCGAGAATCGTGAAGAGAGCATAGAGTCAGGTTACGGCCTGCCCCGTCGCGTCGATCGCCTGCGACATCGTATCGGGCTCGTCGCCGCCGTGGTGCAGCGCCTTGACAGCGGACGTTCCGTTTTCGGCAAATTTCGGTCGTTCGAGGACCAGTATTCCCGTGGCAACCTATGTCGCTGTGTGCTCGTTTCCACCCGCCGGCTTCGGGATGGCCCGCTGGGACTCTATTCGGTTTAATCGCCATCCGGCAATTGCATGTCGGTGATGATGTTCTCGCCGTTTGTCTCGTCATAGGCGATCACGATATCCATGCCGGGTTTCAGCGCTTCGAGATCGGTTTCGGCATTCAGCTTGTAGGATTTGCCGTCGTCGAGTGTCAGCGTCAGCGTTTCCTTGTCGACCGCCTTGATCAGTCCCTCGGTTTGACCGGCGAAGGCGGCGGTGGAAATCAGCAATGTGGCGGCAACGGCGCCGATCAGGATACGCATCATCGTCCTCTTATCATTGCGCCGGCACGGTGGCGGCGGGTGTTCAACGGGCAGATGGAGCTGACCAGAAACCAACCGAATGTGTCAAAACTAAATCCGCCGGATCACAGTTTGACCACTGCGGAAAACGCCAATAGAACGCAGACTACAGCGCCGCGCGTCCTGACGCGCAAAGGACGCTGTAGCACTTTTGATTTGCGCAGGATCCTTTCCGAAAGTCGCTCCGATTTTCAGGGTCATGCGCTAAGCCGGCTCGATGCCGGCAGGGCAGGTTTCCATGTCTCACAACACGTTTGGCCATCTTTTCCGCGTCACCACCTGGGGCGAGAGCCATGGCGCAGCGCTCGGCTGCGTGGTCGACGGCTGTCCACCCGGCATCCGCTTTACGCGGGAGGAGATTCAGGCCGAGCTCGACAAGCGCCGTCCCGGTCAATCGCGTTTTGTCACGCAGCGCCGCGAACCCGACGAGGTCAAGGTCCTGTCCGGCTTCATCCTGGATGAGGACGGCGAGACCATGATCACCACCGGCACGCCGGTGTCGATGATGATCGAGAATGTCGACCAGCGCTCCAAGGACTATGGCGAGATCGCCCGCCAGTATCGGCCGGGTCATGCCGATTATACCTACGACACTAAATACGGCCTGCGCGATCATCGCGGTGGCGGCCGCTCTTCGGCCCGCGAGACGGCGGCGCGGGTGGCGGCCGGCGCCTTGGCCCGCAAGGTCGTGCCCGGCATGACCGTGCGCGGCGCCTTGGTGTCGATGGGGGAAAAACGAATAGACCGCGCCAACTGGAACTGGAATTTCGTCGGCGATGCCGAAAACCCGTTCTTCACGCCCGATCCGGCCTCAGTCGCCGTGTTCGCCGCGTATCTCGACGGCATCCGCAAGGCGGGTTCGTCGGTCGGTGCGGTCATCGAGATCGTTGCCGACGGCGTTCCGGCAGGCCTCGGAGCGCCTATCTACGCCAAGCTCGACCAGGATATCGCCTCGGGCCTGATGTCGATCAACGCCGTCAAGGGTGTCGAGATCGGCAACGGCTTCGAGGCCGCCCGCATCACCGGCGAAGGGAATGCCGACGAGATGCGCATGGGCAATGACGGCAAGCCGGTCTTCCTGTCCAACAATGCCGGCGGTATCCTCGGCGGCATCTCGACCGGCCAGGCGATCGTCGCCCGCTTTGCCGTCAAGCCAACCTCGTCGATCCTGACCCCGCGGAAGTCGATCGACAAGGACGGCAACGACGTCGAGATCATGACCAAGGGCCGGCACGATCCGTGTGTCGGCATCCGCGCCGTGCCGATCGGCGAGGCGATGGTTGCCTGCGCGATCGCCGATCACTATTTGCGTCATCGGGGACAGACGGGAAGGCAGTAGGGCCCGTTGTCGCTGAGCCCCCAGTCATTTTTTCCTTTCCCCTACTCTCTTACTGCCCTATTCCCCTACTCCCTGCGAGTGAAACGAGCGCCCATGCCTTACGACCAGAAGAAAATCGTCGAAGCTCTGCGCGCCTTCGAACGCGGCGAGATTGTCGTCGTCATGGACGATGATGGACGCGAGAACGAAGGCGATTTGATCGTCGCGGCCGTCCATTGCACGCCGGAGAAGATGGCCTTCATCGTCCGCAACACCTCCGGCATCGTCTGCGCGCCGATGCCGCGCGAGGAAGCCAAGCGGCTCAACCTGCAGCCGATGGTCGCCGACAATGATTCGGCCCACACCACCGCCTTCACCGTCAGCGTCGATTTCAAGCACGGCACCACAACGGGCATTTCGGCCGACGACCGCACGCTGACCGTGCGCAACCTCGCCAACGGCAATGTCGGCGCTTCCGACTTCGTCCGCCCCGGCCACATCTTTCCGCTGATTGCTAGGGAAGGCGGCGTGCTGATGCGTTCGGGCCACACCGAGGCTGCGGTCGACCTCTGCAAGCTCGCCGGCCTGCCGCCGATCGGCGTCATTTCCGAGCTGGTCAACGACGACGGTACCGTCATGCGCGGACCGCAGGTGCAGGCCTTCGCCGAAAAGAACGGGTTGAAGCAGATTTCGGTCGCCGACCTCATCGCTTACCGCCAGCGCAAGGAAACGCTGGTCGAGCGCGTTGCCTGTTCCGAAATCGACACGCCCGGCGGCAAGGCGCAGGTCTTTACCTACACGCTGCCCTGGGACTCGATGCACCATGTGGCGATCGTCTTCGGCGACATTCGCGACGGCGAGGAGGTGCCGGTGCGCCTACATTCCGAGGACGTGGTGACCGACGTCTTCGGCACCAGCCACAGGCTGGACGGCATCATGAAATCGATGGGGGAGCGCAAGCGCGGCGTCATCGTTTATCTGCGCGAGGGCTCGGTCGGCGTCGCCCATCAGGAGCGCAACCGGCCGGCTGCCGGCGACCGCGAGGACCATGAAGAGGCGCGTCGCCGCGAAAACGAATGGCGCGAGATCGGTCTCGGCGCGCAAATCTTGAAGGATCTGGGCATTTTCTCGATCAACCTGATCGCCTCGCGCGAACGCCATTATGTCGGGTTGGAAGGTTTTGGCATCCATATCGCCAACACCGAGATTCTCTAGGCAGGCCCAGCGACGCTGGCATTCGTCCGGTCCCGTCGGGACCGGACGTACAGCCGGACATTATTCAGCAGGAACCGCGGCTGCCTCGCATGCGGAGGTGTCGCAATCCGGTGTGGCAAGGCTGCGCTGGCCGGCGAGCACGATGACCAGCGCGATTGCGCCCGCCGCCACCGACACCAGAAACCCGCTCTGCGCGCCGAAGGCGTCCACCACCCAGCCGGCGGCGAAAGAGCCGAGTGCCATGCCGATGCCGATGCCGGTCATCACCCAGGTGACGCCCTCGGTCAGCATCGCCTCCGGCACGCGCCGCTCGATCAGGCCGAATGCCGTGATGAAGGTCGGCGAGATCGCCACGCCGCTGATGAAGACGGCCAGCGCCAGAAGAGGCACCGTGTCGGCGATGAGCAGCGGCAGCGCGGTGAGCGCAATAATTGCGACCGCGATGGCGAGCTGAATTTGCAGCGGCGTTTTCAGGTTCAGGGCACCGATGACAATACCGACCACGAACGATCCGAGCGCGTAGACGCCGATGACGAGACTGGCGGCGCCCGGCTGGCCGAGCTCCTTGGTGATCGCCACGGTGCTCACCTCCGTGGTTGCGAAGGTCGCGCCGATAAAGATCAGGGCCAAGGTGATGATTTGGACCGGCCGCAGGCGGATTGCCGAGCCACCCGAACCAAGTTCCACCGGTCGCACACGCGGCTCGGTCGAGCGCTGCAGGATAAAGGCGGTCGAGCCGAAAGCGAGGAACAACGTGCTCGCCAACATTCCCGCTTCCGGGAAAAGGGCGACGCTCAGGCCCACCGACAGCGAAGCCCCGGAGATGTAGACCAGCTCGTCGGCCGCCGACTCGAAAGCGAACGCGGTGTTCATCTCGGGGCGATCCCGGAAGAGCTCTGTCCAGCGCGCGCGCACCATTGCCGGGATGCTGGGCATCGTGGCGGCCAGCAGCGCTGATGCGAACAGTGTCCATATCGGCCAGTCCTGATTGGCCGCCGCAATCAGCACTACAAAAGCGAGCACGGATATGACGGTGGTGGGCACAACGATCCGAGCCTGGCCGAGGCGGTCCACTAGCCGCGATATCTGCGGCGCGGCAAAAGCATTGGCCAGCGCATATGTCGCGGAGACGGCGCCGGCCAGCCAGTACTCGCCATGTGTCTGCGACAGCATCGCGACGATCCCGATCGGAGCCATGGCCATCGGCATCCGGGCAACGAAGCCGGCAGCGGCGAAGCCTTTGGCTCCCCTTGCCTTGAAGATTTCGCGATAGGGATTGGGCATGTGAATACTCCTGGATTTTTGAGGCCGGGCCACTTATATACGTGGCGTATGCAAATCAGATAATGGCATACGATGCGTATGTCAATTAATATACGAGGCGTATGAGAAAGAAGGGGCAATGGCGCACAAACCACGCAAAGAGATGATCGCCGAGACCCGCGCCAAGCTGGTCGCTGCGGCGCGCCATGCCTTTGGCACTGTCGGCTATGCCGAGGCCTCGATGGACGACTTCACCGCATCGGCCGGGCTGACGCGCGGCGCGCTTTATCACCACTTCGGCGACAAGAAGGGCCTTCTCCAGGCCGTTATCGCCGAGATCGACGCGGAAATGTTGGCCCGGCTGAAAATCGTTTCGGCCAGGGCGGACACTCTCTGGCAGGGTTTTGTCGACGAATGCACCGCCTATATCAAGATGGCGCTGGAACCGGAGATCCAGCGTATTGTGCTTCGCGATGGGCCGGCGGTGCTAGGCGATCCTTCACAATGGCCGAGCCAGAATGAATGCATCCGCTCGATGAGCGAGAACCTTCAAAAGCTAAGGGACGAGGGAACCATCGTTGCCGTCGATCCCGAAGCCGCAGCAAGGCTGGTCAGCGGCGCCTCGCTGCATGCGGCGCAGTGGATCGCAAATTCGGAGGATCCCGAAGCGACGTCGAAAAAGGCGGTAAAGGCATTCAACGTGCTTTTGGAGGGGCTGCTCAAGCAAGGCCGCAGGCCTGGTCGTCCGCAAGTACTGGCTGAGATTGGAGAAGAGGGCCATCCCTGAAGGGGGAGGTCGGGGCACTATAGGACGGCTCGCGCTGGACCTAACCAGCACCAGGCATCTAAACCCTGTTGAACGTCTGCCTTTGATGGCGTCAAAACATGGTCAAAGCCGCCCGGCGCGCCTATATCGGGGCATGGTCACAAGGCTTTACACCCATCCGATCTTTCTCGAGCATATAACACCGCCCGGTCATCCGGAGCGGCCGGACCGCCTGCGCGCCATCGAACGCGTGCTCGACGACGAGGCCTTTGCCGCGCTCGATCGTGCCGAGGCGCCGGAAGGCGACGAGGCGACCGTTCTCTACGCGCACCCGCAGGAATTCGTCGATCGGGTCCGCGCAGCGATACCGGATACCGGTATCGCTCGCGTCGACGCCGACACCACCGCCAGCCCGAAAAGCTGGCAGGCTGCGATTACGGCAATAGGTGCCGCCAACGCGGCCGTCGATGACGTTTATCGGGGGCGCGCCGATAATGTTTTTGTCGCTGCGCGGCCGCCCGGCCACCACGCCGAAAAGACCACGGCCATGGGCTTCTGCCTGTTCAACACCGCGGCGATCGCGGCGCGCTACGCGCAAAGGCAGCACCATGCCGAGCGTGTCGCAATCGTCGACTGGGACGTGCACCACGGCAATGGCACGCAGGACATTTTCTGGGACGATCCGTCGGTGCTCTATTGCTCGACGCACCAGATGCCGCTTTACCCAGGGACCGGGGCCGTGAGCGAAACCGGGGCCGGCAACATCGTCAACGCGCCGCTGGCGCCGCAGACCGGCAGCGAAGTTTTCCGCGATGCTTTCCTGTCGCGTATCTTGCCGGCGCTCGACAATTTCGCGCCTGACCTCATCATAATTTCCGCCGGCTTCGACGCGCATCACCGCGATCCGCTGGCCGAGATCAACCTCACCGAGGACGATTTCGACTGGGCGACCGGCCAGTTGATGCAGCGAGCCGGTCGCCACAGCGACAACCGGCTCGTCAGCCTGCTTGAGGGCGGCTACGATCTGCAGGGATTGGCATTTTCGGTCGCCGCCCATGTCGGGCGACTGATGAAAGGATAGACGATGGATGGTGAGACCAACGAAGACGTCAAGGCGATGAGCTTCGAGCAGGCGCTCGACGCACTGGAGAAAATCGTCGATGATCTGGAGCGCGGCGACGTGCCGCTCGACCAGTCGATCCGCATCTATGAGCGCGGCGAGGCACTGAAGGTGCATTGCGATCGGCTGCTCAAGGCGGCCGAGGACAAGGTCGAGAAGATCAGGCTTTCGCGCGACGGCAAGCCGGTCGGGACAGAGCCGCTGGACGCGGAGTAAGCATGATCCCACCCGAAGTTGCGTTAGCGAACCGATTTTCGGACAAGATCATGCTCAAAGCGAGGATAAAAGCGAGACACGGAGGTCCGGAAAGCAATGTGCAGAAACATCAAGACCCTGTTCAATTTTGATCCGCCGGCAACCAATGACGAGGTCCGCGATGCCGCACTTCAGTTCGTCCGCAAGCTGAGCGGAACGACGCGGCCGTCGAAACAGAACCAGCATGCGTTCGACCACGCTGTCGAGGCCATTGCCGCATCGGCACGCGAATTGCTCGACAGCCTCGAGACGACGCAGCATCCGCGCAATCGTGAAGAGGTGGCGGCCAAGGCGAAAGCCCGGTCCGCTCTCCGCTTCGCCTGAGGGAGGCTGCATGAGTTTCTTCCCTGGAAATGATCCACAGGCTGGCGATGCCTTCGCCAGCGACCAGATCGAACTGATGGTCATTCCGAACGCCAAGGACATTGGCGGCTTCCAGGTTCGCCGCGCTTTGCCGACTGCTAGGCGCCGGCTGGTCGGTCCCTTCATCTTCTTCGATCGTATGGGGCCGGCCATTTTGCGGGCCGGCCAGGCGCTCGATGTCCGTCCGCATCCGCATATCGGCCTGTCGACGGTGACTTACCTGTTCGACGGCAAGATCCGGCACCGCGATTCGCTAGGCACCGAAATGGTAATCCAGCCAGGCGACGTGAATTTGATGACCGCCGGCCGCGGTATCGTCCATTCCGAGCGTACGCCGGAAGAGCTGCGCGGCGCGCCTATGTCGGTTTCAGGCCTGCAGACATGGCTGGCGCTGCCCGACGACAAGGAGGAGGTCGCCCCGATTTTCGAGAATACGGCGGCCATCCGTCTGCCCGAGATCGATGCCGACGGCATCAGCGGGCGCGTCGTCCTCGGCGCATTTTCCGGGCTGCGGTCTCCGGTTGCGACCGCATCGGACACGCTCTACGCTGACCTCCGCCTGGCACCAGGTGCCAGCGTGAAAATCCCTGCCGATGCCGAAGAGCGCGCCATCTATACGTTGGAAGGCGAGGTTTCGATTACCGGCGACCGCTTTCCGGCGGAGCGGCTGCTGGTGTTCCGGCCCGGCGACGAGATCGTCGTGTCGTCGGAGGGCGGCGCGCATTTCATGCTGTTCGGCGGCGCCTCGCTCGGCTCCAAGCGCTACATCTGGTGGAATTTCGTGTCGTCGTCGAAGGAACGCATCGAACAGGCCAAAGAAGAGTGGAAGACAGGCCGCTTCGACATCGTTCCTGGGGATGAAGAAGAGTTCATTCCGCTGCCGGACAATTAGAATGTTACGCGTCTTTTTGGATGCGCTGAGGGCGCTCTAGCACTTTGGATCTACACCGCGTCATTGACACGCATTTACATTCGCCGGCCAGCGGCCTATTTCGCAGATGAATAAAAAGCAGGCCCCACCGCCAGTGAACGCAAAGCTCCATACGCCGCTTCTCGACAAGGTCCGCATCCCGGCCGACCTCAGGACGCTTGACGAGGGTGATCTGCCGCAGTTGGCATCGGAGCTTCGCACCGAATTGATCGATGCGGTGTCCCACACCGGCGGACATCTCGGCGCTGGCCTTGGCGTGGTCGAACTGACGGTCGCGTTGCACTATGTCTTCAACACGCCCGACGACCGGCTGATCTGGGATGTCGGTCACCAGGCCTATCCGCACAAGATCCTGACCGGCCGCCGCGACCGTATCCGTACGTTGCGACAAGAGGGCGGCCTGTCCGGTTTCACCCAGCGCGCCGAGAGCGAATACGATCCGTTCGGCGCCGCCCACTCCTCGACCTCCATTTCCGCTGGCCTCGGCATGGCAATGGCACGCGATCTCTCCGGTGGCCGCAACAATGTCATTGCCGTCATCGGCGACGGCGCCATGTCGGCCGGCATGGCCTACGAGGCGATGAACAATGCCGGCGCGCTCGATGCCCGGCTGATCGTCATCCTCAACGACAACGACATGTCGATTGCTCCGCCGACCGGCGCGATGAGCGCCTATCTGGCCCGCCTTGCGTCGGGCAAGGCCTATCTGGGCTTGCGCGATTTCGGCAAGAAGCTGACTTCCTATCTGGGCGAACGCGCCGATCGCGCCATCAAACGGGCGGTCGAACATGCGCGCGGCTACGTCACCGGCGGCACATTGTTCGAGGAAATGGGTTTCTACCACATCGGCCCGATTGACGGTCACAATCTCGAGCACCTCATCCCGGTGCTGAAGAACGTTCGCGATAATGCCGACGGCCCGGTGCTGATCCACGTCGTAACCCAGAAGGGAAAAGGCTACGGACCGGCCGAGGCGGCCGCCGACAAATATCACGGTGTCAACAAGTTCGACGTCATCACCGGCGCGCAGGCCAAGGCGCCGGCCAACGCACCGAGCTACACGAAGGTCTTTGCGGAAAGCCTGATTCAGGAAGGCCGGGAAGATGATCGCATCGTCGCCGTCACCGCCGCCATGCCGCAAGGCACCGGCCTCGACCTTTTTGGCGAGGCGTTCCCGGCGAGAACCTTCGACGTCGGCATCGCCGAGCAGCACGCGGTGACCTTTGCCGCCGGCCTTGCCACGGAAGGCTTCAAGCCTTTTGCCGCAATCTATTCGACTTTCCTGCAGCGCGCCTACGATCAGGTCGTCCATGACGTGGCGATCCAGAGACTGCCGGTGCGCTTTCCGATCGATCGCGCCGGCTTCGTCGGCGCCGACGGGGCGACCCATTGCGGCGCCTTCGATACGACCTTTCTGGCGACGCTGCCTGGTTTTGTCGTCATGGCCGCGGCAGACGAGGCGGAACTGCGCCACATGGTGCGCACGGCGGCAAGCTATGATGATGGGCCGATTGCTTTTCGCTATCCGCGCGGCAACGGCGTCGGTGTCGACATGCCGGAGCGTGGCTCGGTGCTTGAAATCGGCAAGGGCCGTATCGTCAGGGAGGGTACCAAGGTTGCGCTGCTCTCCTTCGGCACGCGGTTGCAGGATTGCCTGTCTGCGGCCGAGGAGCTCGGTGCGGCAGGGCTTTCCACCACGGTCGCCGATGCTCGTTTCGCCAAGCCGCTCGACGAGGATCTGATCCGGCGCCTGGCGCGCTCGCACGAAGTGCTGGTAACAGTGGAAGAAGGCGCGGTCGGTGGCTTCGCCAGCCACGTGCTGCAGTTCCTGGCGCATGAAGGGCTGTTGGAAAACGGCCTGAAAGTACGCCCACTCGTGTTGCCCGACACCTTCGTCGATCACGCCAAGCCCGAGAAGATGTATGCCGATGCCGGGCTGGACGCTGCCGGCATCGTGCGCACGGTCTTCTTGGCGCTGGGACACACCGCCAGCGCGCAAAGCGCCTGATCTGGCGGCCTGATCGCTGCATTCCGAAGTTGTTCGTTGTCCTCCCTTGCCTTCGTGACCGGCTTTCGCCATGAAAGCCGATGAACTCCCCTTTGCCAGCCAGCATACGCCAGCGGCTCGACGAACTGCTCGTCGCGCGCGGCCTGTTCCCAAGCCGCTCTCGTGCCCGTGACGCGATCGAGCGCGGCACGGTGATGGTCGATGGCGTCATCGCCCGCAAGCCCGGCCAGACCGTCTTGGCGGATTGCCTCATCGTCATCGATGATCCGGCGCAGGGTTACGTGTCGCGCGCGGCGCTGAAGCTGATCGCCGGGCTCGACCATTTCGGTCTCTATCCCGCCGGCAGCGAAGCGCTCGACGTCGGCGCCTCGACCGGCGGCTTCACTCAGGTCTTGCTCGAGCGCGGCTCGGCCCATGTCACGGCGATCGATGTCGGCCATGGCCAGATCCATCCGGACATCGCTGGTGACCCGCGCGTGACGCTGATCGAGGGCCTGAATGCCCGTGATCTCTCGGTAGCCGATCTTGCGGATCGCATTCCGGATTTCATCGTCTGTGATGTCAGCTTCATCTCGCTGAAACTGGCGCTGCCGCCTGCACTCGCCATTGCCAGGAGCGGCGCCAGAGCAATATTTCTGGTCAAGCCGCAATTCGAGGCGGGCCGTGAGGCGATCGGCAAGGGCGGCTTGCTGAAAGACCCCTACGATGCCGCTCGGGTTGCCGGTCTGCTGCAGGACTGGCTTGACGGCGTCCCCGGCTGGCGCTCGCTGGGCCTGCTTCTGTCGCCGATCGAAGGCGGCGACGGCAATCGCGAATTCCTGCTCGCCGGGATCAAGGACGCCGAGATGAAGAACGGCGGGATCGGCGGCCGATGAACGCGCGTTTCACGATCACAAGACTGGGCTCCCAGGGCGACGGCGTTGCCGACACTGAAACCGGCGAACTTTTCATTCCGTTCACGCTGCCCGGTGAAACCGTCACCGCAGCGCGCGAAAAGGATCGCGCCACGCTGATGTCGGTAGTGGAAGCGTCGCCGCTTCGCATCGACCCCGCCTGCCGGCATTTCACCGAATGCGGCGGCTGCGCCATCCAGCATATCGAGGCCGAAGCTTATAACAGGTGGAAGCGCGACAAGGTTGCGCATGCGCTCGGCAGCAAGGGCATCGCCTGCGACATTGACGCGCTGGTGCCATGCGCGCCGCAGACGCGCCGGCGCGTCGTGTTCACCGCCCGGCGGAGCGAGGCCGGCATGCGGCTCGGCTTTGTTCGTGCGCTATCATCCGAAATCATTTCCATCGAGGAATGCCCGATCTCGCTGCCCGAGATCGTCGCAAGCCTCGACCGTCTGAAAGCACTCGCCGAATTGGTTTGCGCAACGACGAAATCGTTCCGCATGACGGTCACGGTGACCGGTTCTGGCCTCGATGTCGCAGTTCATGATTCCGGCAAGCTTGGCGAGAACCAGCGGCGCGTCGCCTCCAACTTTGTCATCGCTCAGGGGCTGGCCAGGCTTTCGATCGACGGCGAGATCATCATCGAGCCCAGAAAGCCGGTTGTCACGTTCGGCGGCGTCGCTGTCGCGGTGCCGCCGGGCGCCTTCCTGCAGGCCACCGAGGCCGCCGAGCAGGCGATGGCGGACATCGTCGGCCGGCACCTCGCGCGCGCCAAAAAGGTCGCCGATCTCTTCGCCGGCTGCGGCAGCTTTGCGCTACGCCTCGCCGCGAAGTCGGAAGTCCACGCGGTGGAGGGTGACGCGCCGGCCCTTGCAGCTCTCGACCGCGCCTTTCGTTTCGCCAGCGGTCTGAAGCGGGTGACCAGCGAACGCCGCGACCTGTTCCGGCGGCCGCTGATCTTCAAGGAGCTGAATGCCTTCGACGGCCTCGTCTTCGATCCACCCCGCGCTGGCGCCGAGGACCAGTCGAAGCAGATCGCCCGTTCCGATGTGCCGCTCGTCGCCGCGGTTTCCTGCAATCCGGTGACGCTGGCGCGCGACCTTCGCATCCTCATCGACGGCGGCTATGCGCTCAAAAGCGTGACGCCGATCGACCAGTTCCTGTGGTCGCCGCATGTCGAGGCCGTCGCGCTTTTGGAGAAGCCGAGGCGAAGGCATTAACGCGCGTCGCGTTGACGGCTTGCGAGACACGCTAAAATTCTTGTTTTTGCATGTTGTGTTTCCCGACCGAAACGAGCATGATGCACGCTAGGGTAGAGGGGGAAGAATAATGTTTTCATCAAGGGTTGTGGCTGAGATTTTGGGCGCCGCTTTGTTCATGGCGCTAACCGGTGCGCTGATCGGCTGGCTTTTGAGAAAGGTCACCCGCATCGGGCTGTTGCCATCCTATGCACTTGGCATCGCGGTCATGACATTTGTCGGAGCTGCGCTATATGTCTCCAGTCAGGACGGGGCTGTCGACTACCTGAGTGCCTGGATCAGGCAAGCGATCGGCGGTGTTGTCGGCTTCCTGATCCTCTATGCGACGTCGCGCAGATCTGTCAGCAAGACGTAGCCGCTCGCACCCGGAGGCCATGCGCTTCAAGCCCATCTGTTCCGGATAGCGGTTGAGCTTGAACTATACGCAAGTCACGAGAGAGGTCCGAAGCGTCAGGAAGTCATCATGAACACCGGAGACTTCGAAGTCCCGGCGCGGTCACAAAGCCTCTCGGCGAGGCGGGTTGCCGAACTGCTCGGCGTCAACTTGACCGAACTGGCCGGCCTGATCGGTGTCACGCGCAGCACACTTGCCGCCAAGGCCAGCGCACGCAAGTTCGACGCTGCACTCAGTCCCGTCGTTCGCATCCTGATGATGGCAGGCGACATGGCTGGCAATGAACAACGCGTGGCTATCTGGTTCAAGCATCAGCCTATCCCTGGCTGGGCCGGAAAGACCGCCTACGATCTGGTCCGTGAGGGCAAGACGGACAAGGTACTCGCCTATCTGGAGGCTGTCCGTTCCGGCATTTATGCCTGAAGCCTGTGATAAGCCTTCATGCCGCGCTGAAGTGGTTGGCCGGAAGTCCGCTACGCTTCTTGCACCCCGTCATACCCAGCGGCCTTTGCGGCCTTGACGAACTTGCGATCAAAAGTCGCGAAGCCAGCGCAGTGAGCGGACTTGCACAGATGCAGCGCATCAGCGAAATCCAATCCTCTTTCCGAGAGGTCGAGCGCGGACGACACGACCGCTACGTCCTCCACCTCCACCGTGGGGAGCCCACTAAACGCCCGTAGCGTACGGGTGATTTCGAGCGGCGCAAAACCATAGGTGCTGCGCAACACCCACTCGACCTCCAAGATCACCGTGACGGCGACAAAGACCGGCTGGCTATCGATCAGCGCCCGGGCGCGGGAAGACTGCGTCGGATGATCGCCTGTCAGGTAGCGGACGATCAGGTTAGTATCAATCGCGAGCATGGCGCCGTCGCGCTTCGGCGAGCACACCCGCGTCCATTTCTTCCAACGTCTTCGGCTTGCCTCTATGGGGCAGGGATCCAAACACGTCCTCTGGCCGCGTCTCGGCGAAGACTGGCGCAGGTTTCAGCAGCACGCCCTCTGGAGTATCCTCGACCAGAAGGCGTGTGCCGGCATCCCATTCCCTCCGTTTCCGGATCGCGCTGGGCAAAATAACCTGTCCCTTGGTCGAGACGGTGGTTATGAGCTTTTCCGTAGCAGCCATTTCGGCGCGCCCTTAGTTGTAAGACAAACGTAAGATAGATGAAGCCCGCGCCACGTTCAAGGCGCAAGTACGCTTACTTGACACGATGAAGAGGCGTTGGGCGGGAGTTGGGCATTCGGGTGAAGATGTCTCGGCGCTGATCCATCAAACTCTCGTCCCGCCGACCGTCATCTGGTTCATCCTGAGATGCGGCTGGCCGACGCCGACCGGTACGCCCTGTCCTGATTTGCCGCACATGCCGATGCCGGTGTCGAGCTTCATGTCGTTGCCGATCATCGAAACGCGGTGCATGGCGTCAGGCCCATTGCCGATCAGCATGGCGCCCTTGATCGGCTGCGTCACCTTGCCGTTCTCGATCATGTAGGCCTCGGTGCAGCCGAACACGAACTTGCCTGAGGTGATGTCGACCTGGCCGCCACCGAAGGAGACGGCATAGATGCCGTTCTTGACCGACGCGATGATTTCGTCCGGCTCTATGTCGCCTGATGTCATGTAGGTGTTGGTCATGCGCGGCATCGGCTGGTGCGCATAGCCTTCGCGCCGTCCGTTGCCGGTAGCGTTCATGCCCATCAGCCGGGCGTTCTGGCGGTCCTGCATGTAGCCGACAAGCTTGCCGTCTTCGATCAGCACGTTGCGGGCTGACGGCGTGCCTTCATCATCGACGGTCAGCGAGCCGCGCCGCTCGGCCATGGTACCGTCGTCGACGACGGTCACACCTTTCGCGGCGACCTGCTGGCCCATCAGCCCAGCGAAGGCCGATGTCTTCTTGCGGTTGAAGTCGCCTTCCAGCCCGTGGCCGACGGCCTCGTGCAGCATGACGCCCGGCCAGCCGCTGGACAGGACGATGTCGAAGGTGCCGGCCGGCGCCGGGATCGCCTCGAGGTTGACCAGCGCTTGCCGCAGCGCCTCCTTGGCCGCGTGCTTCCAGCTCTCCTCGACCAGGAATTCGCCAAACGCCTTGCGCCCGCCCATGCCGTAGGAGCCGCTCTCCTGGCGGTCGCCATTGCCGACCACTACCGACACGTTGATCCTGACCAGCGGACGGATGTCGCGCACCACCTGGCCATCGGCGCGCACGATCTCGACATGCTGCCAGGAGGCGGCGAGCGACGCCGTCACCTGCCGCACGCGCGGATCCTCGGCTCGCAGCCACGCATCGATTTCCTGAAGCAGCTTGGCCTTGGCCTCGAAGGAGGGCGAGGGGATCGGGTTCTCCTCGCCATAGAGATGGCGGTTGGTGCGGGCGGGTGCTGCGGCAAGCGTGCCGGAATAGCCGCCCTTGACCGTCGAGACGGCGTCGGCGGCGCGCAGCAGCGATGCTTCGGAAAGATCGCTGGAATGCGCGTAGCCACTGGCTTCGCCGGCGACGGCACGCAGGCCAAAACCCTGGTCGGTGTTGAAATTGGCGGTCTTGAGCCGGCCATTGTCGAACATCAGCGCTTCGCTTTCGCTGTATTCGAGAAACAACTCGCCGTCGTCGGCGCCGTTGATGGTGTCGGCGACGATCTGCTTGATGCGATCGTCGGAAATGTCGAATTGGCCGATCAGGCTGTTCATGGCAGGTCCGTCCGTGGAAAGAGATTGTCCTCACGATGTAGGCGCGAAGGTGCGCCCAGACAATCGGCAATGACCATTGTCATCGCTAAAGCCGGTCACAATCTCTTTTCGTTGGCAGGATTTTAAGATTCTGACCGGATCAGGGCAGGGCGGCAAAACCCTCGGCGAAACCCTTGAGTTCGACGGGAATGCCGATGCCTTCCTCCGGCGTCTGGAAGACGATGAAGGTAGCCGATGTTCCAGTCTTCAGCGTGTCGAGCAGCGGCTTTTCGAGAATGACCTCGGCGTAACAGCCGTCCTGGAAGCAGCGCACGAAATAGGCCCGGCCGATGTCCTTGCCGTCGACATTGAGGCCGAGTCCATTGGGCAGCAGCACGCCGAGCGGCGCCAGCACGCGCAGGATTTCGGCCTTGTTGTCAGCGGTGCGCAGCACGACGACGGAAAGCCCCATCTCGGGACGGTCCTCGGCGACGACGTTCTGCATCATCACGCATTGTTCTGATGTGGCGCCGGCCGGCGTGTCGCAGATGATCGACCACGCGCCATGCGTCGACCGCACCTTGCCGCTTGGCTGCGCGGCATTGGCCTGGCTGACGCCGGACAGGCCAATGCCAGACAAGCCGCAAGACACGGCGGCGAGAAAGATGACCTTCGCCAAGCTTCTCGAAAGTCCAAGCCTCGAAGGCCTCATTGCCCAAAGCCAAGAGTTCATGACGGCTCCATTGCGAATCACGGCACTTTAAGCCGCGCCAAGGGCAAGTAAAGGACGAGACCACTGCCGGTCCGCTTCGACCAAAGCAATTATGCGCTTTTCTGTGCCAAATTCGCCCGAATTGCGACCGCCCGGCGCATTTTGCCGGGACACTCCGCCGTTAGGGCTTCCGCGGTCGGCCCACACCGAGGCCGCCGCCAAAAGACGCAGCCGCGCTTGCGCGCAAAAATGCCGCACGGTTTCCTCCGCTCCTTTCTTGCAGAGGCAAATAGAGTATGGTTTGAACCAGCCTCGGGACTGTCCGGGATTCCCGTCCCGACGTTGTTCGATATTCTTGCGGTCCGATCGCGAGGAACTGGGAGATAATGAGGGCAATGAGAAAATTCCTAGCAGGCGCCAAATTCCTAGCAAGCGCTTGGGCCGCCGCCACGCTGTTCACTGGTGCATCCGCCCATGCCGCCCAGCCTGCGCAGTGGGAGATGACCTTCCAGCCCGCCGCCACCGACATGATGCGGCAGATCGCCTGGTTCGAGCACTACACGCTGTGGTTCATCGTCCCGATCACCCTCTTCGTGCTCGCTCTTATTGCCTATTGCATCGTGAAATTCCGCGCCAGCGTCAATCCGACCCCGTCGCGCACCAGCCACAACACGCTGATCGAGGTGATCTGGACGGTCGGGCCGGTCGTCGTCCTGCTCTGTCTCGCCATCCCTTCTTTTCAGCTTCTGACCGCGCAATACACGCCGCCGGAAGAAGCCAAGCTGACCGTCAAGGCGACCGGCAACCAGTGGAACTGGGACTACGAATACCAGACCGAAAACACGCTTTCCTTCAATTCGGCGATCCTGGCGGATTCTGACCGCGCTGCGGCCGGTAAGGAAGATCGCGGCGTTTATCCGCGCCTGCTCGCCGTCGACAACGAGATGGTGGTGCCGGTCAACACCATGACCCGGGTGCTGGTGACAGCGGCAGACGTGATCCACGCCTTCGCTATGCCGTCCTTCGGGATCAAGACCGACGCGGTTCCGGGCCGCATCAACGAGGTCTGGTTCAAGGCGGAAAAGGAAGGCCTCTATTACGGCCAGTGTTCGGAGCTCTGCGGCAAGGACCACGCCTTCATGCCGATCGCGATCCGCGTCGTCTCCGACGCCCAGTACAAGACCTGGCTGGCGGCGGCCGGCACCGACCTTCCCGGCGCCAACAAGGCGCTGATGGCCGAGGTCGACAGCAAAGATAAGGTAGCGGCCGCCGGCAACTGATGCCGCGACCAGAAAAGATCAGGGAACGGAGCCGAACATGGCAGACGCTGCAGCTCACGACGATCACGACCATAAGCCGTATCATGGCTGGGTCCGGTGGGTGTATTCGACCAACCACAAGGATATCGGGACGCTATATCTGATCTTCGCGATCATGGCGGGCTGCGTCGGCGGTGCCCTTTCGGTCGTCATGCGCATGGAACTGCAGGAGCCGGGGATCCAGATCTTCACCGGCCTGGCGCAGATGGTTTACGGCTTGAACGCCGACGCTGCGCTCGACGGCGGCAAGAGCATGTACAACGCCTTCACCACCGCACATGCGCTGATCATGATCTTCTTCATGGTCATGCCGGCGCTGATCGGCGGCTTCGCCAACTGGATGGTGCCGATCATGATCGGCGCGCCCGACATGGCCTTCCCGCGCATGAACAACGTTTCGTTCTGGTTGCTGCCACCGGCTTTCATCCTGCTGATCATCTCGGCCTTCGTGCCGAGCGCGCCTGGCGCCTACGGCGTCGGCGGCGGCTGGACGATCTATCCGCCGCTATCGACGTCGGGCCAGCCGGGACCGGCGATGGATCTTGCGATCCTGTCGCTGCACATCGCCGGCGCATCGTCGATCCTGGGCGCCATCAATTTCATCACCACCATCTTCAACATGCGCGCGCCCGGCATGACGCTGCACAAGATGCCGCTGTTCGCCTGGTCGGTGCTGATCACCGCTTTCCTGCTGCTGTTGTCGCTTCCGGTTCTGGCCGGCGGCATCACCATGCTTCTGACCGACCGCAACTTCGGCACCACCTTCTTCGCGCCGGATGGCGGCGGCGACCCGATCCTGTTCCAGCACCTGTTCTGGTTCTTCGGGCACCCGGAAGTCTACATCCTGATCCTGCCGGGCTTCGGCATCGTCAGCCACATCGTCTCGACCTTCTCTAAGAAGCCCATCTTCGGCTATCTCGGCATGGCCTATGCCATGGTCGCGATCGGTGCGGTCGGCTTTATCGTCTGGGCGCACCATATGTACACGACCGGCCTGTCGCTCGACACGCAGCGCTATTTCGTCTTCGCCACCATGGTTATCGCGGTGCCGACGGGCGTGAAGATATTCTCGTGGATCGCCACCATGTGGGGCGGGTCGATTTCGCTCAAGACCCCGATGCTGTGGGCGATCGGCTTCATTTTCCTGTTCACCGTCGGCGGCGTTACCGGCGTCCAGCTTGCCAATGCCGGTCTCGACCGCCCGCTGCACGACACCTATTACGTGGTCGCACATTTCCACTATGTGCTGTCGCTGGGCGCGGTCTTTGCCATCTTCGCCGGCTGGTACTACTGGTTCCCGAAGATGACCGGCTACATGTATTCGCCGGTCATCGCCAACACCCACTTCTGGGTCACCTTCGTCGGCGTCAACCTCGTCTTCTTCCCGCAGCATTTCCTCGGCCTCTCCGGCATGCCGCGTCGCTACATCGACTATCCGGATGCGTTTGCCGGCTGGAACATGGTGTCGTCCTACGGGTCGTACATCTCGGCTGTCGGCGTGGTCATCTTCCTCTATGGCGTGTTCGAGGCCTTCCAGAAGAAGCGGGTGGCCGGCGCCAACCCATGGGGCGAGGGTGCGACGACGCTCGAATGGCAGCTGCCTTCGCCGCCGCCTTTCCACCAGTGGGAACAGTTGCCGAAGATCAAATAGGCTTCTGCCTGGACGAATACGGAACCGCCGGTCCTCAGGCGGTTTTGGCCAACGGAATAATGGACTTTAAGTACGCATGGCCCTTGTCGACGACACATTGACTGACGAACCGGGCTTTCGCATGTCGGAAGCAACGGCGGGCGATTTCTTCGCCCTGTTGAAGCCGCGCGTCATGTCGCTGGTGGTGTTCACCGCCTTTGTCGGCCTGGTCGCGGCCCCTGTGACCATCAACCCGCTTCTGGCGGTGGTCGCTATCCTGGCTATTGCCATTGGTGCTGGCGCCTCAGGCGCGCTCAACATGTGGTATGACGCCGATATCGATGCAGTGATGACCAGGACCGCCGGCCGTCCGGTGCCGGCCGGCCGCATCCGGCCCGGCGAGGCACTGAGTTTCGGCCTGGTGCTGTCGGTGCTGTCAGTGATGACGCTCGGCGTGCTGGTCAATTGGCTGTCGGCGACGCTCCTGGCCTTCACCATCTTTTTCTATGCCGTCGTCTACACGATGTGGCTGAAGCGCTGGACGCCGCAGAACATTGTCATCGGCGGTGCTGCCGGCGCTATTCCGCCGGTGATCGGCTGGGCCGCGGTGACCGGGACGGTCAGCCTGGAAAGCGTCGTCCTGTTCCTGATCATCTTCCTGTGGACGCCGCCGCATTTCTGGGCGCTCGCTCTCTTCAAGTCGCAGGACTATGCCAGGGCCGGAATTCCGATGATGCCGAATGTCGCCGGCCATGCTTCGACCCGACGCCAGATCTTCGCCTACGCGCTGATCCTTGCGCCGGTTGGCGTGCTGCCATGGGCGCTCGGGTTCACCACTCCCGTCTACGGCGTCGCTGCGGTGCTGCTTGGCGCCGGCTTCGTCTGGTATGCGTGGAAGGTGCTGCAGATGGCGGACGACGACCATGTGATGAAGCCGGCCAAGGCATTGTTCGGTTACTCGCTGCTCTATCTCTTCGCCATCTTCGCCATCTATCTTGCCGACTGCGTCATCGGGCGCGTGCTGGCGGGCGGAGCATGATCATGACCGACAAGAAGCTTGAACTCGTCACGCTGACGGAACGCCAGCAGAAGGCCCGGCGCAACCGCTCGGTAGCCATCGGCCTGGCGCTGGCGGTACTCGTCGTCATCTTCTATATCGCGACTGTCGTGAAATTCGGTCACAACCTCACCGGAACGATGTGAGGCTCAAGATGAATCGCCAAACAGCGACCCATCCTCAAAAGAAGAACACCAACCGCATCGTCGCCGGCGTCTGCATAGCCTTTTTCGGCGGCATGATCGGCATGGCCTATGCCGCGGTGCCGCTCTACGCGATGTTCTGTCAGGCGACCGGTTACGGTGGCACCGTGAGACGTGCAACGCAGCAATATGCCGACCGCGTGCTCGACCGCGACATCACCATCCGCTTCGACGCCAACACGGCGGGCGTGCCATGGCAATTCGAGCCCGTCGCCCGCTCGGTCACCATCAAGATAGGCGAGACGGCCCAGGCGCATTACAGCGCGACCAACAAGTTCAACCGCGCCACCACCGCCCGCGCGACCTTCAACGTGCAGCCGGAACTGGCGGGATCTTACTTCAACAAGGTCGAGTGTTTCTGCTTCACCGACACGACGCTGAAGCCTGGCGAGACGCTGGACATGCCGGTCGTGTTCTATGTCGATCCCGACATCGTCAACGCGCCGGAGCTGAAGGACTTGAAGACGATCACCCTGTCCTACACGATGTTCCCGGTCGAGAAGAACGAGAAGAACAAGCCGGTGGCGGCGTCAGTGCCGGCCGAAGGCACAAGCAACAAAGTTTCACATACCGAAGGAAGCCTCGGGGGTTGATATGGCAGACGCGCACGCAAGACCACAACATGACTACCATCTCGTCAACCCGAGCCCGTGGCCGTTCCTCGGCTCGGTCGGCGCGCTGGTCACCGCGATCGGCGGCGTCTGTTACATGCAGTATCTCAAGGGCGGCGATTTCCCGATCTTCGGCTTCAACATCGCCAATCCCTGGCTGTTCTACATCGGCCTCTTGATCGTCATCTACACCATGTACGCCTGGTGGTCGGACACCATCAAGGAAGCGCATGAAGGCCACCACACGCGTGTCGTGTCGCTGCATCTGCGCTACGGCATGATCATGTTCATCGCTTCCGAGGTGATGTTCTTCGTCGCCTGGTTCTGGGCATTCTTCGACGCCAGCCTGTTTCCCGGCGAGGCACAGCAATACGCTCGCGCCGCCTTCACCGGTGGTGTCTGGCCGCCCAAGGGCCTCGAGGTCCTCGACCCGTTCCACCTGCCGCTCTACAACACCGTCATCCTGCTTCTGTCGGGCACCACGGTGACCTGGGCGCACCACGCGCTGCTTCATGGCGACCGCAAGGGGTTGATCAACGGCCTGGTGCTGACCGTTGGCCTCGGCATGCTGTTCACCATGGTGCAGGCTTACGAGTACATGCACGCGCCGTTCGGCTTCAGGGATTCGATCTACGGCGCCACCTTCTTCATGGCGACCGGCTTCCACGGCTTCCACGTCATCATCGGCACCATTTTCCTGCTGGTCTGCCTGGTCCGCGCGATGAAGGGCGATTTCACGCCAAAGCAGCATTTCGGCTTCGAGGCCGCCGCCTGGTATTGGCACTTCGTCGACGTGGTCTGGCTGTTCCTGTTCGCATCCATCTATGTCTGGGCATCAGCCGGCGCGGTGATCGAAGGCCACTGAAATCTTCTTGACGAATTGAGGGGCGGCTGCGGCGACGTGGCCGCCTTATCTTTTGGAGCGAAGGGCACTAAGGTATCGGAATGAGCGACGACAAGGCGATCTGGCCCCCGGTCGATCCGATTCGGGCCGGCCTGCACGGCCGCTGCCCGCGCTGTGGCGAGGGACGACTGTTTTCCGGCTTTCTCACCGTCGGCAAACGCTGCGCCAATTGCGGCCTCGACTATTCCTACGCCGATGCCGGCGACGGGCCGGCAGTGTTCGTCATCCTAATCATCGGCTTCGTCGTCGTCGGGCTGGCGTTGTGGATGGAGGTGACGCTTAGTCCGCCGCTCTGGCTGCATCTCGTGCTGTGGATACCGCTGACACTGGTGCTATGCCTTGGGGCGCTCAGGCTGATCAAGGGCGTGCTCTTGACCCTGCAATATCGCAATAAGGCAGCCGAGGGCAGGCTGGATCTCGGCGAATGAACGCGACATCCGATTCGGTCGCGGGCCGTTCGCGGCCGAAGATGGCATTGCTGCTTGGCCTCGGCCTCGTGCTGTTCGTCATTCTGCTGGCGCTCGGCACCTGGCAAGTTCAGCGCCTGTACTGGAAAGAGGGTCTTCTCCAGACCATAAACGAGCGCACGCATTCGGCGCCTGTGCCATTGGCGGAAGTCGAAAAGCGGTTTGCCGCCACCGGCGATGTCGACTACATGCCGGTGACCGTGACCGGTACTTTCCTGCATGAGGGTGAGCGACATTTCTTTGCGACCTGGCAAGGCCAGTCCGGCTTCAATGTCTTCACACCCTTGCATCTGGAGGATGGCCGCTTCGCCCTGATCAATCGCGGCTTCGTGCCCTACGATCTCAAGGATGCGGCCAAGCGCCCGCAAAGCCAAGGTGCGGGCCAGGTGACGGTGACGGGGCTCGCCCGCAACCCGCTGCCGGCGAAGCCATCGATGATGCTTCCAGACAATGATCCGCGAAAGAACATCTTTTACTGGAAGGATCGCGATGCGATGGCGGCAAGCGCGAGCCTGCCGGCCGGCGCGGGACTGGTGCCATTCTTCATCGACGCGGACGCCACGCCGAACCCGGGCGGGCTGCCGGTCGGCGGCGTTACGATCATCGACCTGCCGAACAGCCATTTGCAATATGCGGTAACCTGGTACGGCCTTGCCGCTGCCCTTGCCGGCGTCCTCATCTTCATGCTTCGCCGCCCGGCGAAAGACGCATCGGCCCGAAAATCGGAATCGATTTTCGGAAAGCACGATGCGTAGGTTGAAAGTGTCAGAGCAATTCCAGGAAAAGTGTGAACGGTTTTCCGTCCGGAATTGCGTTGAAACAAAGAGGTAGAGCCGTTCCACGAACGGCTCTACAGCGTACTTCGTGCGTCCATTCGGACGCACGTCGCTCTAATGATCACCATCGGCGCCCTTGACAGGGCAGGGGTGCGCCCCTCATTTCGCGCCTTGAGTTCGAGACTTGAGTTCACGATACGACCAACCGGCCGGAAATCATGCTTCACACGACCACAAAGCCACCGCTGACGATAAGGCTCTGCCAGCCCAGGGGCTTTTGCGCCGGCGTCGACCGCGCCATCCAGATCGTCGTGCTGGCGCTGAAGAAATACGGCGCGCCGGTTTATGTCCGCCATGAGATCGTACACAATCGTTACGTCGTGGAGGGCCTGCAAAGCCTCGGTGCGGTGTTCATTGAGGAGCTCTCCGAGATACCGGCGGAGCATCGCCAAAGCCCGGTCGTCTTTTCGGCGCATGGCGTGCCGAAGTCGGTGCCGGCGGACGCCCAGGCGCGCGATCTCTTCTATCTCGACGCCACCTGCCCGTTGGTTTCGAAGGTCCACAAGCAGGCGATGCGCCATCAGCGGCTCGGCCGCCATGTGCTTCTCATCGGCCATGCCGGCCACCCGGAAGTGATCGGCACGATGGGGCAATTGCCAGACGGGGCCGTCACCTTGATCGAAACCGAAACCGACGCGGCGAAATTGGTGCCGGCCGACCCGCAGGCACTCGGTTTCGTCACCCAGACGACGCTCTCGGTCGAGGACACCGCCGGCATCATCCGCGTGCTCAAGGATCGTTTTCCCGATTTGCATGCGGCGGCCGCGGAATCGATCTGCTATGCCACCACCAACCGTCAGGAGGCGGTCAAGGAGACCGCTGCTGGTGCCGATCTCTTCCTGATCGTCGGCGCCCCCAACTCCTCCAATTCGCGGCGTCTTGTCGAAGTGGCCGAACGCGCCGGCGCCTCGATGTCACTCCTCGTACAGCGCGCCTCCGAAATTCCGTGGACTGACATTGCCGGCATCTCGACGCTCGGCCTGTCGGCAGGTGCCTCAGCGCCGGAAATCATTGTTGACGAGATCATCGACGCCTTCCGGCAGCGCTTCAATGTGACGATCGAGTTGGCGGTGACAGCCACGGAAACGGAAGATTTTCCGGTGATGCGGGTGCTGCGCGACGTCGAACTGACGGCGGCCGACATGGCCTTCGTCAACGGGGCCGCGTAAGATCCATGGCGGTCTACACCGACGTCAATGAAAGTGAGCTCGGCGCGTTCCTGAAGGCCTATCCGGTCGGCGATCTGCTGTCCTACAAGGGCATCGCCGAAGGCACTGAGAATTCAAATTTCCTGCTGCACACGACCAGCGGCTCCTACATCCTGACGCTTTACGAAAAGCGCGTCGACAAGGCCGACCTGCCGTTCTTCCTCGGCCTCATGGGCCATCTCGCCAGGAAGGACATTTCCTGCCCGCTTCCGGTGACGGCGCATGATGGCGGCGTTATCGGAACGCTCGCCGGCCGGCCGGCGGTCATCATCACCTTCCTCGAAGGACTTTCGCTGCGGCGGCCGACATCAGCGCATTGCGGTGAGGTCGGCAAGGCGCTGGCGCAACTCCATCTCGCGGGTCAGGACTTTCCCATGACCCGCCCGAACGCCCTTGCCATAGATGGCTGGCGCAAGCTGTGGGACGCGTCCCACGCGCGCGCCGACGAGGTCGAGCCGGGACTTGCGGCCGAGGTCGATGCCGACTTTGCCGATTTCGAACGGAACTGGCCCAAAGGCCTGCCGGAAGGCATCATCCATGCCGATCTTTTCCCGGACAATGTCTTCTTCCTCGGCGAGAAACTGTCCGGGCTGATCGACTTCTATTTCGCCTGCAACGATCTCTACGCCTATGATGTCGCCACCTGCCTCAATGCCTGGTGCTTCGAGAAGGATTTTTCCTTCAACCTGACCAAGGGCACGGCGCTGCTTGCCGGCTACCAAAGCGTGCGGCCCTTGAGCGGCGAGGAGAAAGCGGCGCTGCCGATGCTGGCGCGCGGCTCGGCGCTGCGTTTCATGCTGACCCGGCTTTACGACTGGCTGACTGTTGCCAATGGCGGGCTGGTCATCAAACGCGACCCGACCGAATATATCAGGCGGATGCGTTTCCACCGGGCGATCAAATCTCCTTCCGAATACGGGCTGACATGACTAAGCGCGTTGAAATCTTCACCGATGGTGCCTGTTCGGGCAATCCGGGGCCTGGCGGCTGGGGTGCGGTCCTGCGCTTCAACGGCGTCACGAAAGAACTGTCGGGCGGCGAGGCTGCTACCACGAACAATCGCATGGAACTTTTGGCTGCCATCTCGGCGCTCAATGCGCTGAAAGAACCCTGTGCCGTCGATCTTTACACCGACAGCAACTACGTCAAGGACGGTATTTTCAGCTGGATCGACGGCTGGAAGCGCAACGGCTGGAAGACGGCCGCCAGGCAGCCGGTGAAGAATGCCGAACTGTGGCAGGCCCTCGACGAGGCGCGCAATCGTCATCAGGTCGTATGGCATTGGGTCAAGGGCCATGCCGGCCATCCAGAGAACGAGCGTGCCGATGAGCTGGCACGGCTCGGCATGGCGCCGTTCAAGAGCAAGCCGGCCAGGCCAGCGCCCGCTTCGGCTAGGGAAAGCACCCAAGCCAAGCAGCCGGCTGGCAAGAAAGTGCGTCGCTCGACCCAGAGCTACTAACCAGTCTGGTCCGCCGTATTCAACGGATCAGCAGCGCCGTGCCGAAAAGCCCGAGCGCAAACACCGTATGCGACACGAGGTTGAGGGCGCGGATCTGCATGGGGTTGGGGCGCTTCGATGCGGCCCAGCCGGCGCCCATGCCGGGCGCCAACAGGAACCAGCCGGCGCCCACGGTGACGATGCCGAGAATGAAGGCCGGCAGGAATGTCGGCGCGGCCAGCCAGCCCGTTCCCGCCACCACGACCAGGATGACGCCGTAGACTATGCCGACAAAATAATGGAACGCCCAGCCCAGCGCCGATTCCTGCGCGTAGGGTGCCGCCTTGCCAATGTCGTCGTGGAAGACTTTGTCACGCAAATGCCAGACCCAGCGACCGACCAGTCCCCAGTTCGGCCGCGGTTGGGCAAACACTGTGTTCAGGAAAATCGCCCATAGGTCCATGAGTGCTGTGGCGCCGATGCCGATCACCACGGCCCGCCAGAAGATGTCAAACATCGAGGTCCCTCAAACAGGCAATCCTAATGCATGTCGCCCGAACATGTGCAGCGGTGTTAGGAGAACGAAATGCAATGATTTCTTTAAACGCGACGCGCTTTAACAGCCCAAGCGGAAATCTAAAGCTGTCCGAGAATATGAGCGGCCCCGGATTCGTCCACGCCGGGCTTTGTTTCGACATTGAGCGCAGTGACCTTGCCGTCGTCGACGATCATCGAGAACCGCTTCGAACGCAGCCCCATGCCACCACCGGAGAGGTCGACGTCGAGGCCGATCGACTTGGCGAAGTCACCATTGCCGTCGGCAAGATAGAGAATCTTGCCTTCGCCGCCGCTGAAGCGGGCCCAAGCCCCCATGACGTGAACGTCGTTGACGGCAACCACGGCGATGGTGTCGACGCCGCGCGCCAGGATGGCGTCGTAATTATCCAGATAGCCAGGCAGATGGTTATTGCTGCACGTCGGCGTGAAAGCGCCTGGAACGGCGAACAGCACCACCTTCTTTCCCGAGAAAATCTCGGCCGTCGTGATCGGTTTGGCCCCGTCGGCAGTCATCGTCTTGAAGGTCGCTTGGGGCAGTTTGTCGCCAACGGCAATCGTCATGATGGTCCTCATTTGCCAAATGGAAGGGAGTATCCTTGCGATAGCGAAGTCAGGCCTTTCCCGCAACCGTCGGGGGCGCCTGGATCAGAGGATGTTCGAACTGAACATCCTCTGATCGGTATCAAGGGAATGGCAGCAGTCCCTCGACCGCGCCGGCTCCAGTTGTCAGCGTGTAGTAAAGTCCGCCATCCGTCGGCGTCGTCGTCGGCCTGTCGAGGATCGGCACGGTGAACACCAGCTTGCCGTCCTTTTCACTGCGAGCCGGCACGCCGAACATGTAATCCCGCTCGCCCGCAACGAAGAAGTCGGCCGCCTCCGGATCGCCCGGAAAGCTCGCCTCGACAATCAGTGTCTCGTGGTCGCCCGGCAGGACGTTGATGCCGAAATCGGGCCTTGCGGAGGCAGGCAGGGTTGCCAGCGCCGCCTTTACCAGCGCAGCGTCTTCGACATTGTCCGCATCGGAGGCCGGATCGATGGTCAGCTTCGTCTGCACCGGGATGCAGATCGTCTCGCAAATGCCGAGAAAGATGTCGGCATCGATGACAGCTGGTTCGTTCGGCGCCGACAGCGTGAACGTCACCGGCAGCGAAACCGGATGGTCATAGCCGGCCCATTTGCCGTAGCCGTCGTCGTGGCGCTGGGGCGGCGGAAACGAAAGCGTCGCGTTGGCAATGTTGGTGCTGGCCGAGACATCGATTTGCGGCGGCACGCCCGCGTCGCCCGGATCGCGCCAGTAGGTTTTCCAGCCGGGCTTAAGCGCAATGTCGAGGGCGCCATGGATACGTCCGGCCTCGTCGGGCTTGCCGCTGGTCACAAGCCGCACTTTGCCGCCTTCGGTGTTGTACCAGATCGACGAGGAAGCTGCGGCGGGAAGGCCGGTTCCACATCCAATGGCAGCGCCGAGCAGCAGGATCTTCAGGCTTTGCATGGCGGTGATTTGAGCGTCCGTTCATGGTTGCGCAATGATTTCATGGCGTCGCTATTATCATATTTCCGTGACCTCGGGCACGGCTTGGCGTGACCTTAGATGCGCAGCTGAGATCAAATCGCGCGAGGCGCATCTTTTCGGCGCTCCAGAAACGCGTTACGCTCCCGGCTATGGACTTGTTGCGCCACAAGAGGATGGTCGCAGGACGCGGCTTTCTCGACGATCAGTTTCTGATTGCCATGCCTGGCATGAAGGACGACCGCTTCACGCGCTCCGTCATCTACATTTGCGCGCACAGCGACGAAGGCGCGATGGGCCTGATCATCAACCAGACGCAGCAGATGCTGTTTCCGGATCTTCTCGTGCAACTCGGCATCATGAACGAGCAGGAGGCGATCCGCTTGCCCGCGCAGGCCCGCGATTTCGTCGTGCGCAACGGCGGACCAGTAGACCGCAGCCGGGGCTTCGTCCTGCATTCTGGCGACTATCGGGTGGAATCGTCACTGACCGTCTCCGATGACATCTGCCTGACCGCGACAGTTGACATATTGCGCGCCATTTCGTCGGGCCGCGGCCCCCGGCACGCGCTGATGGCGCTTGGCTATTCGGGCTGGGGCGCCGGCCAGCTGGAAAGCGAAATTGCCGAGAACGGCTGGCTGACCTGCCCGGCAAGTGCGGAGCTTCTGTTCGATACCGACATCGAGCGCAAATACGACCGGATTCTCGCTTCGATCGGTATTGATCTCGCGCATCTCAGCCTGGCGGCTGGTCACGCCTGAAACCCAGCTTCGTCATCCTAGGGCGAAGCAGTCGCGGAGCTCCGTCGCGGAGACCCTAGGATCCATGCCGTGACCTCTACCGAAGGATGCAGCGGACCAGAATTCTGAACCGTTGCAACGCTTTAACGTCACGGCATGGATCCTGGGGTCTGCGCCGCGTCGCTACGCTCCTTGCTTCGCCCCAGGATGACGACGTGATGGGCATCGCGGCCAATCATCGAGGCCTCTGCCAAGCTATCGCGCTTGGATGAGCGTGAAACCTCTCACGCCTGGGTCAGCGGATACTGTTCCTTCAGTGTCTTCAGCACCTGATCGCCGGGCATCGGCGCGCCGAACATGAAGCTCTGCACATATTCGCAGCCCATCTGGCGCAGTTCGAGCGCATCGCTTTCGTCCGAAATGCCCTCGGCCACGACCGAAAGGCCGAGCTCATGCGCCATGTTGACCATGGATTTGAGTAGCACCGCGCGCTTCGGCGTCGCATCGTCGACAAAGCTCTTGTCGATTTTGATCGTGTCGAAGGGGAAGCGCGTCAGATAGGCCAGCGACGAGTAACCGGTGCCGAAATCGTCCAGCGACAGGCCGATACCAAGCTTTTTTAGCTTGTTCAGCACATGCGCTGTCTGCTCGGGATTGTCCATCACCAGCGATTCGGTGAGTTCGAGCCGGAAGCAGCGCGGCTTCAGATTGGCTCGCGCGATCACCGAGCGGACGTCGCTGACCAGATCGCGGCGGATGAGCTGACGGCTGGACAGGTTGACCGAAACCGACAGCGGCACGTCGCCGATCTGCTTTTGCCAACCCGCCAGATCTTCAGCGGCCTGTTGCATGGCGAACAAGCCAAGCTGCACGATCAGGCCGCAGCTCTCGGCGACCGGGATGAAATCGCCCGGCGGGATCATGCCGCGGCGCGGATGGTCCCAGCGCAAAAGCGCCTCGAAACCGGCAACACTGCCGTCTTCCAGCCGCACGATCGGCTGGTAGGCGAGTGTGAATTCGCGCCGTTCGATGGCGCGGCGCAGGTCGGACTCGAACTGCAGCCGGTCAGTGCCGACAGTGCGGAAGGCGGGGCGGAACGGCTCGATCCTGTCGCCGCCGAAACGCTTGGCCTGGTGCATGGCAAGCTCGGCGTCCTTGACCATGTCCTCGGCCGAACTCTGCGCCGAGGTCCAGGTGACCAGCCCGATCGAGGCGGTCAGCACGATCTCGCGTTTGGCAAAGGTGATCGGATTGTTGATCGCATGCTTGATGGCGTCGGCGACTGCCGCGATGCGGGCCGGGTCCTGTTCGGAAAGCAGCATCAGCGCGAACTGGTCGCCGGCAAAGCGCGACAGCGAATCCTTCGGCTTGAGCAGCCGGTGCAGCCGGCGTGCAATGGTCAGCAGGATCGTATCGCCGGCCGAGATGCCGAGCCCGTCATTGACCTGCTTGAACCGGTCGATATCGATGACGAAAACGGTCGGGCGCACCTTCTCTTCCGTGCGGGCGATCGAGATGATCGCCTCCAGCCGGTTCATCAGCAATTCCCGGTTTGGCAGGCCGGTCAGATTGTCGTGCACGGCATCGTGCAGCAGCCTCTCTTCCGACTTCTTCTGCTCCGTCACGTCGACCATGGTGCCGACGCAGCGGATGACCTCGCCGTCCGATCCGATCACCGGCCGGGCGCGCAGCGAAAACCAGTGATAGTGCCCGTCGGCGCCGCGCAGGCGGAAATTCTGCGACACTCGGCCGCGCCGGTGTTCGAGCACCACGTCAAGCGTGGTGCGGAACGTGTCGCGATCGTCGGCATGCAGCACCGGCAGCCAATTGCGAGCGGCCCCGCCCAGGCTGTCGGGCGCAAGGCCAAGCTGGATACTGACATCCGGTCTGGTGACGACGCGGTCGCGCATCACGTCCCAGTCCCACACCGTGTCGCCCGATCCGGCGACGGCCAGCGCCTGTCGTTCGAGATCGGAGAACAGGCCCTGGTGCAGCGCGCCGCCGGCAAAGGCGTGCTGCATGACGGTGAAGCCGATCAGCAGGATGATGAGGATCAGTCCGCCGCCCAACGCAGGCTGGGCGATGTCGTTGTCGAGCATGCCGGTGATCGCCATCCACGACCCGCATAGCCACAACAAGACCATGACCCAACTGGGCACCAGCATGATGGCACGGTCGTAGCCGCGTATACCGAGGAAGATGATCAGGCCGAGGCCGGTCAGCGCGGTGGCGGCGAAGGACAGCCTGGCGATGCCGGCGGCGACCGCCGGATCGACGATTGCGACGCCCGCGATCAGCACCAGCCCCAGGATCCAGACCAGCGCACCGTAGCTGAAATGGCCGTGCCATCGGTTGAGGTTGAGATAGGCGAACAAGAACACCACAAAGGTCGCCGCAAGCGCCACCTCCGTTCCGGCTCGCCACATTTGCTCGTTGCCGGGCGATATTTCCAGGACCTTATTGAGAAAGCCGAAATCGATGCAGATATAGGCGAGCACCGCCCAGGCGAGTGCTGCGGTTGCCGGGAACATCGAGGTTCCCTTGACGACGAAAAGGATGGTCAGGAATAGCGCCAGAAGGCCGGCGATGCCGATGACGATGCCGCGAAACAGCGTGTAGGAATTGACCGAGTCCTTGTAGGATTCCGGATCCCACAGATAGACCTGCGGCAGTTTGGGCGAGGCAAGTTCGGCAATGAAGGTGATCACAGTTCCGGGATTCAGCGTCACCCGGAACACATCGGCGTCGGGGCTGGTCTGGCGGTCAAGCGCGAAGCCCTCGCTGGGCGTGATCGCGGCAATGCGGGTCGAGCCGAGATCCGGCCAGAAGATGCCGGAATTCACCAGCCGGAAATGCGGTGCGACGATCAGCCTGTCGAGCTGCTGGTCGGTGGTGTTGGCTAGCGCGAACACAGCCCAGTCGCCGGTCGAGCGCGCATCATTGGCCTCGACCTCGATGCGCCGCACGATGCCATCCGGTCCCGGCGCGGTCGATACCTGGAAATTCTCGCCCTGATTGCGGTAGATTTCGACGGCGCCCGAAAGGTCGAGCGCCACGTCGTCGCGAGCGATCTTGATCGGTTCGACGGCGAAGGCCGAGGACGCCGCGCAGAGCGTGACGATTGCCGTCAGGATAAAGGCGAACAGCGACCCGATTCGCAGGAAATTCGTCAAAAATCAGTCCTTCGTTCCCGCGCCCGGCGGATCGTCCTCGATCCGGGCGTAGAGGTAATGGTCCTGCCACATGCCGTTGATCCTGAGATAGGATCGCAGAAGTCCTTCGCGCCGGAATCCGGCTTTTTCAAGCACGCGGATCGACCGGGCGTTGTCGGGAATACAGGCAGCTTCGATCCGGTGCAACCTCAGCGTATCGAAGGCGAAGCGCGTCACCAACTTGACCGCGTCGGTCATCAGACCACGGCCGCTGTAGCGCTCGCCGATCCAGTAGCCGATGTGGCCGCTTTGCGCGACGCCGTGGCGAATATTGCCGAGGGTGATTCCGCCGACAAGCTTGCCGCTGTTCTTCTCGAAGATGAAGAAGGCTATGGCCGTTCCCTGCGCGTAATCTTCGCGGTAGCGGCTGAGGCGATGCCGCCAGGCCGTGCGGTCGAGTTCGTCGGGGTTCCACCGCGGCTCCCACGGCTCCAGGAAGGCGCGGCTCTCTCCGCGCAGCACCGACCATTCGCGATAGTCGTTGGTCAGCGGCACGCGCAGCGTGACCCGGTCGCCCTTCAGTGCCGGCAGGTCGCGGCGAAAGAAAGGGAGCGCGAACATGGCGCTTTGATGGGCTTAGCCGGCGAGCTTTCGGGCCGTGGTCTGGGTGCCCGAAAGCGAGTCGAGGATCGCCTCATAGGGAGCGAGTGTGCCCACCGGTCCGACGGCAGTCAGCGTCGGCTTGGTCGAAAACAGTCGTGACGACAGATCCGTCAGCCGCTCGACCGTCAGCGCCGCCAGCCGTTCCATCAGCTCTTCCTTGGCGATCGGCCGGCCGAACAGAAGCATTTGCCGGGCGATCTGCGAAGCGCGGCTGGCCGGGCTTTCGGCGGACATGATCAGGCCTGCGCGGTACTGGGCGCGCGCCCGGTCGAGTTCTTCCTGCAGTATGTTCTCGCCGGCCTTCTGCAACTCGTCGATGACCACCGGCACCAATTCGGCGATGTCGCTCTGGCCGGTCGCGGCATGGACGCCGAATATGCCGGTGTCGGAAAAGCCCCAGTGGAAGGCATAGACCGAATAGCACAGGCCGCGCTTTTCGCGGACCTCCTGGAAAAGGCGCGACGACATGCCGCCGCCAAGGATCATCGAAAGGACCTGCGAGGCGTAGAAGTCGCGCACATGATAGGCGCGGCCCTCGAATCCCAGCACGATCTGCGCGTCCATCAGGTCGCGGTCCTCGCGGAAATCGCCGCCGACATATTGCGCATATTCCGGCATCGTGTTGTCGGACTTGCTGCGGAAACCGCCGAGATGCTTCTCGACCTCGCGCACGAAATTGTCGTGCTTGATGTCGCCTGCGGCGACGACCACCATGCGCTCGGCGCCATATTGCCGTTCGATGAATTTGTGCAATTGCTTCGAGGTGAACGATTTGACGGTCTCAGGCGTGCCGAGGATGGAGCGTCCGATCGTCTGATGGCGGAAAGCCGTCTCGGTGAAGCGGTCGAAGACGATATCGTCGGGCGTATCGTGCGCGGCGCCGATCTCCTGCAGGATGACATGCTGCTCGCGCTCCAGCTCTTGCGGGTCGAACTCGGATTCCTGCAGGATGTCGGAGAGGATATCGACGGCCAGGGGCACGTCGTCGCTCAGCACCCTGGCATAGTAGGAGGTGGTCTCGACACTGGTGGCGGCATTGATCTCGCCACCGACATCCTCGATTTCCGAGGCAATCTCGAAGGCGCTGCGCCTTCTGGTTCCCTTGAACGCCATATGTTCAAGCAGGTGGGCCATTCCGTGCTCTTCGATACGCTCGTTGCGGGCGCCTGATTTGACCCAGGCACCAAGAGCGACGGATTCGAGGCTTGGAAGGGTTTCGGTGGCGACTGTCAGGCCGTTCGACAGACGGCTTACCTCAACACCCATATAGCAAATACTCCCTAACTTGCCGCCCGCGTGTGGCGGCTAACATAATCTTCCACCATTTTCAGGTCGGATGGAAGTACCGTGTATTTTTCCTCTGACGTCATCAACCCGCCTAGCCATGCGGGCAGGGCGGGCGAGACGCCGCTGGCGGCTTCGACGGCGGCCGGAAACTTCGCCGGATGGGCGGTGCCCAGCACCACCATGGGCACTGCATTGGTGGCCTTCGCAGCCGCAACATGCATGGCCGCGGCCGTGTGCGGGTCGAGCAGATAGCCGCTGGCTGCGAGCGTCGAGCGGATCGTGGCGGCGACTTCATCCATCGTCGAACGGCCGGCATCGAATTCGGAGCGGATCCTGGCGATCTCGCCCGCTTCGATGGCAAAGGCGCCGGATTGCTTGAGGCCGCTCATATAGCGCCGCACGGTCGAGGCGTCGCGGCCGGCCGCCTCGAACAGCAAGCGCTCGAAATTCGACGAGACCTGGATGTCCATCGACGGCGAGGTGGTCGAAAAGACGCCTTTCGTGCGGTACTCGCCGCTCGACAGCGTGCGGGCCAGAATGTCGTTGTCATTGGTCGCGATGATCAGGCGCTCGATCGGCAGCCCCATCTTCTTGGCGGCGTAACCAGCGAAGATATCGCCGAAATTGCCGGTCGGCACCGTGAAGGAAACCGGCCGGTCGGGCGCGCCGAGCGACAGCGCCGATGAGAAATAATAGACGATCTGGGCCATGATGCGGGCCCAATTGATCGAATTGACGCCGGACAGCGACACCCGGTCGCGAAAACCGTGATCGTTGAACATGTCCTTCACCAGGCCTTGGCAATCGTCGAAATTGCCTTCGACCGCCAGTGCATGGACGTTTGCGGCGGTGGATGTCGTCATCTGCCGCTGCTGCACCGGCGAGACCTTGCCATGCGGGAACAGGACGAAGATGTCGGTGCGATTGCGCCCGGCGAAAGCGTCGATGGCAGCCCCGCCAGTATCGCCTGATGTAGCGCCGACAATGGTGGCGCGCTGGTCGCGTTCGGCAAGCACATGGTCCATCAGCCGGGCGAGAAGCTGCATGGCGACGTCCTTGAAGGCAAGTGTCGGCCCATGGAAGAGTTCCAGAACGAAGATGTTCGAGCCGGTCTGCACCAGCGGGCAGACCGCCTCGTGGCGGAAGGTCGCATAGGCTTCGCGCACCAAGCGCTCGAACACCGGCATCGCGATCTCATCGCCGAGAAACGGCGACAGCACGCGGATGGCTAGGTCAGGATAGGCAAGGCCGCGCATGGCGCGGATCTCTGCCGTCGAAAACTGCGGCCACGTGTCAGGCACATAAAGGCCGCCATCACGCGCCAGACCTGTCAGCACCGCGTCGGAAAATCCAAGCATGGGCGCTTCACCGCGGGTACTCACATATCGCATCGTCACATTTCCATTGCTGCCGGGCGGCTTCATCCGCGGCAAAGTGGTTAATTTCGGCACTTGCTCAGTCGCATTTTTGCCGCGCGGTTGATATACGTCACCCGCTTTGCGAGAGGGAAGTGCAGTTCATGGCGTTTCATTCATTCAACGTTCGTCTTGTCGCGGGTCTGGCGCTCACCGGCTTTATGCTTACCGCCGCCGGCTGCCAATCAGGCGGCAATGGCATGCTCGGCTTCGGAAAGAAGGACACGACACCGCCTCCACCTCCGGACCCCAAGGTTCTTGCCAGCCAATTGCAGGCCTATTGTCCGAAAGTGACGCTGCGCGACGGCACCGCTTTCTTCAACACCTATGCCAAGGGCAGTCAGAAGCCCAAGAAAAAAGCCGCCGCTCAGGATGCCGAAGCCGCCGCGCTCGACGCGGGCAGCGAGCAGCAGGATGATTCCGCGAAGATCATCTACCAGGCCTCGATCACCGACGTGACCCGCGACTGCAGCCGCGCCAACGGCTCTTTGACGATGAAGATCGCAGTCGCCGGCAAGGTCGTTCCGGGACCTATGTTCAGCCCGGGCACGATTACAATGCCGATCCGTGTCGCCGTGATGCATGGCACCGAGGTCCTTTACTCGCAGCTTCACCAACATCAGGTCCAGGTTACCAATCCCTCAAGTGCAACCCAGTTCGTCTTCACCGATTCGAACGTCGTCGTTCCCGAGCCCACTGCGCAAAACTATCAGGCGTTCGCCGGCTATGACGAAGGCCCGGCGAAGAAAACCGACAAGAAGGTTGCCGCAGCCGAATAGTGGCGGTGTTGGGGGCTCCAGTCGGGGGCGTATGCATCACGCATCCGACCATTCCGACAGGGCGGCGATCACGCTTTTCAGTTCCGCCCAGCGACGGATGACCGTTTCGGCGCCGGCCTCGGTCAGCGCATCCGCATGGCCGGGATAGCTGTGCGCCGCTCCGGTGAAGCCGATCACGCGCATGCCGGCTGTTCTGGCGCCGGTGACACCGTGCACGGAATCCTCGATGACGAAGGTGTTCGCCGGGTCGGCCTTGAGCTTTTCCGCGGCAAAGAGAAACACGTCGGGCGCCGGCTTCGATTTTCCGCTCGGCGTTTCCAGCGAGGAAAAAATGCGCCCGGTGAAAAACGGCAGCAGACGCACCTTCTCCAACATGAATTCGATCCGCCCGGTGCGCGAGTTCGAGCAGATGCAGCGCGGCGCAGTCACCGCGGCGACCGCCTCGTGCACGCCGTCAATGGCGCGCACGTCGCTGCGCAGCCGGCGGTCGACCAATTCTTCCTCCCTGTCGATCAGTGAAGCCTGGAACGGGATACGGGACTTCTCCTCCACCCGCATCATGATGTCCTTGAAGGTCAGCCCGGCGTAGGTTTCGGAAATCTCCTCAGCCGATATTTCATATCCGGCCGAGGTCAGCAGCTCGGCGTCGACGCGCGCGGCGATGATTTCGGAATCGACGAGCACGCCGTCGCAATCGAAGATGACAAGGTCTGGCTGGGGCATGGCGATCCGGAAAGCGGGAGGGGAGGGCTGAGACGCTCAGGCGGCGCGACATACACCAACAGGCCGGTCTTCGCAAATTACCTGGGGTCCGCACCCCAAGCCTTCACCGAATATTTACGCTGATCGGTAACCATAACAGGGAGTAAACAGTAACGCGTGCTTTGGGTGTCAAATGTCTGCCGTGCGTCTTCTCGACGAACTTTCCCATGCTCCCCAACAATCCGAATGGCTGGATACGATCCTGAAGGGTGATTGCGTCGCGGCGCTTGACCGGCTGCCCGAAAAATCAATCGACGTAATCTTTGCCGATCCGCCCTACAACCTGCAGCTCGACGGCGATCTGCACCGGCCCGACCAGTCCAAGGTCGATGCCGTCGACGACGACTGGGACCAATTCGCGAGTTTTGAGGTCTACGACGCCTTCACCCGCGCCTGGCTGCTGGCGGCGCGCCGCGTGCTGAAGCCCAACGGCACCATCTGGGTCATCGGCTCCTACCACAACATTTTCAGGGTCGGCGCGAAGATGCAGGATCTGGGGTTCTGGATCCTCAACGATGTCGTCTGGCGCAAGACCAATCCAATGCCGAATTTCCGCGGCCGCCGCTTTCAGAACGCCCATGAAACGATGATCTGGGCCTCGCGCGACCAGAAAGGCAAGAGCTACACCTTCAACTACGAAGCGCTGAAAGCATCGAACGACGACATCCAGATGCGTTCCGATTGGCTGTTTCCGATCTGCACCGGAGCCGAGCGCCTGAAAAACGAAAATGGCGACAAGCTGCATCCGACCCAAAAGCCCGAAGCGCTGCTCGCCCGCATCATGATGGCCTCGACGAAGCCCGGCGATATCGTGCTCGATCCCTTCTTCGGCTCCGGCACCACCGGCGCGGTGGCCAAGCGCCTCGGTCGTCATTTTGTCGGCATCGAGCGCGAGCAGGCCTATATCGACGCCGCCAATGAGCGCATCGATGCAGTCCGGCCGCTGGACCGCGCTGATCTTACCGTGCTTACCGGCAAGCGCGCCGAGCCGCGCGTTGCCTTCGTCAGCCTCATCGACACCGGGTTGATGCTGCCGGGGGCCACGCTCTATGACGCTAAGAAGCGCTGGGCGGCCAAGGTTCGAGCCGACGGCACGGTGGCGATCGGCGACAGCGCCGGATCGATCCACAAGATCGGCGCGGAAGTGCAGGGGCTGGACGCCTGCAACGGCTGGACCTTCTGGCATTATGAGCGCAGCGGCGGCCTGACTCCGATCGACGAGCTTCGCCGCATCGCCCGCCTCGGCATGGAGCGGGCAGGGGCCTGACAATAACCGCTATGGCGATCTCGTTGCACATGGTTTCCGAAGGAAGCAGGATTGCGCTTTCTTGACCGAGAGGTGCCGCGAAGCGTTCCGCCAGTCCCCGTCGTCGGACCCTCGTCAAGCGAGTTGCAGACCGAGGTGTTGAACCATCGGATCGAAGTCTCGGTCATCATGCAGCAGCGCGTGTCCGTTTTGGATGCAGAATGTGCCGATGATCATATCGATTGTCTTGCGGATGGTGATGCCCCGCTGCCGGAGCATGCGGTAGTTTCGGGCAGCTTCGACTGCCGTCACCGGATCCAGCATCGGAACAATAGCGAACTGTCGAAGGTTCCGCTCAATCAGTTGGGCATGCGGTTCGTTGCGCGCGCCTTGTAACACCTCCAGCAGGATCAAGTCTCCGACCAGAATCTCCTGGGTGTCGTCGAGATGCCTGAGCTTACCTACCGAGACGCTGTCTGTATTGCGGAGATGGGCGATCCAGACGGAACTGTCGACGACGATCATCGACGCTGATCGGGCGAACGACCTTCCCGCATGGTCTCAAGATCGCCGTCCCAGCCGGCGCCAGCAAGTGCGGCGATAGCCATATCTTGCCGGTGCCGGCGTATCAGAGTGCGCAAAGCCGCCTCGATCGTCGCTTTCTTCGTCTTGAGACCGGAGGCGGCCATGGCCTCCGCGATCAGTTTGTCGTCAAGTTCGATGTTGGTTCGCATGGATATACTCGATGTGTATAAATTGGACTAAATATACACATTCTGCTCATGACCAACAACCCGTCATGACGAAAGAGTGGGACATCTACCTCGGGCAAACTCCCCCTAGTTGCCGACGCAGCGGATCGAGCTTGGCATGGCCAAAAACGGGCGACCGCACCACCATTACACGCCGTCTTGTCCATCGGCTTGCCCGCTTTCGATTCGGAGGCTCAGCCCTTGCGTGCTCTGTCACCTGTTAACTCACCCCGATTATCCTGGGCCTGACAACGGATCCTATTATAATCTAACACCTTAAAGCGGGTTATCATCGGTCTGTCGAAATGATTCAAATCACACTCTGATCCCCAGCCCTTTGAGGTCTGCCTCGAGCGTCTTGGCGTCGGTGAACAGTACCGACTGCCAGCCGGCCGCCTTGGCGCCGTCGACATTCTTCGGGCTGTCGTCGATGAACAGCGTGGCCGCGGGGTCGAGGCCGAAGGCGGCGACGTGATGGTCGTAGATGCCGCGATCCGGCTTGATCATGCCGATCTCGCCCGAAATGGTCACCCCGCGCGGACGGTTGAGAAAGTCGAAGCGCTGCCGGGCTTCGGCAAGCGTGTCTGCGGCAAAATTGGTCAGCATGGTGACGTCGTGGCCGCTCTCGATCAGCTTCTCCATGATCTCAACGCTGTCCTCATAGGCATGCGGCACCATCTCGTGCCAGAGGCGGCGGAAGCTGCGGATGTTTTCGGCGTGGTCCGGATGTTCGGCGATCAGCAGCGTCTCGGCTTCTTCCCAGCTCCGTCCACGATCCTGCTCGATGTTCCAGTCGTGCGTGCAGACATTGTCGAAGAACCACTTTCTCTCCTCGGCATCCGGAATGAGACGGCTGAAGGGCAAGTTCGGATCGTAGTGGATCAGCACTCTGCCGATGTCGAAAACGATGTGGCGGATCTCGGTCATTCTTGTCCTCGTTCAATGCGATTCAAATGTGAGGCGATTCAATGCGGGCGCGGCTTCTTCGTCGCGCCCGGTATCGCCGCTTCGATTACCTTTTTCATGACACTGGGCAGCGCTTCCCCGGAAATTTCATGGACCAGCGACCAGAAATGCCCGTCTCGGTCGGCGCCATCGGTCACCGTTTTGAAGACCTCGAGTTCGAGCGCGAAATGGGTGAAGACATGGCCGATCCGCCCGGCTGGCCGCCAGTTGCCAGGGAAGGGTGCTGCCGCGTCCGTGGTGGCGCCGTCGACCCGTGCGGTCCAGTCGGTCGTCGGCACCTCGGTCATGCCGCCAAGCAGTCCTTTATCCGCGCGTTTGCGCAAAAGGATGGCGCCGTCATCGCGCACGGCAACGAAGGCAGCCCCACGCCGCAAAGGTTTCTCGCCCTTCGGCAGGCGCACAGGGAAGCGTTCGGGATCGCCGGAAACAGTGGCGCTGCAATCCTCGCGCAGCGGGCACAGCATACAGCGCGGCCGGCGTGGCGTGCAGATCGTCGCGCCCAGATCCATCATCGCCTGGGCGAAATCGCCTGGTCGGGTCGCGGGAACCATGCGCTCGACATAGGCGCGTATGTCGCCCTTGGCTTCGCTCAGCGGAGTGGCAATCGAGAACAGCCGGGAAACGACCCGCTCGACATTGCCATCGACGACCGCGGCTGGCTGGTCGAAGGCGATCGCTGCGATCGCCGCTGCCGTGTAGGCGCCGATGCCAGGCAGCTCTCTCAAGCCAGCTTGCGTATCTGGAAACCTGCCGCCTTGCCGTGCGACGAGATCGGCGCAGGCCTTGAGATTGCGCGCGCGGGAATAATAGCCGAGCCCGGCCCATGCCTTCATGACATCCTCGGTCGGTGAAGCGGCCAGCGCATCGACATCAGGCCATTTCTGGACAAAGGCCCGGAAATAGGATTTGACCGCTTCGACCGTGGTCTGCTGCAGCATGACTTCGGATAGCCAGACGCGGTAGGGGTCTGGCCGTATGCCGCGTGCCAACTCGCGCGGCGCAATGCGCCACGGCAAATCTCGATGATGCGCATCGTACCAGCCGAGCAGGCGGGACGCGATCTCGCCGCTGTCTCCGGATCCAGCCTTGCTGGTATCTCCAGACGCGGCTCTGCCGCTGTCTCCGGATCCAGCTTTGCTGGTATCTCCGGATGCGGTCTTGCGGGTCTGGTCGTGCAGTGCCATTGATCGAGGACTGGCCTAACCGATATGTGGTGATGGTCGTGACTGGAGAACGCACATGGCAGGGAAAAGGCCCTTCGGCAATCCCGTTCCGGTGAGCGATCTCGCAACCGAGATCCTCGATCCTGTGTTGCGCAAGCGGGCAGGCATGTCGATCGGGCTCGTCCAGTCATGGGAGGAGATTGCCGGGCCGCGGCTCGCCAGCCGCTCGCGCCCTGAAAAGATCCAGTGGCCGCGCCGCATGCATGAAGACGATCCATTCGAGCCGGCGGTGCTGGTCATCGCCTGCGAAGGCATGGCCGCGCTCCATTTGCAGCACGAGACCGGTGAGATCATCAACAGGGTCAACGCCTTCCTCGGCTTCAACGCTATCGGCCGCATCAGAATCGTGCAAAAGCCGGTGACGGCGGACCAAGGGCGGCCTAAACCAAGCTTGCGGCCGCTAACCGCGGCCGAGAAGGCGAAGTTGTCCGGCGCCGTCGGAATGATTGAGGATGACGGCGTTCGCGCTTCGCTGGAGCGCCTGGGCGCCACCATTCTCGGTCAAAAGAAAGTATAATCTCGCGGTTTCGTGATCGCGTACCCAAGATTTGGCCATTGGAATGGGGATGGCTATGCCTTAATTCGCGCCAACTCTCGCCTTTTCTAGCCTTTGCATTGCAAAATCCAACCATTGTCAGGTGATTCGTATGCCCCGTCCTTTGTCCCGCAGAAACCTACTGTCATCGCTGGCCGCCATTCCGGCGGTGGCTCTGCTCGCCGCTTGCAGCGATTCGGGCGAGAAAGCCGTGGCGCAGGATGCGACGCCTGCGGCTCCTGCCGACGCGATGAAGCCGGCCGATCCGGCGAAGCCGGCCGCGGTCAAGGCGCCCGAGGCCCAGGGCACGGTGGACATGGCGGCCCTGCTGAAGCCCGGCGCATTACCCGACGAGCAACTGGGCAAGGACGACGCCAAGGTCACCATCGTCGAATATGCCTCGATGACCTGCCCGCACTGCGCGCATTTCCACGAAACCACGCTCCCGGAGCTGAAGACGAAGTATATCGACACCGGCAAGGCCCGCCTTATCCTGCGCGAATTTCCGTTCGACCCCAGCGCCGAAGCCGGCTTCATGCTGGCGCGCTGCTCCAAGGACAATTATTTCCCGATGGTGGACGTTCTGTTCAGGCAGCAGGCGAACTGGGCAGGCGTTGCCAATACCAAGGACGCTCTGCTGCAAATCTCCAAGATGGCCGGTTTTACACAGGAGTCCTTCGAGGCCTGCTTGACGGACCAGAAACTTCTGGACGATGTGAGGTCGGTCCAGAAGCGCGGCGCCGATGAATTCAAGGTCGACTCGACGCCGACCTTCTTTATCAACGGGAAGACCTACAAGGGGGCGCTGTCGATTGAGGAAATATCGGCCATCATCGACCCTCTGCTCTGACGTTTCGGCAGCGCCGAAGCGGCTGCGCTTCGGCGTGCGCGACTTTTTGCTGTGCCGCGGATTCTCTTCGCATGACCGCGGAACATTTTTGCGGGATTTGGCTATGGGGCGGCGCGAATGAAGTTCTCGCGCCTTCGCCTGCTCGGTTTCAAGTCTTTCGTCGAACCCGGTGAGTTCGTCATCGAACGCGGCCTGACCGGCATCGTCGGACCGAACGGCTGCGGCAAGTCGAACCTTGTCGAGGCTTTGCGCTGGGTGATGGGCGAAAGCTCGTACAAGAACATGCGTGCGTCCGGCATGGATGACGTCATCTTTTCCGGTTCGGGAACGCGTCCGGCCCGTAACACCGCCGAAGTCACGCTTTTCCTCGACAACAGCGACCGCACTGCGCCGTCGGCCTTCAACGACGCGGACGAGTTGCAGGTTTCGCGCCGCATCGAGCGCGAAGCGGGCTCGCTCTACCGCATCAACGGCAAGGAAGCCCGCGCCAAGGACGTGCAGCTGCTTTTCGCTGACCAGTCGACCGGAGCGCGCTCGCCCTCGATGGTCGGGCAGGGTCGCATCGGCGAGCTGATCCAGGCCAAGCCGCAGGCGCGTCGCGCGCTTCTCGAAGAAGCGGCCGGCATTTCCGGCCTGCATACGCGCCGCCATGAAGCCGAACTGCGCCTCAAGGCGGCCGAGCAGAATCTGGAACGGCTGGACGACGTCGTCGGCGAACTGGAAAGCCAGATCGAAAGCCTGAAGCGCCAGGCACGCCAGGCGTCGCGGTTCAAGAACCTGTCCGCTGATATCCGCAAGGCCGAAGCGACGCTGCTGCATTTGCGCTGGACACTGGCCAAGACCCAGGAAGCCGAGGCGCGCTCGGCGCTGGCAATTGCCACGGGACTGGTTGGTGACCGCGCTGCCGCCCAGATGGCTGCCGCCAGGGAGCAAGGGATCGGCGCCCATCGGCTGCCCGATCTGCGCGACGCGGAAGCTGCCGCTGCTGCCGCCTTCCAGCGCTTGTCGATCGCCAAGACGCAGATCGAGGAGGAAGCGGGCCGCATCCGCGCCCGCCAAGTGGAACTCGACCGCCGGCTCCAGCAGCTCGACGGCGACATCGACCGCGAGGAGCGGATGGTCCGCGACAATGCGGATATCCTCGAGCGCCTCGCCACCGAAGAAGCCGCCCTCAATACCGAAAACGCCGGTGCCGGTGAGCGCGAGGCCAGCACCCGCGCTGCATTCGAACAGGTGGCGTCGACGCTTGCCGCAAGTGAGGCCAAGCTCGCCGCATTGACCGCCGAACGGGCCGACGCCGCCGCCTCCCGCAACCAGATCGAACGAACGCTGCGCGACACTGCTGAGCGCCGCGACCGTTTCGCCCGCCAGCTCGCCGACGTCGACCGGGAATTGTCCGACATCGCCTCCAAGGTAGCCGGCCTCCCCGATCCCGGCGAAAAGCGGCTTCTGGTCGAGCAGGCCGTGGGGCTGCTCGATGAGGCCGAAGCCGCCGCGATTGCCACCGAACAGGCTGTCGCCGAGGCGCGCGCCGCGGAAAGCGCCGCCCGCCCGCCGGTTCAGGATGCAAAGGCCGAGCTGGCGCGGATCGAAACCGAGGCCCGCACGCTGGCCAAGATCCTGAATGCCGCTAGCGGCGACCTCTTCCCCTCCGTCCTTGAGCAGATCAGCGTCGAACGCGGCTACGAGACGGCGCTGGGAGCGGCGCTTGGCGAGGATCTCGACGTGCCTCTCGACCGCAGCGCGCCGGTGCATTGGGGCCAGAGCGAGGTTAAGCCCGGCGACGCCGCTCTGCCCGAAAGCATCAAGAGCCTTGCCAGTGTAGTGCGCGCGCCGGCGCAACTGGCCCGCCGATTGGCGCAGATCGGCATCGTCGAGGCCGGCGACGGAAAGCGGCTGCAGGCGCTGCTTGCTCCCGGGCAGCGGCTGGTCAGCCGCGAAGGGGCGCTCTGGCGTTGGGACGGGTTCACCGCCAGCGCCGACGCGCCGACCGCGGCCGCACAGCGGCTGGCGCAGAAAAACCGGCTGGCCGAGCTCGACGCCGAGGCGGTCCATGCGACCCGTATCCTGCGTCAGGCAGAAGAGGCTCTTGCCCATGCCGAGCAGGCGCTTGCCAAGGCCACCGAAGCCGAGCGCGACGCCCGTCAAGCAGGGCGCGACGCCCAGCATGGACTGGACGCTGCCCGCAATGCGCTGGCCGAGGCCGAGAAGGCCGGCGGCGAGCTGTCGAGCCGACGCGCAGCACTTGACGAGGCGCGTGCGCGTATCGTCGACAGCCATGAAGAGACGGCGGCGGCTTTCGTCGAGGCGGAGATGCTGCTGCAAAGCGCTCCCGATCTTGGTGATCTGCAGTTGCAGCTCGAACAGTCGGCCGCCAACGTCGCTCGCGACCGCGCCACCCTTGCCGATGCACGCGCCGTCCATGAAGGCTTGAGGCGGGAAGCCGAAGCGCGAATGCGCCGCCTCGATGCCATCGGCGCGGAACGCCGCAGCTGGGTAGCGCGCGCCGAAAACGCCTCGACGCAGATCGCCGCACTCGGCGAACGCAAGGCCGAGGCCGAGGCCGAGCGCGAGAGACTGGCTGATGCGCCCGACGAGATCGACGCCAAACGGCGCGCTCTGCTGTCGCAGCTTGCCGAGGCCGAAAGCCTGCGGCAGGCGGCGGGCGACCGCCTGCAGGAAGCGGAGAACCGGCAGTCCGAGCTGGACAAGGCCGCGACCGCTGCGATCCAGTCGCTGGCCGAAGCGCGCGAAACACGCGTCCGTGCCGAAGAGCGGCTGACCGCTGCCGACGAGCGGCGGCTGGAAGTCGAGGCGCGCATCCAGGAGACGCTGAACACGCCGCCGCATCTAGTCATTCGCCACACCGGCCTGGAGGCAGACAGCCCGATGCCGGAAATGGCCGAGATCGAGCGTCAGCTCGACCGGCTGAAGATCGAGCGCGAAAGGCTGGGCGCCGTCAATCTGCGCGCCGAGGAAGAACAGAAGGAACTGTCCGATCGGCTGGAGACCATCGTTTCCGAACGCGACGACATCATCGAGGCCATCCGCAAGCTGCGGCAGGCGATCCAGAGTCTGAACCGCGAAGGCCGCGAACGGCTGCTGGCTGCCTTCGAGGTGGTCAATGGCCATTTCCAGCGGTTGTTTTCGCATCTGTTCGGTGGCGGCACGGCGGAACTGCAACTGATCGAGTCCGACGATCCGCTCGAGGCCGGCCTCGAAATCCTTGCGCGCCCGCCCGGCAAGAAGCCGCAGACCATGACGCTGCTTTCCGGCGGCGAGCAGGCCTTGACGGCGATGTCGCTGATCTTCGCCGTGTTCCTGACCAATCCCGCGCCGATCTGCGTGCTCGACGAGGTCGACGCGCCGCTCGATGATCACAATGTCGAGCGTTTCTGTAATCTGATGGATGAAATGGCGGCTACCACCGAGACGCGCTTCGTCATCATCACGCACAACCCGATCACCATGGCCCGCATGAACCGGCTGTTCGGGGTGACCATGGCCGAGCAGGGCGTGAGCCAGCTCGTCTCGGTCGACTTGCAGGCTGCCGAGGCCCTGCGCGAGGCGAGCTGACGCGTCGAAGGCAACGCTTGTCGGTAGCGCCTATCGCGACTTTCGGCTATAGCACCGATAGGATCGGCTCCCTTCATTCGGATGTAGTATTTCGATGTTGTGCATGATCCTTTCCGAAATCGACCTCGATTTCGCGATCGTGTGTCTGCATGCGCGTGGAGAATCCTGTTGCCTATACTTGTCACCGGTGCCGCGGGATTCATCGGCAGCCATGTTTGCCACCACCTCTTGAACAGGGGGGAAGCAGTCGTCGGTGTCGATAACATGAACGACTACTACGACCTTGCGCTTAAAAAGGGGCGTCTCGCCCGCCTGCAGCCTCACAAGGATTTTTCATTTCGCCAGATCGACATTGCCGAACAGGGCGCTCTTGCCGGCGCTTTGGGTGGGCAAGGGATAGTAAGGATTGTCCACCTCGCCGCGCAGGCGGGCGTGCGTCATTCACTCGACAATCCGAGGGTCTATGTCCGTTCCAATGTCGTGGGCCACCTCGAAGTCCTCGAATTCTGTCGAGCACAGCCTGGATTCGAGCATTTGGTCTATGCTTCGTCAAGCTCGGTCTATGGCGGCAACCGCAAGGTTCCGTTCAGCGAGACCGATCAGGTCGACAGACCCGTCTCGCTTTACGCTGCTACCAAGAAAACTGATGAGTTGATGAGCCACACCTATGCCCATCTGTTTGGCGTTCCACAGACGGGCTTGCGATTTTTCACCGTCTACGGTCCTTGGGGCCGGCCCGACATGGCCTATTGGATATTCACCAAAGCGATGCTCGAGGGCAAGCCGATCCGGGTGTTCAACAATGGCGAGATGTGGCGGGATTTCACGTATGTAGATGATGTTGTGAGGGCGGTTGTTGCGGTGCTCGACAAGGCGCCCATGGACGAGGTTCCGCCCAGCAGGGTTTATAATGTCGGCAACAACCGGCCGGTGCGGCTCGGCGATTTCATCGACACTCTGGAAAAACTGCTCGGTGTAAAGGCGATCCGCCAAAGCGAGCCGATGCAGAGCAGCGACGTCGAGCGGACCTATGCCGACATGACGGCGCTGGAGCGCGATTTCGGCTTCAAGCCGAGCGTCTCGATCGAAGATGGGCTGAAGAAATTTGTCGACTGGTACCGGTCGGAATGGGCTGCGGAAGCAACGACAAGATGATTGCGGCCTGAGTACCGCTGCTTGTGGGATTCGAGGGCCCTGACTTAACGGCGTTCCTCTTAGTTCGCGGCATCTAAATTTTCCCGGTTTTCGGGAAAGTCGTTGCCTTTTTCAAAACAGGTTTCACTCCGTTCGGGCAAAAGTAAGCTCCAGTCTTGAACCTGGAGCTTACCGATGACGAATGCAGAGCCTATGACTTCCAAGCCTATGCTCGGCGCTTTCGCCGGTCCGCAGCGCGAGGCCGATTTGGACCCGTCCCTGCGAGGGCGGTGCGGTCGCATATGTTCGCTATGCCCGTTGCGGACGCCTCAATGTCCGAGCGACCTCACCGGGTTACTGTTTTCAGGGCAACCGGCGCTGTGATCGGATACAAGAAAGGGCGGCGCACCGAAGCGCGCCGCCCTGGTTCGCGGCTACCTTCTTCAATCAGGCAGCAAGCCAGGCCCGAGTGAAATCCTGCTCGTAGGCTTGATGCATCTGATAGCCCATTACGTGGGGTTTCATGTGGCAGAACAGTTTTCGCCAGTAGGGTTGGATGATAATGCCCGAGTCCTGCAGGATCATCTGCAATTCCTTCATCAGGGCACGACGCTGGTCTGCGTCGGCGATGGCATTGGCCTTCTGGACCTTGGCATCGAAGTCGGGATCGGCGAAGCCGGTCTCATTCCAGGCGGCGCCGCTCTGGTAGGCAATTGCATAGGTCTGGATGCCCAGCGGACGGGCGTTCCAGTTGGTCGTCGCGAACGGATATTTCGTCCAGTCGTTCCAGAACGCCGATTCAGGAATGACGGTGCGTTTAACTTTGAAGCCGGCATTTCGCATTTGCTGGGCAACGACGTCGGAGCTCTCCTTGCGATAATCGGCTTCGACCGAGATCAGATCGAACTCGAAGTCGATCTGGCCGGCCTCCTTGAGCAGTGCCTTGGCTCCGGCGGGGTCATGCTTGATCGGCGGCACGTCGGCATGTTCCGGGTGCATCGGCCCGACATGGTCGTTCTGCGCCACCATGCCCATGCCGTTCACGCCCAGCTGCAACACCGCTTCGTTGTCGACCGCGAGTTGGATGGCATTGCGCACACGCTTGTCGTCATGGGCTTGGCATTGACGTTGCAGCGCGTGACCAGTGTTGCTGCCGTGACGATCTCGGATTTCTTCAGGCCGAACCCGTCAAGTATGCTGACATCATAGGACTGCGTCTGGCCGTTCAGATCGATTTCGCCGGACTCGAAAGCGGAGATGGTGGAAGCCGAATCGGTGCCGTAGTCGATCCAGTCGATGCCATCGAGGAAGACCTCGCCGCCCCACCACGCGCCTTCAGGCCGCCTGCGAACGGAGGCGGCAACGCTGACATCGAGCTTCTTGAGTTCGAATGGACCGGTGCAGACGGGGTTGGCCGAGAGGGCGGCCTTGCCGGGGTCGAACGCGCGGTGAACGATCAGAGCCGGATAGTCGGTCATCGCCGGGATGATCGTGATGTCCGGCCGGGACAGTTTCAAGACCACGGTATGGTCATCGCGGATTTCGACGGCGCCCGCACGTGCCACCTTCGTCTCGGGATCGATCAGCGCGGTCATGCGGCCAGCCATCGAATTGCCGATGGCGTCCTTCTCGCACCAGCGCGAAATATTGAAGGCCACGTCCTCGGCTGTGAAATCGTCGCCGTTCGACCATTTTACATCAGGCCGCACCTTGAGCACGTATTCGCTCGCGTCCCCTCACTACAATCGAATTCGACCTCACTGCGCGCTATGTGGTCGGCATTGTAGAGGAGGGATATGATGTCGCCATACGCTTTGGCGGACAGGCGGACTCTGCTCTGATTGCGCGGCGGCTTGGCGAAGTGCGCAACTACGTCTGTGCCACACCAGACTACCGGGATAACCATGGCCGGCCGACACATCCAGGCGAGCTGGCAAGCCATTCGTGTGTGCTGAGCAATTTCGCCAAGCGTCTCGGCACATGGCCATTCGTCGGTCCGGAGGGCGCATTCGATGCGGCCGTCGGCGGACGCATCTCGACCAACAGCGTGGAGGCTGCCTACCAGATGACGATCGCCGGCTTCGGCGTCGGAAACCTGCCGAGCCTTCTGGTTGACCCTGCGATCAGGGACGGCCGGCTGGAGGTACAACTCGATGAGTTTCGTCCGGGCTCCAGTCCGATCTATGCTCTCTACCAGCACCGCACCTACATCGCCGCCAAGGTTCGCACCTTCGTGGATTTCCTGATCCGCGAATTGTCGGCCGACTTCACCGCGTAGGACGCCGGCGCCGCAATTGCCAACGCAAACGGGGACCCAGCGCGAAAGCCGGATCCCATCTGCTTTTTTCGCGTGACGCAGCAGCGTCATTTCCACCAGGTGGTAGTGTCGTACATCGGTCCCGGTTCCTCGAAGAGCTTTTCGTATTTGCAAAGCGTCGGCGTTTCGCCGAGCGGCACGGAAATGCCATCCCTGAACGCCCATTCGCCGCGCTGTGTCGAGTCGGCGCGAACATAGCTGGACAGCGCAAATGCTCGATCGTGCTGCGACTTGTTGGGTGACGAGCCGTGCACGGTCAGCAGCCCCCACATCGCGAGGTCGCCTGGCTCCAGCACAAGCGGAACGATGGTTGCTGGATCGATGCCTACCTTGCGCAGTTCTTCCTCAGCCGTCAGGCCCTTCATCAGTTCACCCGTCCCCTCGTCCGACAGTCCGAGATAGCCCAGTTTGTGGCTACCCGGCACGACCTGAAGGCAGCCATTGTCGAGCGTCGCCCGATCGACCGCGAGGCCCGTTGTCACAGTGGCATCGGCGACATTGTCGAACGCGCTCTGGTTGCGGAAACGCAGGTCTTGATGAAAGCGATAGCCAGTGACGTTGGCGCCGGGCGGCTTCCAGTGCAGCTGTTGTGCGATCTGCCGGATATCGCGGCCGATCAGGCCCTCCAGCAGCTTCAGATAGTCTGGATTGCGTCGAAATTTTTCAAAATAGCTGTTGATCCATGAAAACCAGTAGGCCTGCAGCACGTAACGCTGGCCAAAATCCGATTCAGGCAGGATTTGGAAACTGAGATTTCCATGCCGGAAAGTGGCGTGATGCTTCAGGCCTTCCGCGGAGACGGCGTCGGTTTCCTTTTTCAGCCGGATCATTTCGTCGCCGTCGACGAATTGTCGAACGACCGCATAGCCTTCTTCGCGATACTGCTCCACTGCTTCGCGGGCTTGTGCATCCGTCAGCATCTTTATGGCACCCTTGGCTGTTGATCGGATTTGATCGTAGCGGAAGGATTCCAGGCGATAAGCTGCGGATTCCGGCATCGACTTTCCCGAATATCGGAAAAATGCCGGGAGACATGGCTGGCCCAGAATGGACCCGACATGTGATGGCTGGGGCGCCAGGATTCGAACCTGGGATTGTCGGTACCAAAAACCGATGCCTTACCACTTGGCTACGCCCCAACAGGAACATGCCCGCTGCGCGCGGCCTTATAGGACGAGCCGGCGGAAAGCTCAATGCCGAGATAGCCAATGCGCGGAACTGATCCACCGGTTCCCGCAGATAGGCGTTCGCATATCATCCCTTGCTGTTGGGCGATGGCGTCTATTCGCCCCAAACCGCCATCTCATTGCCGGCCGGGTCGACGAAATGGAATCGCCTGCCACCAGGGAACGAAAAGATCGGCTTGACGACCGTGCCGCCGGCAGTTTCGACGGCGACCAGGGTTTCTTCCACATCCTCGGAATAGAGCACGGGAAGCGGCTTGGCGGTTGCTTCGCCGGCATCCGCCTGGAAGCCGCCGTCAAGACCTTCCGAAAAGGCCGAGTAGGTCGGCCCGTAATCGGTGAACGACCAGGAAAAGGCGGCGCTGTAGAAAGCCTTCACGCTGTCCAGCGTTCCACCGGTCGCCGCCATTTCCACATAATCAAGTTTTCCGGTCAATCTCATGGTCCTGCCTTTGTTCTCTGTTTGTTCTATTACAAAAGCGACCCAATTGCAAGTCTTTTCGGCGCCGCTTTCCCTTAATCGATTGTAGAAGCCGGCTGGCTTTGCCGACGCCTTGCCTTTCGCACTGCAGCATCATATCGCTCGGTTGGGACACGGCGAAACTTCGGCTTCGCCAATCTTTTCAATCTCCTGCAACCGGAGAGCAAGCATGACCAAATGGGTCTACACCTTTGGCGACGGCGCTGCGGAAGGCCGTGCCGGCGACAGGAACCTTCTGGGCGGCAAGGGTGCCAATCTGGCCGAAATGTGCAGCCTGGGCCTGCCGGTGCCGCCGGGCTTCACTATCACCACGGAGGTCTGCAACGCCTATTACGCCAACGGCCATACCTACCCCGCCTCGCTGGAGGCGGATGTCGCGGTCGCCCTCGATCATATCGGCCGGCTGACCGAGCGCCGTTTCGGCGATCCCTCGAAACTGCTTTTGGTGTCCGTGCGTTCCGGTGCTCGCGCTTCAATGCCCGGCATGATGGACACTGTGCTCAATCTCGGCCTCAACGACGAGACGGTCGAGGCGCTGGCCGCCGATTCAGGCGATGCGCGCTTTGCCTATGACAGCTACCGCCGTTTCATCCAAATGTATTCCGATGTCGTCATGGGCCTCGACCATGAGGTCTTCGAGGAGATCCTCGAAGACCAGAAAGGCGGGCTCGGCCATGAACTCGACACCGAACTGTCCGCCATCGAATGGCAGGGCGTAATCGCCCTCTACAAGGCCAAGGTCGAGGAAGAACTGGGCAAGCCGTTTCCGCAGGACCCGCATGAGCAGCTATGGGGGGCGATCGGCGCAGTATTTTCAAGCTGGATGAACAACCGCGCCATCACCTACCGGCGCCTGCATGACATTCCCGAAAGCTGGGGCACGGCGGTCAACGTCCAGGCCATGGTCTTTGGCAATATGGGCGAGACTTCGGCCACCGGCGTTGCCTTCACCCGCAATCCGTCGACCGGGGAAAAGATGCTCTACGGCGAGTTCCTGGTGAATGCGCAGGGTGAGGATGTCGTCGCCGGCATCCGCACGCCCCAAAACATCACCGAGGCGGCGCGCATTGCAGCGGGCTCCGACAAGCCGTCGCTGCAGAAGCTGATGCCGGAAGCCTTCCAGTCTTTCGTCACCATTTCAGACCGTCTGGAAAAGCACTACCGCGATATGCAGGATCTCGAATTCACCATCGAGCGCGGCAAATTGTGGATGCTGCAGACGAGGTCCGGTAAGCGTACCGCCAAGGCCGCGCTCAGGATCGCCGTCGAGATGGCAAAGGACAAGCTCATTTCGAAGGAGGAAGCGGTCGCCCGCATCGATCCGGCCTCGCTCGACCAGTTGCTGCATCCGACCATCGATCCGAAGGCCGCGCGCGACGTCATCGGCGTCGGCCTGCCGGCCTCTCCGGGGGCTGCCACCGGCGAGATCGTCTTTTCCTCCAACGACGCCGAGGAGCTCAAGACGCAAGGCCGCAAGGCGATCCTCGTGCGCATCGAGACCAGTCCCGAAGACATTCACGGCATGCATGCCGCCGAAGGCATCCTGACGACGCGTGGCGGTATGACCAGCCACGCTGCGGTGGTGGCCCGCGGCATGGGCAAGCCTTGTGTATCGGGCGCGGGCTCGCTGCGCGTCGACTACAGGGCCGGCACGCTGATTGCGATGGGGTCGACATTCCGCAAGGGTGACATCATCACCATCGACGGCGGCAACGGCCAGGTGCTGAAAGGCGCCGTGCCGATGCTGCAGCCGGAGCTCTCGGGTGATTTCGCCGCCATCATGGAATGGGCCGATTCCGTGCGCCGCATGAAGGTGCGCACCAACGCCGAAACGCCGCTCGACGCGCGCATGGCGCGTTCCTTCGGCGCCGAAGGCATCGGGCTTTGCCGCACCGAGCACATGTTCTTCGACGGCGACCGTATCGTCGCCATGCGCGAGATGATCCTGGCCGACACGGAAAAGGGCAGGCGAACGGCGCTCGCAAAACTCTTGCCCATGCAGCGCTCGGATTTCCTCGAACTGTTCGAGATCATGGCTGGCCTGCCGGTGACGATCCGTTTGCTCGATCCGCCGCTGCACGAATTCCTGCCCAAGACCGAGGAAGAGGTGGCCGAAGTCGCCGCCGCTATGAACGTGTCGCCCGACAAGCTCAGGCAGCGCACCGAGGCGCTGCACGAGTTCAACCCGATGCTCGGCCACCGCGGCTGCAGGCTTGCGGTTTCCTATCCCGAAATCGCCGAGATGCAGGCGCGCGCTATTTTCGAGGCGGCGGTCGAAGCCGGCAGGAAGGCCGGCGCGCTGGTGGTTCCTGAAATCATGGTGCCGCTGGTCGGTCTGGTCAAGGAACTCGACTACGTCAAGGCGCGCATCGACGACGTCGCCAGGAGCGTGATGGAGGAGACGGGCGTCAAGATCACCTATCTTACCGGCACGATGATCGAACTGCCGCGCGCCGCGATCCGCGCTCATGTCATCGCTGAGGCGGCCGAGTTCTTCTCTTTCGGCACCAACGATCTGACCCAGACCACCTTCGGCATCTCACGCGACGATGCGGCCTCGTTCTTGGAGACCTATCGTCAGAAAGGCATCATCGAGCAGGACCCGTTCGTGTCGCTCGATATCGAGGGTGTCGGCGAACTGGTGCGGATGGCGGCGGAAAAGGGCAGGGCGACGCGGCCGGAGATCAAGCTCGGTATTTGCGGCGAACATGGCGGCGATCCGGCGTCGATCCATTTCTGCGAGAAGGTCGGCCTCGACTATGTGTCGTGCTCGCCCTACCGCGTGCCGATCGCGAGGCTGGCAGCCGCCCAGGCAGCGGTGCAGGTTGCAAAGATTGCAACGCCGCGCGTCGTTTAGGAGCGCAGCACTTTAATCTTTGCGCATGCCCCCCAGAATCGAATCGAATCGAAGCGCAAGCCGATTCCGATATTTGCTGACGCGCACTTTGGGCAGGGCTTTCGAAGCGCATTTCTCGGCACCCACAGATGCCGCAGCGGTTCGCGCCAGAGCATCCACGCTCGCCAGTAGAGACAGGCTTCATTATCCACCTGTCTCCGTTGGCGACCGCTGCCCTGGCGCGATCTCGTTTCCGCTAGCGCCTTCAGGTCACAAAGAATGCACCTGCCGTAAGCGACAGACCTGGAGAGAGAGTGGCGAACTGTGTTTGAGCCGCGTCGCCGATACCGTCGCTGTCGAAAGAGAGCGCTCCGGTCGAGCTGTTGTAGATGATATGGTCGGAATTATCATGCGCGGCCTTACCGGCAAAGAAAGCGTCGGATGAAAGGCCTCCCAATTTAAGCCCGGCAAAAACGGCATCGTCGAGGTGGATCTTGTCCTGGAGCCTGTTGAAGTCAAGGACCTTGTCGATATTGCCGGCTCCAAGAGCAGTATTGAAAACGAAGGCATCGTTGCCGCCAAAGCCCCGCAACTCATCGGCACCACCGCCGCCCTTGATGACGTTGGCGCCGGCATTGCCGTGGATGGTTTGGGCCAACGCGTTGCCAGTCAGGTTGATTGCCGTTGTGCCGTCGTCGTTCGTGGTGCCAAGGACTTCAATCGACGAGCCGGCCGAGAGCGCATAGCTCACGGAGCTCCATATCCTGTCTTGACCTTGGCCAGAGGACTCGAACACCTTGTCGCCGGCGTTGTCGACGTAGTAGTCGTCATCGCCGCCAAAGCCCCTCAACTCATCGGCACCACCACCGCCCTTGATGACGTTGGCGCCGTCATTGCCGTGGATGGTTTGGGCCAACGCGTTGCCGGTCAGCTTGATTGCCGCGGTGCCGTCGTCGTTCGTGGTGCCAAGAACTTCAATCGACGAGCCGGCCGAGAGCGCGTAGCTCACGGAGGTCCATACCCTGTCTTGACCTTGGCCAGAGGACTCGACCATCTTGTCGCCGGCATTGTCGACATAGTAATCGTCGTCGCCGCCATGGCCGGTCATTGTCTGGGCACCGGCTGCCTTAAGTACATCGGCTCCGCTGGTGCCATAGAGAAGATCCCCGGCTGGGGGCGGCGTGGTCGGAGGTGGGGTGGTCGAAGGCGAGGTGGTCGGAGGAGGGGTGGTCGAAGGCGAGGTGGTCGGAGGAGGGGTGGCCTCAGCGGTGCTGGTGTTGTGCTCGCGGAAGACGGCTTGCAGTTCCGAGGAGCTTTCAAGCGCGGTGTCGCCGTTCTGCGTTCCCCACTTGTAGGTATAGTCGAAGGCGGGTGACGGAACCAGCTCGCCCCAGTGATCGATCATGGTTTCCAGCTGTTCGGCGGAGGGCATGACATGTCTTCCGCCGTCGGAAGTCTCCCAATTGCCGCCGCCAAAGGCCTGATAGACCGGAATGATGCTGCTGGTCGGGATGCCCGATTCGACCGCGGCAGCCACGGCTCTGTCGATCATGTCATAGTCGACCGTGTCCGTTCCCGTGCGCACCGGATAGGGGTCCAATCCGAAATAATCGATACCGGTGTTGGCTGGATTATAGGTATTGGAGAAGTCCGGATTGTCGGGAGATCCCATGTTCATCATGGTGATGAAGGTCTTGGCGCCTGGAAAATTGTCGTGGATCCAGTCGGATTCCGCCTTCAGGTCTTCAGCGGTCGCGTAGGTGCCCCATCTGCCGGTGGGATCCGGCTCGTCAGCAAGGTAGAACCCAAACACCTTCGGATTGCCAAGGAAGGGCGTGACCTTATCGATGAAGGATGAAGTCACCCCGTCGACCTCGCCAAGGTAGACCAGGGCCTTTGTGCCCTCCGGCAATTCGTCGAGCTGGCTGGCGTATTGAACGTCAGCCAGGTTGAATCCGGCGGTTGCGATTTCCGCAGCGGACCCACCCGATGTGTAGTGCAGAGTAGCCATTTATATTCCTTTTTCTTATTTTCTTAGCGCCCCGCGGTGCCCTGCCTACCCGACAGGTATATTAGCTCCAAATCACATACCCGCACCCCTTGATAGAAATTTTGATCGCTGATAGAGCGTCTAATAAGAAATAAATTATTACTTGTAATTCGCACTGTTCTTTAAGCAAAAAATGGATAAACGCGGACAAAATTCCTAGTTTACTATCGTAAAATACTTAGATTTCCGATCTGGAATTTTTAAATTCCCTATGATGGGCTTCGCCGTGTCTAAAAATATGCATTATATACAAAACATGTATTTCACAGAATGTAAATATGGTCGACGTTAAGCTAAGTTCTGGTCTAGTCTATGCTCCCTACTGTCGAACCAAAGTTTGTTGTGGATAGACAGTGGATAAGTGCTCGCTCACAACCCGTAGCCACTATTGGGCGTAGACGCGCCGCGAGTACGCCTCTTCGGATTCTGATGATCGGCCGGCCATGGGCGTCGAAGCCATACCCGCTGATCTCGACATCGAGAAAGGCGTGGATCTCGTCCTCGCCGACGCCGATCAATGCGCCAAGCCTCAGCAGATCGAAATTCGTCCCGGCGCCTAGCGGCGCCGTCGGCGGCTTCGCGGCCGGCGCCGCGCCAAGCAGTCTGACGGCGCGATCCGGATCCTTAGCCGATTATAGCCGGGGCAAGTACTTTTGCCTTTGCCGTGTTGCTGCGCCCGGCAACTTCGGCCAGTTGCCAGGCGACCGGGTCGCCCATCTTGCCAATGAAGTCGAACCGGCCCTGCCTGACCGCTTTAGATGTCGTCCGGGGTCGCTCTGCGCGATTCAGCGGCGCCGCCGACTGATCGACAAGACAGGCCTCAGGTCGTCCCTGCTCAGGCTGGCTCGGCCTCGATCGTCACCTTGTTGGGATAGAACGCTCCATGATTGCGGATTTCGGGCATCTCATCGAAAGGCTGCTCATACGCCCACATCGCGTCCTTGCCTGCTTCTGCCGCAGGCAGCACACTCCAATAGTTCGCATCGCCCTTGTAAGGGCAATGGGTCGACAGTTCCGTCTTGCGAAGCTGGTCGAAATCGATGTCTTCGAACGGGATGTAGAGGACTGAAGGATAGGGCGGTTCGCTCAACACCTTGGCCTTCGTCGATGAAGCAATGACCGCGTCGCCGGCGCGTACGGTCACAGTTCCGACATAGGGCTCGACAGTAATCACTTTATCCGGGTTACGTTGAAAGCCGGGTGACGGGTTGGCGATCTGGTCCATGGCTGTTCTCCTTGCATCGACCCTAAAGGTGTGTCGGGAGCGCGCATTGCGCAAGGCCGCTCGAATGCAGGGCACCCGCTCAGGCCCTGCCATGACCACCGTCGAATCCCTAGCCGTGAGTGGTCAGGCCGCAGTCTGAAACGCGTCCATCAGCCCCGCATAGGCGGCGGCAATACCGGCGACTGGATTGCTGCTTCTCGACGTGGCTTCGACCTTGAGCGCACCGCCGACGGTCGGCAAGGTAAGAAGCAAGAACTGACGATTGCCGCCATCGCCGACGCATGCCGCGGCAACGTGTTGAGCTTCGCCTTCGTTCTGAACGCACATCTTGAACAGCAGCGTACCGCCGACCGCCTCAAGGGCGCCGCCGACAACTTCAACGAATTCGTCTTCGGAAACCGTCTTAGTGTCCGGCACCAAATCGGCCAGGCTTTGGGCGAGCGCATTTTCAAGAGTCTTGTCGTCGAGCTGCGCGTCCATGCGAACCTCTTTCATTCGCCAATCGCACCCCTTGCCCATTAATCAACGTTAACGCCGACGATGGCCGGATTGTGGCGGTTTTCCCTGTCTTTTCGGTCAATGCACCACTTCGGCCCGGTCATGGCTGGACAATCCGTTGGTTCGTCCCACAATGGACCAAAAACAATGGGAGGAACAGAATGCGCGGATTGATGCAGGAATGGCCGCTGCTTTGCCACAAGCTCATCGACAACGCAGCCAGGCAGCACGGCGAACGCGAGATCGTGTCGCGCTCGATCGAGGGCCCGATCGTCCGGACGACTTACGCCGAAATTCATCGCCGCGCCTTGCAGGTCGCTGAACGGCTCGATCGTGACGGTTTCGGGCTTGGCGACCGCATCGCCACATTGGCCTGGAACACGGCGCGCCATATCGAAGCCTGGTACGGCATCATGGGTGTCGGCGCGATTTATCATACGCTCAATCCGCGCCTGTTTCCCGAGCAGATCGTCTGGATCATGAACAATGCCGAAGACAAAGCGATCTTCGTCGACCTGACATTTATGCCGCTGCTTGAGAAGATTGCCGGCGCGGTCAAATCGCTAAAAAAGGTGATCGTGCTGACCGATAAGGCGCACATGCCGCAAACGACGCTGCAGAACGTTGTTACCTACGAGCAATGGCTTGACGAAGGCACCGGCGCCTTCGCCTGGAAGACGTTCGATGAAAACACCGCCGCCGGCATGTGCTACACGTCAGGCACGACCGGCGATCCGAAGGGCGTCCTCTACAGCCATCGCTCGAACGTGTTGCACGCGATGATCGCCGCGATGCCCGATGCCATGGGGCTCTCCTCGCGCGATACCATACTGCCTGTTGTACCGATGTTCCACGCCAACGCCTGGGGTCTTGGCCAGAGCGGCCCGATGATCGGCGCCAAACTGGTCATGCCTGGCAGCAAGATGGATGGCGCCTCGATCTATGAATTGCTCGACACCGAAAAGGTGACGTTCAGTGCCGCCGTGCCGACAGTATGGATGATGCTGCTCCAGCATCTGGAGGAGACCGGCAAGAAACTTCCCTATCTGAAAAAGGTCGTCATCGGTGGCTCGTCCTGCCCGCGCGCGCTCACGGCGAAGTTCCAGGACAATTACGACGTTGAGGTCATCCATGCCTGGGGTATGACCGAGATGTCGCCGCTCGGGACCCTGTGCACCCTTAAGCCGGACTGTGCCGGGCTCGAGGGCGAAGCCCGGCTCAATGTCCAGAGCAAGCAGGGCTATCCGCCGTTCGGTGTCGAAATGAAGGTGACGGGCGACGACAACAAGGAGCAGCCATGGGACGGCAAGACATTTGGGCGCTTGAAGGTCCGCGGCCCGGCAGTCGCTCGCGCCTACTATGGCGGCGTCGGATCCGAACAGTTCGATGAAGAAGGCTGGTTCGATACCGGTGATGTCGCCCATATCGATCCAGGCGGCTATATGCAGATCACCGATCGCGCCAAGGACGTCATCAAATCGGGCGGCGAATGGATTTCGACGATCGAGCTCGAGAATCTCGCGGTTGGTCATCCTGACGTGGCTGAGGCGGCCGCCATCGGCATTCAACATTCGAAATGGGGCGAACGGCCCTTGCTGGTAGTCGTCCGCAAGCCGGGCCGGGAGCCAAGCAAGACGGATATACTCGCTTTCATGGACGGCAAGGTGGCGAAGTGGTGGATGCCGGACGACGTCGCCTTTGTCGGCGAAATTCCCCACACCGCTACCGGCAAGATCCAGAAGACCAGCCTGCGCCAGCAATTCAGGGATTATCGCCTGCCGACGGATTGATGCAGATGACGTCTTTCGCCTTCAAGCCGCCGCCAAGGGGCTCTAAAGACCCGTTCGGATCCGGGCGGTGCGGATAATGGAAATTCCAGTTCGAGAGACGTCGAGGGCGGCCGGCTGGTCGCGGCGGACAGGCGCTTTTTCGGCGGTCCTGCTTCTGACCGTTCTCGTCGGCCATCGATACGGCCTCGTTGAAACGCCGGCTTTTCTTTGGGTGCTCGGCATCGTCGCGCTGCTTTCCGCCTCTGCGCTGCTGTTCGCCGGGTTTGCCTTTTCGAGACTGTGGAATTTCGGCGACCGTGGCGGCCGCGACCTCACCGTCGGCACGTTGCTGGCACTTCTGGTGCTCGTTCCCTACGGCATTGCTGCCTACCGGGCGGCGACTTATCCGCCGCTCAGCGACCTCTCGACCGATCTCGACGATCCACCGATGCTCGACGCCAGCACCCGGACCGGGGGTATGAACGTGCTTTCACCATCAACGCCGGGCGAGCGGCGCCTGCAAACCGAGGCCTATCCGCTTGTAACCGGGCGCAGCTACAATCTGCCTTTCGATCGCGTCCTGGAAGCAGTTGAAACCGTGCTCGATCGGCGGGATTGGCAGCTGGCAGCGCCGTTCCCCGACGCGAACGGACAAGGTGAGCTAACGATCGAGGCTCTGGCCAAGAGCTTCATCATCGGCCTTCCCGCCGACGTCGCCATTCGTGTGATCGATAACGGCGATTCGGTCATTGTCGATATGCGTTCGGCATCGCGTTACGGCCGCTACGACCTTGGCGACAATGCAGATCGCATCGTGGGTTTTCTCGCCGAGCTGGATCAGCAAGTCGCCGGCCAGGTGGGTACGGCCCCGGCCGAATAGCGCCTACACGACGGGGAAAAAAATGCCGTCGATGGCCGGATCTCCGTCGGCGCTCACCAGGCCACGCGCAACCAGATCCTCCAGATGGGCAAGCACTGACAGTCCGGCCGCGCCATGGAGGCGCGGGTCCGTATCGCGATAAATCGCCATGACCATGTCCTTGATCGTCCGATCGCCATTTCTGATCCGTTCGAGGATCGCTTTTTCGCGCATCCTGCGATGCGTCTTCAACTCGCGCATGAAACTGTGCGGCGCAGTCACCGGACCGCCATGGCCAGGCAGCAGCAGGCGATCGTCGCGCTCGATCAGGCGATCCAGAGAGGCCATATAATCGGCCATGGCGCCGTCCGGCGGCGCGACGATGGAGGTCGACCACGCCATGACATGATCGGCCGAAAACAGGACACCGGTCCGTTCCAGCGCAAAGGCTGCATGATTGGCGCAGTGACCCGGTGTCAGCACGGTTCTGATCGCCCAGCCATCGCCGTCGATCACTGTGTTGTCGGCAAGCACGACATCCGGATGAAAGGCGGTGTCGGCGCTGGCATCGAGCGGATTGGCCTCGCCTATGCGCAGCGGCCGGGCCGGGCGATGCGGGCCTTCGGCCAGGACAATCGCGCCGGTGTGCTGCTTGAGCCGCGCCGCCAGCGGAGAATGGTCGCGATGCGTGTGGCTGACGAATATATGGCTGACCGGCTTGTTTGCGATCACTTCGATCAGTGTCTTGAGATGAGCGTCGTCATCCGGCCCCGGATCGATCACCGCCAGCGTGTTTCGCCCCACAATGTAGCTATTGGTGCCGTGAAAGGTGAACGGGCTGGGGTTGTTTGCGGTAATCCGAAGCACGTCGGGCGCAACTGCGATGCTCTGGCCGTGAGACGGGTCGAAGTCTGTGTCGAATTTCAGCGCCATTGCGAATGTCGTTCAGCTCTGTTGGAGGGCGGCAAAACCGATTGCCGCATAACACGGAAGCCAATATAGGAAAACGTGAAGCCGCAATCTGCGGCAATCCGGAAATGGGGAAGACCATGGCAATTGCAACGACGATGCGTCCGCTTGTTTCTCTCGCTTTGCCTGAAAAGGGCGCTGCCCGCCTGGCGACGCAGCTTTTGCTTGCGATCGTCGGAACGCTGCTGCTGACCTTGTCGGCCAAGACGAGGGTTTTGCTCGGACCGGTCGACATCTCGATGCAGACCTTAGCCGTCTTCCTGATCGCCGCGGCTTTCGGCATGCGCCTCGGCGTCGCCACGCTGCTTCTTTACATGGCGGAGGGCGCCATGGGCTTGCCGGTCTTCCAGGGCACGCCGGAAAAGGGCATCGGCATCGCTTACATGCTCGGCTCGACCGGCGGTTATCTTGCCGGCTTCGTGGTCATGGCGGCGATCGTCGGCTGGGCTGCCGATCGCGGTTGGGATCGCCATCCGGTCAAGCTCTTCAACGCGATTCTGGTTGCCGAAATCGTCATGATGGCGATGGGCTTTGCCTGGCTGGCGCTGCTCATCGGCCCGGAAAAGTCATGGCAGTTCGGTGTCGTGCCCTTCATCGTCGGCGACCTGATCAAGGTCGCCCTGGCGGCGAGCCTTGTGCCAGCCGTCTGGTCGCTGCTCAAACGCTCCTGAACGGCGGTCGGTGGATCGGACGCGACACTAATCGCGTCCGCGCAACCACCGGGATTGCGCGACGTGATCCTGTTTCGATCAGTTCTTGCGGAGACTTCTGTCAACGCAGGCCCCAGCGCCAAATTGGTCGGCATCTGCTGTGCAACGTTTTGCTAACGGTACCGTCACACAATGTTCAAATCGACGGCTTAAGGACCAGAACAGCCAGCGATTCATCGCGAGCCAGCGTAGCCAGGCAGCCACACATCGGTGCAATTGCCCGATACCGGCGCTTCGATAGCTAAAAAAGAAAGCGGCTCGATGTTTTTTAGGCACGGCTAAGTTGATGGACAATTAGCAGGAATTTTTTCGACGAACCGCCTCGATTCAGGCGAGATAGTTGCTTGCTGGTATCCACACGCTGTCGTAACCCTTGACCTCGAAAACGCCCAAAAACCGCCGAGAGTGAGTCGCGTGATCAGCCCGGAAAAAACGACTGTTAAGGCGACGGTATCATTGCAACAGCCCGCAACCGGCACCGCAGCGCGCTGGTACGCCGCCAGTGTATTTCCGGGAAAGGAAGACGTCGCCGAACGGCATCTGCGGATGCAGGGTTTTCGCCCGTTCGTGCCTCGCTGCGAGAAGACAACACGTCATGCCCGGCGCATCGAGACGCGCCCGGCGGCATATTTTCCCGGTTACATGTTCATCTCCCTCGATGTCGCGCTGCAGCGTTGGCGGTCGGTCAATGGAACATTCGGTGTGCGCTCGCTCATCATGCAGGGCGAGCGGCCATTGCCTGTCCCATCGGGGTTGGTGGAACGGTTCATAGCCCTGACCGGCAGGGACGGCCTGCTCGATTTCAGGGCAGGCCTCGCTGCGGGCGCGTCGGTTCGAATTCTCTCGGGTCCTTTCGCGGAGATGATCGGTCGCCTTGACCGGCTCGATCCGGCTGGGAGAGCCCGGGTCCTGGTTGCCATCATGAATGGCGAGATCCCTGTTGACTTGGATTCAAGGGAACTTGTCGCGATCGCATAATCGAAATTGCCCCTAGGTCATGCGATGTACACTGTTGCAAAGTCGGCTCTCGGGTTTCACCCGGGAGTGCGGTAGCCATTGTTGGAGCCGCTGCATGTTTGACCGAAACAGGCGAAACGATGGGCAACCGAGGGCTGCTGACCGGCCCGCTTCGGCCTGTCGATCGGACTCGCCGGTGAATTTTGATTGAGATCTTATACGAATTATCGAGCTGAATCTCGCAGAGAGTGCTTGGAATTGAATGCTCCGATCATAAAGCCGCAAACTCAACGGCACCTACTGCACCGGGTTAGATTTCAACTCCTTGGTGGACTAGCTTTTGCAATTCTGGCGCCAGCATTGATTCGCATGGCTGTGGATCCCAAAATAATTTATTATTCCAATCTGCAGATCACGGTTTTCGCAGGCATTGTTGCGCATACTGCTGGTTTCTTTTCGTTTCGCCGGATAGGAAATTTCCCGGGTGTTGCGGCCGCCGGCTATATTTTGCCAACTTTTTCCCTGTGCTACGGGCTCGTGTACCTCGCAATTTTCTTGTTTCGTATCGACTACAGTGCTTTCCAGGCGGCCAGCAGCTTGACACTGTCAATTCTCTGGTATTTCGGCCTGAGCATCTTGAGCAGGCGCTTGGATCCCTACAGCCTCGCCGTGGTTCCAGGGGGAGCTGTAGGTCGTCTTGAAGAGATCGGCGGCGTGCATTGGCATTGGCTTGCCTCGCCCGATACTATCATTGACCGGGTAAATGGTGTCGTTGCCGATCTTCGTTCTGATCTTTCGGATGAGTGGGAGCGGTATATTGCCGATCGCGCGCTTTCGGGAACGCCAGTCTACCATGTCAAGCAGATCAGCGAGTCGCTCACAGGTCGAGTAGAGATTGAGCATCTTTCTGAAAATACCCTAGGATCGTTGAACCCTAACCAGGCTTATTTAAAGATTAAGCAGACAGTTGATTGGATCGCAGCGCTGTTTGTTCTTATAATTTTTTTGCCATTGCTCTTATTTGTAGCGGCGGCGATAAGATTTGACTCGGCTGGACCGGCCTTATTCAGGCAACAAAGAATGGGGTACAGAGGAAAGATCTACGAGGTTTACAAATTTCGGACAATGAAACTCGGCGCCACGGTTGGCGACGAAAAGGACGAGGCCATCACAAAGGCCGGCGATGCGCGCATTACTCGCCTAGGGCAGTTCCTCAGAAAATCCAGGATCGATGAATTGCCGCAGGCCTTCAACATTCTGCGCGGCGAGATGAGCTGGATCGGGCCGCGTCCAGAAGCACTCGTACTCTCGAAATGGTATGAGGCTGAACTGCCATTCTATCGATACCGACATATTGTCCGGCCCGGCATTACCGGATGGGCGCAAGTCAATCAGGGCCATGTTGCAGCAGTGGACGACGTACTGGAAAAACTCCACTACGACTTCTACTACATCAAGAATTTCTCCCCTTGGCTGGACGTCCTGATTGTGTTTCGTACCATCCGAACCATGCTGACAGGCTTTGGCGCGCGTTGACCGGGCGAAGATCGTTTGCCGACATAACCAAGCCACTGCTCTCCGGCTCATAGGGTGGGGATGTCCACCAGGTCATTCATAATGTCTAAGGTTGCGCTGATCAGCGTTGAAAATAGCGTCGTATCGAGCTTGGAGAAAGCACAATGACCAGGAAAACCGCACTCATCACCGGTATCACCGGCCAGGATGGCGCCTATCTGGCGGAACTCCTTTTGGCAAAGGGTTACGATGTCCATGGCATCAAGCGGCGTTCCTCGTCGTTCAACACCGGTCGTATCGACAATCTCTACCAGGACCCGCACGAAAAGGACGTAAGGCTGTCGCTTCACTATGGTGATATGACTGACGCCACCAACCTCATCCGCATCGTCCAGGAAGTGCAGCCAGACGAGATCTACAATCTCGCCGCACAATCGCACGTTCAGGTGAGCTTCGAAACGGCGGAATATACTGCGAATGCCGACGCGATCGGTACATTGCGTCTCCTCGAAGCGATCAGGTTGCTTGGCCTGACAAAAAAGACGCGTTTCTACCAGGCATCGACTTCCGAGCTCTACGGCAAGGTGCAGGAGATTCCGCAGCGGGAGACGACGCCTTTCTATCCCAGGTCACCTTATGCGGCAGCAAAGATATACGCCTACTGGATCACCGTGAACTACCGCGAAGCTTACGATATCCACGCTTCCAACGGCATATTGTTCAATCACGAGAGCCCGATGCGCGGCGAGACGTTCGTTACCCGCAAGATTACGCGCGCGGCTGCCGCGATCCACCTCGGTCTTCAGGACAAGCTCTACCTCGGCAATCTGTCGGCTGAACGGGATTGGGGACATGCCCGCGACTATGTTGAAGGCATGTGGAGAATTCTTCAGCATGACGTGCCCGATGACTACGTTCTTGCGACCGGGGTGAAGAACTCGGTCCGCCGTTTTGTCGAGCTTGCATTCAGCGAGGTCGGGACCGACATTCAATGGGTTGGTTCCGGCATCGATGAAAAAGGCATCGATGCAAAATCCGGCGCTGTTCTGGTCGAGGTGGATCCGCGGTACTTCAGGCCCACCGAGGTAGAGCTTCTGATCGGCGACGCCTCGAAAGCGGAGCGCGTTCTCGGGTGGAAGGCGACAACGTCGCTCGCCATGATGGTCCAGGAAATGATCCAGTCCGATGTCGAAATGGTAAGGCGGGAGTCCGAACATCGGCGCCTTGATGAGGATCGCATTCGCGTGGCGGCACAGTAGGCGGCGGTTGGGCCGGGTCGATATGAAAATCTCGGTCTTGACCGTCTGTTGGAATTCCGCGGCGACAATCAGCCATACGATCGATAGCTTCCTGATCCAGGACCATGGCGACAAGGAATTGGTGATCATCGACGGCAATTCGTCGGACGATACACTGGCAATAGTCCGGTCTTACCCACAGGACCAGATCCGGCTGGTCAGCGAGCCCGACAGCGGAATGTATGATGCGCTCAATAAAGGGCTGCGCCTCTATGCTGGCGACGCGGTAGGCGTGCTGAATTCCGACGATTGTTTTCACGACCCTACGGTGCTGGGACGGATATCCGCAGGGCTCGAGACCGCCGACATCGTGCATGGCGACCTGGATTTTGTCGAAGACCATCTGACCAAGCGGGTCGTGCGCCGTTGGCGTGCTGTATCCCGACCCACCAAGGGCTTTCGGAGCGGATGGATGCCGGCCCATCCAACATTCTACGTCAAGCGAAAGGTGGCGGAGACCGTCGGCCCGTTCGACCTCAGTCTCAAAGTGGCGTCGGATTATGATTGGATGCTGAGAGCAGTTGAACTCCACGGGTTCCGGACCGCTGCGACCAGCCACGTGTTGGTAGACATGATGGTTGGCGGGGCCAGCACACGAAGCCTTGCCTCCCACATCGGGCACAATCTGGAAGCGCTGCGGGCACGTCGCCGCTGGCTTGGGGCAGGCCCTGTCGACTACGCACTTGTTGCGAAGCCAATGCGTAAAATCGGACAGTTCTTGTTAAAACAAGGCGATAATCCAAACATGAAGAAGCCTATCTGATGAACGACCCAAAAAGCATTTTGGAGCCGATCGGAGGTTATGTCCTCGATCTCGTTGCGAAACTGCGAAACCGACAATTTGTCCCGCATTCGCTAATGAAATTGCACAATATGAAAACCTGCAGGGACATGACGGGCGCCACGACGGCAGTGGAAATTGGTTCCTACAAAGGGGTCACGACAAAACGAATGTCTCACCTGTTTGAGAAGGTGATCTCAGTCGAAATTGACGAAGCGCTGTATCATCAGGCCAGCAAGCGCTGCGCAGGGCGGAAAAATGTAGAATTGCTGCTCGGTGACGGGTCCAAGCTGCTGCCCGAAATAGCGGCACGGGTAAGCAAGGCGCTTATCTTTCTGGATGGCCATTTCAGCGGAGGTATTACCGGTCAAGGTGACGAACCCGAACCAGTGTTGAAGGAGCTTGATCTTATCCAAGCGAACCTGGATCACTTCTGCGCGGTCATCGTAGACGACTTTCGCCTGTTTGGCGTCGAGCCGGGATGGCCGCGGAAGGCCGAAGTGATGGAGAAGTTGGAAGAGGTGTTGCCTGCGCCAGAATGGGTTCATGGCGTTCTCAACGATCAGTTCATCGCCGTTCGCAAAAGAACAGCAAAATGAACGGACACCGCGTACGCCACGCTCCTGTTTCAAGCAGGTTGCAGGCGAAAATTGCCCTTATTTTCTTATCTGGCGATTTGGAATGTTCCGAAGCATCCTGACCGTCCTGTCGGGGTCGGTGATTGCGCAGATAATTGCAGTTGCCGTTCTTCCAATCCTGACACGGCTCTATGATGCTGAAGCGTTCGGCCGCTATCAGATCTATGTTTCGATATTGAACATAGCGGTCATGTTCGTGGCATTTCGCTACGAGGTCGCGCTTCTGAGCGCGCGGCCGGGAAGGGTTTATGAAAATCTGCTAAAATTGACATTTCGGCTCTGTATCTGGACCAGCATGGTCGCTCTTCTTGTCGCCGGCGCTGTCGATTGGTTGATGCCGGGTGTCCTGTCATCCCTGCGGGGCATTGTCTTCTTTTTACCCGTTGCGATGGCCGTCGCGGGAATCTACCAGATGCTCACCTTCTTGCCGATCCGCGACCGCAATTATGGCCTGAGCGCACGGTCCAAAATCTTGCAATCGGTAGGGTTCTCCTTTGGAGCACTTGGGTTTGCCTTTCTTCCGGTCATCGGCGTCGGTCTCATTCTGGCTGATGTATTCGGCCGGGCCTTCGGGGCCATCAGCGTGCTCTTCGAGAGTGGCAAACTCTGGCGCACTTTGATCTCTCCTCTCTCTTTTTCGGAGATGAAGTTTACGGCAATTCGTTTCCAGAAATATGGACTTCTCACCTTCCCGGGAACCCTTCTTTCCTCTCTTAGCGCCGCGGTCGCACCATTCGCCTTTCTGGCACTGTTCAATCTGGAGACCGCAGGACAGTACGCCCTCCTCGAACGGTTTATCCTGATGCCGGTGGGCGTCATAGCGGTAGCTGTTTCACAGGTCTTCACCGGCGAATTGTCGACGCTCTACCGCACCGACAAGAAAGGGCTGAATAGAGTGTTTCGACGTTCGCTCTTTCAGCTTCTTGCCATCGGATTGCTGCCGACAATGCTCGGGATGGCGCTTTCGCCGATCCTCGTCCCACTCGTCTTTGGCGCCGATTGGGCTATGGCCGGCAAACTCTGCGTGATTGGATTTCCGATCGCGTATGTGCGCTTTGTCGCCACGGCGTTGACCATGGCCCTTGTCGTCATCGACCGCCAGTCGCTTCAATTCAGCTGGGAAGTGGGACGGTTCCTTTTTACCTTGTGCGTCTTCGGCGGGCTCGGCTGGGTGGGAGTCGATAATCCCAACACTGTCATGGTTTGGTATGCGCTGGCGACCGCCGTCACGTATGCTATTCATCTTCTGTTGGCCGATCGTGCAACGAGACTGGTCAGCTTGCAGGCAACAGAGAGCGGAAAAACGACGTTGTGAAGATCGCCTCGCGTTTATCGGCATTATTTGCAATCAGCATCATGGATCCATTGCCGAACATCGGCTGAGTTCTGGCGTTTTCAATAAGACAGGCGCTCATGGCACATCTCTATGCCTATCCCGATATCGGCCGTTTCGGTCTTGGTCACAGCATGCTCGCCTGGGCGCGCTGTGAGATATGGTGCCGAAAGAACAACGCGCAGATGCTTGGGCCGCGTTGGTTCCGCCCTCGTATCGGTCCCTATTTGCGCCGCGAACGGGACAAGCGCGAGTATTTCAGGCTCTTTAACAATAAGGGCTATGTCGGCGAACCGTGGCGCACCGTACTCCTCGCAACTGCACGAAAGGTTTCGGCGGAGGCCGCCCCATCCATTACACATGACAACGGGAACACGGTCATTGTCTTCAAGAACACCGTGGCATCAAATTTCGAAAAACATTTCCATGAAGTCCGCGGTAACGGTCCGGTGCTGTACGACGCGTTTCGTCGGATCACCCGCAAAAAGTACCTGCCGGAAGACCCGGCCTCTCCGTTCCTCGCTATCCACGTACGTCTTGGTGACTTCTCTCGTTTCGATGTGAACCAGGTGGAGGCGAAGACGCACAACCAGCGGCTTCCGATCGAATGGTATTGCGACAGCCTTGTCGCCCTTCGCGAGGCACTGGGTACCAGCATGCCGGCCCGCGTCTTTTCCGACGGAGATGATGCTGACCTTGTTCCGCTGCTTGGTCTTCCGAACATACGCCGGGCCAACGACGCGGAATCGGTCACGCACATGCTGGAAATGGCCCAGGCAAGCGTGATCATCGGAGCTGGCTCGAACTTCAACCTGTGGGCTGCCTTTTTTGGACAGGTGCCGCGCATCACCTATCCAAACCAGGCGATCGTCGCAGTAAACGACGATCCGGCCCGTGAAACGAGCTTCCGTGGCGAGGGGCCACTTCCTGACGTGTTCATAAAGCAGGTCAGGACACAATTCACAAATCGAGAAAAGCAAGGCGAGCTGACCTAGGCTGGCTGGTGCAACTATGACGAGGTCCGGAATTCGCCCGGCTGGCAGGAAGAGGAGTGCGGTGATTCTCAACAGGTTTATCGGCTGGAACAGGAACGCAGCAGCATGGCTCGAACACCACTTTCCCCAAATTTTCGGTGCGCCGTCATATAAGGCGGAGCTAGAGCGTCGTATCGCTGAAGACGTTGCGCGCCTGAAGCCGTCAGCGATCCTCGAGGTCGGCGGCATTGATCGGCCGCTTCTGGAGCGCGGTGCGGATTTCACCTATATCGGTCTGGACATCGAGGAGAAGCCGGACTGCTATCGCATCTACGATCAGTTTGTCGTCCAGTCGATCGAGCGGCCCGTTGATGTCGAGGCGGACATGCTCATTTCGATCACATTGATGGAGCATGTGCCCGACAACAAGGCGGCGGCGCGCTCCATGTTCCTGGCGCTGCGGCCAGGTGGCGTGATGCACCACTATATTCCGTCGAAATGGCATCCCTATTCGGTGGCACTGCGGATCGTCGGACCGGTCATGCAAAGATGGCTGATTCCATACCTCAGGCCTGCGGCGGTCGGCGTTACCGGCTATCCTGCCTTCTTCGACCACTGCTCCCCTTCGGATATGACAAAGCTCTTTCGCGGTCAGGGATTCGAGCAGGTAGACGCCAAGTCGTTTTACCGCGCCAGCGACTATTTTGCTTTCTTCCTGCCGGCCTATCTTTCCGTCGCGCTGTTCGAAAACCTCTGCGCGGCCCTGAACTGGCGCATCTTCTGTTCCGGGTTCGTCATCAGCGCTACAAAACCCACGCAATAGCAAGAACGGAACCATGCGACTTTTTCAGAATTCTGGGATTGCCCCAAGCTATCGACCCCGACTTGCCGGTCTCGTCGCGGGGATCAGTGGGTTCGAGCAGCAGAAGGAGGTATTTCTGAATGACCGTTACGGCGCGGCGCATATTCTCTCGCCGGTACTCGGTCGACATCCGGAAACCTTTTTTACGAACGGTGACGACGAATCGGTGCAGCGGGCGTGGGCGCGCGAAAACGGGCTTGGCGAGGAAACGCCGCTGGCCGATATCCTCCTTGCCCAGATCGAGCATCACAAGACGGATATCTTCTACAATCTCGACCCGTTTCGTTACGACGCTGCTTTTGTCCGCCGCTTGCCTGGACACGTGAAACGAAAGATTGCCTGGCGCGCCGCACCGGGCAAGATTGACTTTTCCGGTTACGACCTCGTGCTTTGTAATTTTCCGTCCATGAGACAACTTTGGGAAGAGCAGGGCGCCAAGACGGCTCATTTCTTCCCCGCTCACGATCCGGAACTCGATAGCCTGGCTGCGAATCGGAACAGGGACATCGATGTCCTTTTCTTCGGCGGTTACAGTCGCCATCATCAGCGTCGGCGAGAGATATTGGAAGCGGTCGCACGTCTTGCCGGCCGCCACCGCGTTGTTTTCCATTTGGATCTGTCACGCTACACGCCGCTCGCCGAGACGCCGCTTGGTTGGTTCGGTCCTCTGAGGGCGGTTCGCCGCCCGCCTGCGATCCGCAAGGTCAGCGCGCCTCCCGTGTTCGGTCGCGCCATGTACGCGCAGCTTGCAAGAGCCAAGATCGTCGTCAATGCCTCGATCGATATGGCCGGCCCGGATCGTGGAAATATGCGTTGTTTCGAAACCATGGGCTCCGGAGCCCTACTGGTTTCAGACTCGGGCATCTACCCTTCACCGATGCGCGACGGGCAGACCATGGCCGTCTATGAGCAGCCGCAGGACGCATCGGAAACAATCGAACGGCAATTGAATGATGGAAGTTGGGACACGATCGGTTGGGCCGGGCATCGCGCAATTCGCGAAGAGTACAGCAAAAAACGTCAATTTGAGCGGTTTCTTGAACTGGTGTAGTGTGGTGAATGGCCGACACCGCGGGGGATTGTGCTTTATCGTTGCTCGAATAATCGGCAACCCCTATACCACACCCCGTGGGCATATCAGCCTTGGGGCGGATAATTGAAGCAGCTAGAAACGGGAAATATTAGCTATCAGAGATTAATGGCTCTGTTCTGGATAGCGGTCTATGTTCTCTTTTTCATGCACGCCTACATCACTTGGGGTTCTGTAACATTCTACTATTTCGGCCTGTGGTATAACTACGATATCGACAAGGCGCTGCTCGCTTATGGTATCATAGCCCTGTTCGGATGCCTTCTGCCGATATCGATCAATAAATACTCCGAGTTTGCGTGTTGGATAATCTATCTGATCATTTTTATTCCAGCAGTACTTTGTGTTTCACTTCAGGGGTACACTTCATTTAGCGATGTAAAATTGATGCTAGCGTTGGCAGCATCATTTATGGCTATGGTTTACATACCAAAGGTTCTTACATTCAGGCAATATTATGTCATGCGACGCTTTCAGGCCGAGTGGTTCCTGTTTTTCTTTATCGGCATATATTTTGCTGCGATCGCATACTATTTCTATGAGTTCAAAGGAATGCTGACATTCTCCAGTTTTGGAGATGATATTTACACACAGCGCGCAATATTTGCTGCGGCGGCACCGAGCGCTCTTGCCGCGTATCTAACCGGATGGCTGACCAACGCAATGAACCCCTATCTGCTTGCGGTAGGGCTTTTCGATCGCTCCCGGCGATGGGTGTTCCCCATAGCCATAGCGGGTCAAGTCCTTGTTTTCATGGCATTCGCCGGCAAGGCGATGCTGGTAATGCTGTTTGTGGTGGTCGGGTTCTACCTTTTTGCGTTCAAGGACGGTCGGATAGTGGTTTCGCGTCTCGCCTTCGGTGCGGCTATTCTGGCCTTGACCGTTTCCGCAATACTTATCGTCACCGACTACCAACCGACCGGACTGGCTTTTCAAGCGGTAGCTGTCATCTTCCTGCGGACGCTTGCCTTGCAGGGTGCGATGGTGGGCGTTTACGCGGACGTATTTTCCGACAGCCCTCTCACCTATTGGTCGCACGCCAACATCATCAACCTGTTCATCGAATATCCCTACAAGGCGCCTTTGGGTGTTGTCGTCGGCATGCGGGTTGCCGGAGGCGGCGGATTCAACGCGAATTCGAGCTTCTGGGCGAGTGACGGAGTGGCGGCTTTCGGCATGGCGGGCGTCGTTATCGTCGGGGTTGTTTTCGGCGTCCTGCTTAGCTTGGCGAACAAACTTGTCACGCCCGAACGCCTTCCGTTCGCCGCAACGATGTCGATCCCGTTCCTGATGGCGGTTGCGAATGTCCCGCTCCTCACCGGCCTCGTTACCGGCGGCGGGCTCTTTTTGGTCGTGATGATTGCGTACGGCATGCCGAACCCCAAAATACGCAGAGTGCGGCCGTCCAGTCGATCGATTGGATCATTTTCCCCGCGACCAGCTGCTCAACTGAAAGGGCGTATCGCCAAGTAGCAGCTTGTTGCCGAATTTGCGTTGATAGTCGGCGAGCTAACGCAGGCCTTTTGGGTGCCGCGCCAGGATCGAGCTGTCACCGGCTCTCAACCCACTCCCCGTCCTGCCATCGCCACTCGCGGTGCCCGTTCCCTCCAGGAACAAGGTTCTGGATGCGAGCTCCGGGAAAGCCGGGAAATGTCGGCTTGGCCGTCCCTGCCGAAGCGGAGACGGCCCGCGTGGTGGAGTTCTCCGAATGGACATTTGTCAGAGATCCGACAAAATCCCGTGTGTCCATCGTGGTACCTACCCTTTGACCGGCGATCGTCAGACCGTCGACCACCATAGCGCCGGCGCCAAAACAGCGGAAGGCGCTGTGCCCTACGGTTCCGCCATCCGTCAGCACCAGTCGCATGCCCTGGATCGTCATCCGCCCCCCGAACTGGTAGGCTTGGAACGGCGTCCCGCGTGCGGTGCACGTGACATTGCTGAAGTTCCAGTTTCCAGCCGGCGTGGGCGAGGCTGAAATCTCTACTGCGGTAAGGTATCGTGTGGCGAAATCGCAGTCCGAAACGCGGACATCGTTGACATAGAGAACCTCGTTGTTATGCGAATACAACGCCCGAGCCCTCTCACCGGCTTTGACTCGCGCTCCAGTAATTGTCGCACCGCCGACGTTGGCGGCCGATCCCTGCAACCAGATGCCTGCCTTGGACGCGCCGGTGCATTCGACGCCCTCGGCGCGGACATTGGCGCCGGTGCCCCGGATGCCGAGGTAAAGATCGGTGACATTGTCGCTGAACGCCCCACCGGAAATCAAGACGTCTCGGACGCTGTTGATTGATATCCCGGCCTTGGGCAGTGTCGCGTCGGCGGTGCTAGTCTGCCCGCGCACCGTTGCGTTGGTGATAACCAAGCCGGACCCGTTGACCGCATAGATGCCATTGTCGCGTGGTGCGATCAGGACGGGATCCGTGATCCGTATGTTGTGGTTGTTGGCGCCATAGACCATCAGGGCGTAGCAGCCGGTGTCGTTTTGGCCGCCCCTCAGCCCCGCATTATGGACCACGGCGCCGCGGATCTCGCTGTCGCGGACATTGCTGTAGAAAATGACGCCTTGCTTGATGTGCGTCGCTTCGGCGTAGAAGCCGGTCACGATGGCGTCGCGGACGATCGCCCGGTCGGCGTCGGCCGGCTTCGATGACTTACTGTTGATGGCAATGACGGCGGCGTTTACGCTGAGCTTGGCGGGGTCCAGCGAGTTGCCCGGACGCGAGATGCCCCGCAGCCCATTGACGCGTATGTGCTGGATCTCGAGTCTCGAAAGACTTTCATTGTATACGAAGATCCACCATGGCGCCTTGAAGTTCTGGAGTTCGACGGTATCCAACATAAAGGTGTCGATGCCTCTCGTCGCAGTTGCGCTCAGGGCGAACTTCATGAATGCGCCGTTGTTGTAACCCGTCGACAAACCATTGCCGATGACCGTCAGATCGGCGAGGGCGATCTTGGAGACGTCGACAGCACTGAAGACATAGAATATCTGGTCCGATCCGGTTATGTTGATGACCGACCCGTTGCCGTCGATGGTGCAGTTGGCCGGGATCGAAATTCCATAGTGCCCCAAGGCCTTCAGGTCGGTCGAGGACCAATTGTAGACCCCGCGGCGGAACATCAGCGTTCCGCCTCCCATGGACCCGATCCGGGCCAGGGCGCGGACGCAAGCGGCGACATCCGTCCCATCGTCGCCCAGAACGACAAGGCCGCCAGGCGTCCTCGTATTCCTGGGGCGCCCGACGACGGGCGAAGCGGTCGATCCGGCAGCAAAGGTTGTCGCCGCCCCAAGTGCCAAGGTTCCTGCCAGCAGACGGCGGCGCGACAGGGGGAACTTTTCATTGGGAACCCTACGGCGCCAACGCCTCTCTTCAATCGTGCTTCGTTCGTCACCTGTAGTCGTCAAGAGAGTCTCCCATGGCGATCGCGTCGACCGCTCCATCCGACAGGACGACCAGACCGGCGCGCTCCCGGGTGGGCGAACCTTTCCCGGATGTACATCGGCATCGAGAACAGAGATTGCGGCGAGGTGCCGCCATTGCTCGGTATCCGGTTTCGCCAGCGAGTTTTGCGCGGTCGAAATTCACGCGGTTCGAATTCTCGTGATCTGAACTTGACGAGTCCGGAAACGGTAGCGTAGCTGAACGCTCAGAACAACCTCCTGACTGAAGCGCGATCGACGCATTGCTGCAAGGGTGACAGAGGCTGGAGCCGTGCTTCTCACCGACGCTGAAAATTATCCTGGAACGATAGACGGGCGAAGCATGCGGGCCTATGACCGAAGCGCTATCCCACTCGTCAAGCTAAGCCTTGGCGGCGGCCGTCGTGGGCGCATCCGATAAATCTGACGAGAGAGCGCGATCGTTGTGACCAGGAACGCACCGCCTCACGCAGTTGTTGCCGGAGACCACGGGGATGATCCAACATATGGTTTCTCTCGATGACTGATGCGGCCATGACTTGGGAAGACGCCGTCCGCTGGTGCATGAGCGAGCCTTCGATGAAGGAGCTCGCCCGCGCTGCCTATTTCGACGATCCGGCCGTGGCCGCACAACGCTATCACCAAAGCGCGGAGTTCGACGCTGTCCGCAGCATGATCCCGCGCAAGATGGGCCGTGCTCTCGATCTCGGCGCCGGTAACGGCATCCTCTCCTATGCCTTGGCGCGCGAGGGGTGGTCTGTGACCGCTGTCGAGCCCGATCCGAGCGCACTCGTCGGTGCCGCCGCGATCCGGGCACTTGCCGAAAGCACCGGCACCCCCATCGAAGTGGTGGAAGCGTTCGGTGAGGCGATCCCGCTATCGGCGGCAGGCTATGATTTGGTCGTCGCACGGCAGGTGCTTCATCATGCCCATGATCTTCCGGCTTTCTGCCGCGAAATGGCGCGTCTCTCTCGCGATGGAGCGACGATCCTGTCGTTGCGCGACCATGTGGTCTCCGGGCCGCAGCAACTCGAGCCTTTTCTGCGCGCTCACCCGCTTCATCATCTCTACGGTGGAGAGAACGCTTTTACGCTGGCAGCCTACCGCGCTGCGATCCAGGGGGCCGGGCTGACGATCGACCGCGAACTGATCTCGTTCCAGTCCGTCGTGAATTATGACCCAATGACGCCGTCTGAGATTCGCGAGAGGCTCGCCAAAATCTTTGGTCCGTTTTCCCCGATTGTTCGCTTGGCTCTCTCGCCTGTGCCATTTGGTGCCGTCGCCAGTGTCGCCGCATCACTTGACCGCCGGCCCGGGCGCCTGGTCTCTTTCCTTTGCCACAAGAACGGACCTTTGCCACAAACACGGGAAGGACTGACTTCTTGATGCAATCAACCGAGCCTAAGCCTGTCTGGGTGACTGGAGCCGGCGGGTTCATCGGCCTGCACCTCGCTCGTTTCCTCGCTCGAAACGGATGTCATGTCATCGGCTTCGGTCGAAAAGAGGCACCCGGTTTTGCTTTGGCGACCGGCGGCGCGTTTTTTCCCGGAGGAATAGCCGCGGAAACGATGGAGGCGGCTCTGGCGGCGCACGGCCGCCCTTCGGCCGTGTATCATCTGGCCGGTGGCGCAACGGTTGGCCAGTCGATTGCCGATCCCTTGAAGGACTTTGAACAAAGCGTTGTCTCTGCCGCCCGTATCCTCGATTTCCTGCGCCGCCACGCACCCGATGCACCTGTCGTTCTTGCGTCTTCCGCTGCGGTCTATGGCGGCGGGCATGTCCGTTCGATCAGGGTCGACGCCCCGCTCGACCCCTATTCCCCCTATGGCTATCACAAACGCATGGTTGAGGAGCTTGGCCGGTCACATTGCGCCGCGTACGGCCAGCCAATCTCGGTGGCCCGCCTTTTTTCGGTCTACGGCGAAGGGTTGCGCAAGCAACTGTTATGGGATCTCTGCGGCAGGCTCGCGGCGGGCGAAACCGACATTGTGCTTGGCGGCATGGGGACGGAAATGCGGGATTGGCACCATGTCTCGGACGTTGTGCGGTTGATCCATCGCATTTTGCCTGCCGGCGAACCGCGCTTTGCCATCTATAACGGCGGTGCGGGCGCTGCTGCATCCGTCAGCACGATTTCCAGCATGGTTCTGAAGGCCTGGGGAGGCAACCATCGCCTCTCGTTTTCTGGGCAGTCCCGGCGCGGCGATCCCGTTAATCTGATCTCGGATCCGTCCGGCGTTCCGGACGGGCTTCAGTTACAGGTGCCGCTCAGCAGGGGCATTGCCGGCTATGTCGATTGGTATCGCGCTGAAATTCTCGCCGAGCGGGTCGGCCGTCTGCGCCGCGCCGCCCCTTGATTACCGTCGGCTTCACCCTCATCGGCCGCGGATCCTGGTCAGGCGGCGAGTCCTATCTGCGCAACATGTTGAGCGTCATCGCCTCCGAGTTGCGTGGTAAGGTGCAGGCGAAACTGTTTCTCACACCTGAGCAGCATTCAAGCATTGGCGCGTCCTTCGATCACATGTTGGCTACGCCCGCTATCGTCGATGGGCGGGTGATAGGCGCCGGGCTCGGCAAGCGAGGGCTGATCGCCCTTGCTGGCGGAACTGATCGTGCTTTCGCAGACCTTGTCGCTGCGCAAAGTATTGATGTAGTCTTCGAAGTCGCTCAGTGGTTCGGGAGCCGGTTTCCTGTGCCGGTCGTTTCCTGGATTCCGGATTTCCAGCACCGTCGCCTGCCGCACCTTTTTCCGCGTAGTGCCTGGTGGCGCAGGGATCTCGGCTATCGCCTGCAGACATCAGGCAACCGCATCATAATGCTCTCCAGCGGGGACGCGCTCGCGGACTGCGAAACATTCTATCCGGCCTCGCGCAACAAGACTGCCGTCGTGCGCTTCGCTATCGATCTCGATCCAGGCGCCATCCTGGCGCGTGCCGACGAGGCACGCCAGGCGCATGGGCTGCCCGAGCGTTTTTTCTTTCTCCCCAATCAGTTCTGGGTCCACAAGAACCACAGGCTGGTCATAGAGGCATTGAGGCACATAAATCAGATCGGAGCGCTGGCTTCCTTGCCGCCGGTAATCCTCTCCGGTCGCACCACGGATCCGCGCGATCCGACATTTTTCAAGCGTCTGATGGACCTTGCTGAAACTGATGGACTTGGAAGCCATTTTCGACACCTCGGATTGATTCCCTACGAGGATGTCGTCGCCCTGATCGGTGCCGCGGACTATCTCCTGAACCCTTCCCACTTCGAGGGGTGGTCAACCACGGTCGAGGAGGCGAAGTCGCTGGGCACGCCGATGTTGCTCTCCGACATTCCGCTGCATCGCGAGCAGGCGCCGGAATCACTCTTCTTTGCACCCGATAGTGCGGAAGCGCTGGCGCAGCGTCTCCTTGAAGCCGGGCAGCGCCCCCGCCTTGCCCGCGACAGTGTCGCCGTGCTGCAAAGTCGCCAACAGATACGCCGCCGAGACTACGCGGCAGCGCTCCTTGCTTTGTTTGAAAATGTCAGAGGTGTCACCCAATGACCGAGCGGATCGTCAGTTTTGTCATGAGCGGCGGCGTTGGCTCCCGGCTGTGGCCGCTGTCGCGTGAGGACAATCCCAAGCAGTTCCATGATTTTTCGGGCGATGGCTCGATGCTGGCCAAGACGCTGCGCCGGATTACGGCGCGGCCGGATGGCGAAACGCCGGTTTTCCTGATCGCTTCGGAACGGCACGCCGACCGCGTCCACGCCGATCTCGCCGGCCTCGACCTTTCCGGCGGCGGCCCTTTATTCGAGCCGACCGGCCGCAACACCGCTGCCGCCGTTGCCTTGGCGACCCTGCGCACCCTGACCGAATATGGCGACAGCCTGGTGCTGGTGGTGCCGTCCGATCATGAGATCGCGACCGCGCAGCAGTTTTGGCAGAGCGTGGAAAGGGGTACTGCGGCGGCGCGTGCTGGCCGGTTGGTGGTGTTCGGCATCAAGCCTAGCCAGCCAGAGATCGGCTACGGCTATATTGAGGTCGCCGGCGAGAAGGATGGCATCTGCGATGTCTCGCGTTTCGTTGAAAAACCGGACCTCGCGACCGCGCAGAATTACCTGGCGGCGGGCAATTTCTACTGGAACACCGGCATCTTCCTGTTTCGCGCCGGCGCCATGCGCGACGCCTTCATGGCTTTCGAGCCCGAGATATGGAACGCCGTTGAAATTGCCTACCAGGCCGCGACATCGGATCTTTCCGGCCTCTATATGCCTCTCGAGCTTTACGCCGCCATTCCCTCGACGTCGATCGACTATGCGATCATGGAGCGCGCCAGCGGGATCGCCATGGTGCCGGCCGGGTTCCGCTGGAACGATCTCGGTTCCTGGCAGTCGCTGCTCGATGTCGGTCCCTCCGACAGTGACGGCAATGTCATCGTCGGCGATGTCGTCGCCATTGACTGCGAGAACTCCTATATCCGCAGCGACAGCCGCTTGCTCTCGGCCATCGGTCTGAAGGACGTTGCCATCGTCTCGACCGCCGACGCTACTTTCGTTGCCCCGGTCAGCCGCAGCCAGAATGTCAAGAAGATCGTCGAGCAGCTCGAAAAGAGCGGCCGTCTGGAGACCAGGTTTACGCCTGCCGACGATCGCGTGATCGAAAGCGGCGCCTGGCGGCGTCGCGTTCACCACTGGCTGTTTGAAGAGACGGTGCCGCTGTGGTCCACGGTCGGCGTCGATGAGCGCCATGGCGGTTTCCACGAGGCGCTCGGCTTTGACGCCACACCGCTGATGAAGCCCAAGCGCATGCGCACCATGGCCAGGCAAGTCTACGCTTTCGCTGTTGCCAAAGCGCGCGGCTGGGACGGGCCTGCCGACCGGTTGATCAGCCACGGTATCGGATTCATGAACAGGAACGGCCGCACCGACAAGGGCGGCTGGGTGCGCACGCTCAATGTCGATGGCACAGTCGCCGATGCCGCCGAGGATGCCTATGATCATTCCTGCGTGCTCCTGGCGCTGGCGCATGCTCACATGGTCGGCAATGCTGATGCATTGCGGCTTGGCCAGGAAACGTTTTCGTTTCTCGACGCGCATCTCGAGGATCACCGCATGACCGGTTTTCTCGAAACGACGAGCGGCGAGGGCGAACGCCGCTCCAATCCGCATATGCACCTGCTCGAAGCCTTCCTGGCTTGGCATCAGGCAACCGGCGAGCTTGCCTATCTTCGCCGCGCCGCGCGCATCGTCGATCTGTTTCGCAGCCATTTCTTCGATCGGGAAAGCTGGACGCTGGGCGAATATTTCGACGCCGAGTGGAGGCCGACGGAGGGCGAGAAAGGCGCATGGACGGAACCCGGCCACCATTTCGAATGGGCCTCGCTGCTGGTCGACTTTGCAGGACGGACAGGCCAGAGCGAACTGACCGGATTCGCCAGAAAGCTCTATGCCTCGGCCATCGCCAACGGCCTCAATCGCGCCACCGGCCTCGCCTATGGCGCCGTCTCGCGGCAAGGCCTGCCGCTCGACCTTGTCTCGCGCAGTTGGCCGCAGGCAGAAGCAATCAAGGCGGCGATTGCGCTGGACGGTTCAGGCGGCCCCGATCTCAAGCCCGAGATCGAAGCGCGTGTCGGTCGTCTGTTCCGTTGGCACATCAATCCGGCGCCGCTCGGCCTGTGGATAGACCGGATCGACGAGCGTGGCCGCTCGCTGGCGACCGATGTGCCTGCAAGCATCTTCTACCATCTGGTCTGTGCGCTGACGCAATATCTCGACAGCACCACAAGCGAATCTGGATAAAATGATCGACTGAGTAGAAAGTCTATTCGACTGAAATGGATTCGGTGTTTTTGACCCGCGGCCAGTCATCGAGCCGATTGGGCGATGGCGCGGTCGTTGCCGCCAGAAGTGATGGAGACGCAAGCTTGGCCGCGAGGGAGCGAGAAATTGTCTTTCAAGCAAATAAGCGTGCTGGCACTCATTGCCGTGGTGTTTGCGATTGGCTTCTTTGCCATCATCGTGAAGAAGGGGACGCCTGTTCGTCCGCAAACCCCAAAGCCACAGGCGGCGCTTGAGCCGTTCGATGGCAAGCTTTCCATCCAGGCAATCGATGATCTTCGCGTTGCCGGCCGCAAGATTGTGTTGTGCGGCGTGGCGTTTACCAAGCCGCGATCCATGCTTGCCATGGTAACGGAGGTGGCGCGCCGAGACTATCAAGGACTCGCTTTGACCTGCAAGCCGATCGGCAAGGGGACGCCTTGCGACGGCAATGTCGCCTCCAAGTTTGGTGACGCTATCGTCGTGCAATGCCTCACGTCCGATGGCACGGATCTGGCCGCGAAACTTGCCGAGACGGGCATCCTGTGCGGACAGCCTGTGCAAGCGGGTTCGACCTACAAATCTTGCCTGTCCGGCTCGTAACGCATGACATCGCCAACGGCGCTCACGTCGTCGTTCCACGACTTACGACTGTCATAAATCGTAAAGGCAGGGCGTGCGACAAGGACGTCGAACACAGTCGACCATAACGCCAAATCGGGTGTGTCCAATGAAACACAGCGGAAACCAAAAACTCATTTCGCATATGCGAAACAAGTTGGAATTAAAGCAAAAAGCTGTTACGCGCTGTCCGGTATCTTGGTGCTTGGACGGGGCTGAGATACGGCGGGACAAAAAGGATCGAAACGAATGAACCTTATAGTTAAAAGTGCATTGACCGGATTTATCGCCTCGATCGGTTTAAGCCCAGTTTCGTCCTTCGCTCAGGATACGTCGTGCACCTGCACGACCGCCTATCAGGGGGCGGCGAATTCGATTGGTTCCATCGGCCGCGCCAATGGCGATGTAATGGTTTCGCAGGCTGCTGGTTACGGCCCTGCAAAGGCGGGGAATGTTCTGGATTTCGGTAGCCGGATAGTGGTCGGTGCTAAAGGATCGGCTTCCGTCAATGTTGGTGGCTGCAACCTGGATGTGCCGGCGAATTCCAGCCTCGACATTTCTCGTGTCGAGAACAATATCTGCCTGAAAGTTGTGGGCTCCGAACAGACGGCTGCCGCCGTTAGCTCTGAACACACCGGCCAGATCGCCCCGGGCGGCGTCCAGTCGAATACTCCGCTATTCCTTTTTGGTGGTATGGCTATTGCTGGCGGTGTTCTGGCCGCAACGCAGGATGACAACAACGGCGTTAGCCGTTAGCCGTTAGGCAATATGGCAAAAACGTAGCAGAGGCATGTGACTGCCTCTGCTGTTATTGTATCGCTGGTGCCCTCATGCTTTGGTGCGCCGGCTGGAGCCGGGGTATTGATGAAACTCATCAAACATACCGCTCTATTGGCTGAGTTGGATCTGGGGGCGGTTCGTCTTGGGCGAACTCGCCTCGACCGACTGGGTGGTGACAGGTGGCGCCCCAATGCTGATCTCTAGCTTGCGCGATGACGACAACGCTGTCAGCGAATAGCTTGGATCTGGCGTCTATCGCATTGTATGAACTTGATGAATGCGTCATTCGCTATCGTGCGGGTGGCGCATTTGCCTGTTATCTGGAAGAAGTCGTCAAGTTGCTTCAGTGCGGCCATAAGCGCCAATGATCGACCTGCATTCCCACATCTTGCCCGGTCTTGATGACGGTTCGCCCAGTCTTGCTGAATCGCTGGAAATGGCGCGGCTGGCGGTGGCCGATGGAACGACCCATATGGCGTGTACGCCGCATGTCGTTCGAGGCATGTACGAAAACGGAACGGCAAATATTGCCCGAGCAGTTCAAGAGTTGGAGCGTGCGCTGCGCCGTGCCGCAATACCGCTCGCTCTTTATGTCGGTGCCGATGTTCACGTGGCACCCGACCTTCCGGAACGATTGGCGCTCGGAGATGTACCGACCTTAAACAGGTCCCGCTATTTTCTATTCGAGCCGCCGCATCAAGTTTTACCGCCAAGGCTGGAAGATCTTGCTCTACGTCTCGTAAGCGCCGGGCTCATTCCGATTCTTACCCATCCTGAGCGGCTGACATGGATCAAGGCAAATTACGACGTTATCGAGAGGTTGAATGCAGCGGGCTGCCTTATTCAGCTTACGGCAGACTCGATTGTTGGTGCTTTTGGCCGCACGGCGCTTTACTATTCGGAAAAGCTGATTGACGAAGGCAGGGTAGATATTATCGCATCGGACGCCCATGGTGCCACCCGCCGGCGCCCTGGGCTTTCGCAGGCAGTCGCCATTGCCGCGAAGCGATGTGGGGAAGATGAGGCCCGCAATATGGTGTTAAAACGTCCAGGCGAAGTATTGGCCAACCGGCATATCGAGCCGGTCGGAAAGGCGCATACGAGAAAACCGGCAGGTCCCGGCAATGTCGGTCGCTTTGCGGGATTGGGTCGCTTGCTGAAGGGTGGGACGGCGTGATGGGCGGGTTTCATTTCGCAAGAGGTTGTATGGGAACGATATGTGTCGTGCTCACTTCGCTCGCGATGTCTGCCTGTACGAGCACCTCGTCAACGACATCGTCTTCGCCGACGTCGGTCGATGCGCTGCAATTGACCTCAACGTCTGCGCCGCTTTCGGGCGGCGGCGCATTGCAGGTGGTGAAGGAGTTGCCTGCGCCGCATACCCAGAACGGCAACGAGCAGCCTTTGTCCGCGAACGATGTGCTTGAGGTGAATGTGTTCCAGGTCGACAATCTGAACAGAACCGTTCAAGTCGACGCCGGCGGACAAATTTCGCTTCCGCTTATCGGGACTGTCGTTGCGGCAGGAAAGACTGTCCGTCAGTTAGAGCAGGAAATCGAGACGGCCTACGGCGCCAACTATCTGCAGTCGCCCGACGTGTCGGTCTATGTCAAGGAATCGGTCGGACAGCGCATTACCGTCGATGGAGAAGTCACTAGGGCCGGTATTTTTCCGGTGTCGAGCAATTCTTCCCTCATCGACGCGATCGCCCTTGCTGGCGGGTTCAATGCCATTGGCGATGCGGGAAAAGTGTTCGTCTATCGCAATGTCGGTCAAAATACTTTGGTCGCGAATTACAACGTGGAGCAGATTCGTGCCGGCAAGAGCCGCAATCCACGCATCTATGGTGGCGACAAGATCGTCGTCTTCGCCTCGAAATCGAAAATTGCTATGAACAACCTCAAGGACGCCCTCGGCGTCGCCTCGAGTGCAGCCAGAATAGCGGTGGTCCCGGGACTATAATCATTGCCCGTCAGAATTCAGGATACAGCCAAACCTAGGATTGCTTCGCACCATGCTCGATCGTAACAGACAGCATCAAATTGCCGGACCAGGGCATGGCCAAGCCTTGTCCGCGGACCTGTATTATGACGGTGCGCAAAACTATGGCTCGTATGGTCGCGATTACTCGGAGCAGGACGAGGGTTTCAATCCACTCAAGCTGCTTTTTTACGTTATCCAGTATCGATGGCTGATCGTCATGATGGCGGCTGGCGGGCTTGTTGCTGGCGTCATTGTTACCATGATGCAGACGCCAAAATATCGGGCAACAACGCAATTGGAAGTGCTGGTTCCTTCAGCCAAGGTCTTCCAGGACATTGAAGTGGTCTCTGAAACCAGCGACATGCGGGCCTTTCAAACGGCCCGAGAAAAGCTGAAAAGCCGAGCTTTGGCGCAGCGCGTGGTGTTCCAACTAGGGCTCAGCGAAAAGCCGGATTTCCTGTTTCCGACGCCGAATTTCTCGCCCAGCAATATTTTCTATCGTGCGTTCGGAATTTCCAAATCGCCCTCCATAGAAGAGAAGACCCCAGAGGAGCGTGAGAAAATTGCAATCGGGCGCATTCTGGATGACCTCACGGTCACTTTGGTCACCAATACAAGCCTGCTGTCGATTACGTTTGCCGACCAGAACCCGAAATATGCAAGTGATATAGCCAATCAGGTCGCGCAGAGTTTTATCGATCAGCGTCTCGATCAGACCAGCGAAACCTCGGACCTGGCACGGCAATTCATCCAGGAACAGGTTCTGCAGGTAAAGCAAAAGCTTCAAAAGTCCGAGGAGGAGCTCGTCGCTTATGCAAAGGATGCAGGCATCACCGTAACCGGTGACGAAAAATCGCTGATCGGGTCGAATATCGAGACTCTGAACACCGCGCTCGCGACAGCAATCCAGGAGCGTCTCGATGCCGGACGGATGGTGGACCAGATAGACAAAGGTCGCGGGTCGAGCCTCAGCCCGGTCTTGGAGAGCGAAGGCCTGCAGAAGATCACCGACAAGCTGGCGGATTTGACCAGCCAGTATCAGCAGAAATTGGGCATATTGAAGCCGGGCTTTCCAGAGATGCAGCAGCTTCGGGCTCAGATCAACGAATTGCAACGACTTTATAACAATGGCGTTTTGACTATAACAGACTCGCTTCGACAGAAATACCAAGAGGCTCAGAACAAGGAGGCCGACCTCAAGTCAAAGCTTTCTGAGATGGAGCAGCAGCAGGTTATCTTCAACGATAAAAATATCAAATACACAATCTTGAAACGAGAAGTTGATTCGAATCGATCCCAATATGACAATCTTATCGCTAAGTTGAATGAAGTTGGCGTGAGCTCAGAGCTTAAGACGCAGAGCGCCGCGATCGTCGATTTTGCGACGCTGCCCAATCAACCTTATTCTCCACGCCTAAGCATAAACCTCGCCATTGCTCTGGCCTTTTTCATGGCTCTGAGCGCATCCATTATCTATATCATCGAGTTGTTGAACAACACCTTCACCAATCCTGAGCAGGTCGAAAAGGAATTGGGGCTGGCGATGCTCGGCATCCTGCCGCATGTCGATGACCGGGAACTGATAGCCAGCATCGCTGATCAGAAATCAGGACTGTCGGAAGCTTACCGTTCGCTTCGAACATCGTTGCAGTTCTCCGGCGCCGAAGGCGCGCCGAGATCGCTGCTGGTCACGAGTTCGGAGCCGTCGGAGGGCAAGTCGACCACCTCGTTCAAGCTCGGACAGGATTTTGCAGCGCTTGGTGCAAGAGTTCTCATTGTCGATGGCGATCTTCGAAAGCCGAATCTCCATCGGCTGTTTGGTCTCGACAACACAATCGGGCTAAGCAATCTCCTGACGAACACCGTCCGCAAGGAGGATCTGGCAAGCATTTTCAGGGCAACGAAATATCCTAATGTGACAGTCCTGACCTCTGGAACGATCCCGCCGAACCCTGCTGACCTGCTCTCTTCGCCGAAGATGGCGTTGATCATCACCAATCTCGGCAAGCGCTTCGATCTTGTCATAATCGATGCCCCGCCGATCGTCGGCCTTTCAGATGCGCCTATCCTTAGCCGGCTTGCCGAGGGCACATTGATGGTCATCTCTACCAATCAGGTGACACGCAAGTCGGCGAAGACAGCGTTGAAGCGCCTGCGAGCTGCCGGCGCGAACGTGGTCGGGGCCGCGATGTCGAAGTTTGCAGTGAACAAGTTCGATTACAACTACGCCTACAAATATATGAACTACCAGTATTACGACTACGGTACGAGTACCCCGAAAATTGAGGGCAAAGTCGATGACGGAGCAGACCAGCCCGCTTATGCAAAATCTCCGGCGTTCAGGCGTTTGGTTCGCCGCATCCGTTCTGGTGTTGGTGGCTTCATCGATCGGGCTAAGTCGATTTCTTGAAACCGAAACGCCAACCGCTTCCCTCGCGCTGGACCCGTTGAACGTCAATGCCTTGATAGGCGAACTTACCAACGAGCTGAACGATACAAGCAATGCTCCCGATCTCGACGCATTGCTTGCCAAGGCCGAACGCGCGCTTCGCTTTGATCTTGCGGATGCGCGTCTCTATAGCCTAATCGGCGAGATCAAATATCGGCAAGGCGAAAAAGACCAAGCCTATGAGCTTTTTGATCAGGCTCGAACACTGTCCAAAACCGAAATCCACGCGCTTCAGAGGTCCATTGGACGCTCTATTGAAACAGGCGATCTGCCGAAAGCTGTCGGCGGGATCGATATTTTGCTGCGGCGATGGCCAGATCAATTTCCGGCGATCGCCGAGGGTCTGCCGACAATCCTCTCGGACCCTGCTGGTTACCAGGCTGTGCTCGCAGCCATCAGGGCCGCGGCGCCTTGGAGAGCCAGTCTGCTCGTCGCCCTCAGCAACACGCCCGAAGGGGTCGATTCCGCGAATCGGCTACTGCTCGATTTGATCGGTTCAAGCGCGCCGCCGAAATCGGGCGAGTTGTCCACTGTGATCAACGGCTATATTCGTCAGAAGAAATATGAACAAGCGTATCGATTATTTCTTTTCAGCCTGTCCGATGAAGAACGGAAGTTGGGCGGCTACGTTTTCAACGGCACGTTCCAGCCGGTGTCCAGCAAAAAGCCCTTCGATTGGCAAATCCGTGATCAGTCGGGCATGGAAGTTACGTTTGCAAAGTCCCAGGATGCAGTCGAAGGCGAGGGCGGGGCGACGGTCCGCTTTCTGAATACGCCGGTCAAGAACTCTGCTCTCCAGCAATATATTGAGCTCCCTCCTGGCGCTTACAAGATTTCTTTAATTGCGTCCGCAAGAAACCTGAAGCTTCCAAAGGAGCTATTCTGGTCGCTCAGGTGTCCAGCCGGTGAAATTGCGCGGTTCAACATTCCGGAAGGCACGTTCAATCGTCAGAATCTGAACCAAGATTTTTCAATTGGTTCGGACACATGTCCTATGCAATTGTTGAGGCTGGAGACTGCCGCCATCGCTGAGAGCTGGCGATTTCGATATGTCGGTACGTTGGTAATGCACAAATTGATCATCGAGAGACTTCCATCTTGAGCGACCGGCCATCGGAATGGGATAAATATCTCCTCGGGTCGGTGTTGGTCATATCTCTGGTGGTCGGCGGAGGGACTGCAAGCGGCCTCTATACGGATACGCTGATTGAGATCGCCGCGATTGTCTCGGCGGCGGCTGTCTTTTCACAAAACTCCGGCCAGAGAATTCCGCATTCTGTTCTTTGGCTGCTTGTCTTCGCTGTGGCGTTGGTGATTTTGCAAATTGTCCCGCTGCCGGCGGCGCTGTTTAACGGATTGCGACCGGAACTGTTGCTGGCAGATTCCGGGCTGGTTGGGGAAACGCGATTTCGTTTTGTCAGCGTCGGGGTTGGACGGACGATCGAGTGTCTGTTGTATTTGATCGCATCCGCGGCGTTTTTCTTGGCGGTGCTGCGTTTGCGTACCGAGCAGGTCCGGGGGCTTCTGCCGTTCTTTTTTATGGGTGTCATATGCAACGGCTTGGCGGGAGCGATTCAATATTCGCTCTCTGACAATATCGCCATAGAGGGATTGTTGCCTTTTACGATCAACGCCGGGCTCTTTGCCAACCGGAATCATTTTGCGGCTTTGCTTTTTGTTTCTATTCCCTTCGTTGTCTACCACGGCCTGTTCCGCGGATATCTTTTGTCGGGATCGCTCGGACTGGTCACGCTCTTGCTGCTTCTTTTGGCCGCTGGTTCGCGCGCCGGTGTCCTGATTGGGTTGGCGATAACAGTACTGTCCATTGTCTTTCTTTCAGCGCGCTCCAAGGTTAGCAGATGGGGCATACTGCTTACTTTCATAGGACTTTCAGCCTATACGATAGGCGCATGGACGAAGATCGATGCTGACGCGATTGATCCAGCCTTCGGGCGAGGAGAGTTTGCTCGCACCACCATTGAGGGCATCAAGGAGAACTGGGCAACCGGCATTGGGTTTGGAAATTTTCAAAAGGCCTATCAGATATACGAAAAGGAAGAGATGATTTTTAGTCAATACGTAAATCATGCCCACAATGATTATCTTGAAATAGCTTTCGAGGGCGGGATTCCTGCTGTTTTGTTGATGGTGATTTATTTTATGATGATTTTTACAGCGTTTGTTAAAATTACGCGCGATCCTCTTCAAAAGGCGGCGTCTCTTTCAGTAGCTTTTCTTCTGATCCATTCACTGGTTGATTATCCGCTGCGGACCGAAGCGCTTGCAATGACGTTTGCCTTTATGAACGCCATTATCTTCCACAAAGGATTTGCAGACCGTTTGGCCAAGAAGAACGAATTGATCGAGATCGACCACAACGGCGATAAGCTGTTTGTTCCCATCGGGAGTTCGTCCTAGCTCTGGCCAAGATTGACAAGCCGCCGCACGAAACATAAGCACGAGAAAATTGCGCCGGCTGGGAGCGACGACATTTTTAGGAGAGCTTGTTGAAGGGCATTATCCTGGCTGGGGGCAGCGGAACCCGGCTCTATCCTCTGACACTGGCGGTCTCCAAGCAGATCCTGCCAATATATGACAAGCCGATGATCTATTATCCGCTGAGCGTCCTGATGCTGGCGGGAATTCGCGAGATTCTGGTCATCTCAACCCCGCGCGACCTGCCGGTTTTTCAGGATTTGCTCGGCGACGGCTCGGAATTCGGGCTCGACCTGTCTTATGCGGTGCAACCGCATCCCAACGGTCTCGCGGAGGCTTTCATCATCGGCCGCGACTTCATTGGCAATGACAGCGTGTCGATGATCCTGGGTGATAACATCTATTTCGGCGAAGGGCTGTCGCAGCTCTGTCGCACGGCAGCTTCGCGCAAAAGCGGTGCATCGGTGTTCGCCTACCATGTCGAGGACCCGCAGCGCTATGGCGTGGTATCCTTCGACAAGGTCAGTGGCACCGCTTTGACGATCGAGGAGAAGCCGCAAGTGCCGAAGTCGAATTGGGCCATCACCGGTCTCTATTTCTACGACAATGATGTCGTGAACATCGCCCCGACAATCCAACCCTCGGAGCGAGGCGAGCTCGAGATCACTGCGGTCAACAACGTCTATCTCGAACGCGGGCAGTTGCAGGTTCATCAGCTGGGCCGCGGCTACGCTTGGCTCGACACCGGCACCCACGATAGCCTGCATGAAGCCTCGTCCTTCGTGCGCACGATCGAGCATCGTCAAGGCATCAAGGTTGCCTGTCCGGAGGAAATAGCATTCGAGCAGGGCTGGCTGACGGCGGACAAGGTTCTGCAGCGCGCCACCCGCTTGGGAAAAAATGAATATGCCGCCTATTTGCGCAAGCGCGTCATCGAGTTGACGGAGAATTAGGTGTTGGAGATCAGGCCGCTCGGCCTCGACGGCGTGCTGGAAATCGTCCCGAAGCGATTCGGCGATGCGCGCGGCTTTTTTATAGAAACCTACAACGCCGAGCGGTTTTCAGACGCCGGTATCGACTTGCGTTTCGTGCAGGACAACCATTCGTATTCCGCTGCCGCGGGTGTGTTGAGGGGGCTTCACTATCAACTTTCCCCACGCGCGCAGGACAAGCTGCTGCGCGTGGTCCGAGGTAGGATTTTTGACGTGGCGGTTGATATTCGCCGCGGCTCGAAAACATTCGGAAACTACGTCGCCCTTGAGATCTCCGCCGAAAAGGGCAATCAAATTTTGGTACCGAAGGGCTTTGCACACGGTTTCGTCACGCTCGTGCCCGACACTGAGGTGCTGTATAAGGTCACCGACACTTATTCGCCAGAGCATGACCGATCGATCCGTTTCGACGATCCCGACATTGGCATCGAATGGCCATCTACGGCTGGCGGGTTCCAGCTTTCGGACAAAGACCTCAAGGCGACAACGCTCGCCGCCGCAGAAGTGTTTGCGTGAGGGGTATTATCATAAGGGGAGCAGCATGAATTTTCTGGTGACTGGAGGTGCCGGCTTCATTGGCTCGGCGGTGTGCCGGCACTTGTGCAGCAATCCGGCCTATCGGGTGACCAACCTCGACAAGCTCACCTATGCGGGGAACCTTGCCTCGTTGCGCCCCATCGAGAATGCCCACAATTACAGATTTGAGCACGCCGATATCTGTGACGATAGGGCGATTCTGGAGGTGTTGCATCGCGACGAAATCGACATTGTCATGCATCTTGCCGCCGAAAGCCACGTCGACCGGTCGATCGACGGGCCGGGGGCATTCATCGAGACCAACATAGTCGGAACCTACCGAATGCTCAATTCGGCGCTCGAATATTGGCGCAGACTTCCCGACGAGAAAAAAGGCCGGTTTCGTTTTCATCATGTTTCGACCGACGAGGTGTTCGGCGATCTGCCCTTCGACAGCGGTGTCTTCACCGAACAGACGCCCTATGCGCCGTCTTCGCCCTATTCGGCGTCGAAGGCGGCATCCGACCATTTGGTGCGCGCATGGCACGACACTTACGGACTGCCGGTCGTCCTGTCGAACTGTTCGAACAATTACGGTCCCTTCCATTTTCCCGAGAAGCTGATCCCGCTTGTCATTTTGAACGCGCTCGACGAAAAACCATTGCCGGTCTACGGCGCCGGCGCCAATGTGCGTGACTGGCTTTTCGTCGAGGATCATGCACGCGCGTTGGCCATGGTCGCGACCCAGGGCGCGGTCGGCGAGAGCTACAATGTCGGCGGCGGCTCGGAACGCACCAATCTGGCTGTGGTCGAGGCGATCTGCGACATCCTCGACAATAGGCGGCCACGTCCCGCCGGCCGGCGCTATCGCGATCTGATAACCTTCGTCGCCGACCGCCCGGGCCATGACCGGCGCTATGCAATCGACGCTTCGAAGATCGAGCGCGATCTCGGCTGGACACCGCGCGAGTCATTCGACAGCGGCATCGCAAGGACGGTCGACTGGTATCTTCAAAACGAGTGGTGGTGGGGTCCGATCCGTCGCGAGCGCTACGCCGGCGAGCGCCTGGGCGAAGCACGCAAGGGCGCCGCGTGAGGCTTGTCGTCACCGGACGCGAGGGCCAGGTCGTCAGCAGCCTCGTGGAGCGCGCGCAGACGGACCCAAACCTCGATGTCGTCGCGCTCGGCAGGCCTGATTTCGACCTGACGAGGCCGGAGTCGATCGCAACGGCGCTCACTGCGGCTCGGCCCGATCTGGTCGTTTCCGCCGCCGCTTACACCGCCGTCGATCAGGCCGAGGACGAGCCGGATGTTGCCTTCGCCGTCAACGGCACTGGCGCGGGTCATGTCGCCGCGGCCGCAGCACAGATCGGTGCACCGGTGATCCATCTGTCGACCGACTATGTCTTCGATGGGAGCGGCGAGGGGGCTTATGCGGAAGAGGACGAACCCGCTCCGCACAGCGTCTACGGTGCCTCGAAACTCGCTGGCGAGCGTGCGGTCGCCATGGCCAATCAGCGCCACCTCATCCTGCGTACCGCATGGGTCTACAGCCCGTTTGGCAAGAATTTCGTCAAGACCATGCTGAGGCTGGCGGCGGATCGCGACGAGATCGCGGTGGTGGCCGACCAGTGGGGAAATCCCACCTCTGCGCTTGATATCGCCGACGCGATCCTGCAGGTCGCGGCGGCACTGCATGGCGACAAGAACTTTGACGCTTTCGGTGTCTATCATTTGGCAGGAACCGGCGAGACCAGCTGGAGCGGCTTTGCCCGCCATGTCCTAAGCACGAGCCGAGCGCTTGGTGGCCCCTATGCTGTGGTGAAGGACCTAGCCAGCAGTGCTTATCCGACCAAGGCACGGCGCCCGGCCAACTCACGTCTGTCGACGGCAAAATTTGCGTCCGTATTTGGGTGGGCAGCGCCCGATTGGCAGCAATCCACAAAGCTGGTCGTGCGCCGCATTTTGGAAGGCGGCAACGGCCTTACATCCACTCCAATTTTTGCCGCTTAGACCGGCTTGGCCGGTTTGCGCATCGCCGAATAGGTGAGCAGCGTCGAGGCGAGATAGAGCAACAGGAAGACGACGTTGAGCGACAGCACCAGATTGGGCGTGTCTAGGATGGTCGTCAGCGCATAGGTCAGCAGGACCGCTTTCAGCCCGGCAAGCAGGGCGAGGTTGATCGCCCGCACCAGCGTCTGGCCGCGCGCGAACAGAAGCTCGGCCTGGTATTCAACCAGATTGCGCAGGCCCGGCACGCAGATTGCCAGCGCTACCAGAGGGGCGGCCTCGGCAACATTCTTGCCTAGTGCGTTAGGGAAGAAATGCAGCACGATGCCGAGCGCTGCCATCGCCAGCGTCGAGACCAGGAACACGCCGCCTTCGATACCGCTCTTGACCGAAAGGCGCGACAGCAGCTCCGGCGCGCGCATCATGCGCTGCACCAGCATCATCGAGAAGGTGCGGATCGGGATCGCAGTCAGGTCGACCAGCCGCATGATGATCGCATAAATGCCGGCGAGGTGCGGCCCGCCGATCGCCAGCACCAGCAGTTTGTCGAATTCCATCTGCAGGTAGAACAGCACCTCCGCGCCGGCCACGTAGATGGAATCGGCGAGCCGCCTGAGATAGAGTTCCAGCCGCAGCCGCAGCCTCTGGCGCGGATAGAAAAATCCAAAGGCGATGAGCAGCGAGGCGGCGTTGGCGCCGATATAATACCACGACCAGACCCCTACGGTCGGCTGCGCCGCGAACATGAACAGCACGGCGCCGAGCGCCCGCAAGGCCGTCGCCAGGATCGTCAGCAGGGCGGCGCGGCCGAATTTGCCGAGACCGTTGTTGACGATCAGTGCGACCTCGACCGGCCGCCACAACAGCGCCTCGGCAAAGACGACCGCCGCAAAGACCGATAGTGGCACGGTGCTGGCAAAGAAGGCCAGGTAGACGCCGTAGGAGGCGGCAACCAGCAACGGCAGCGATATCACGCCGAGCAGCAGGAAACCGGCAGTGAAGGTGCCGATCAGATTGGGGCGGATGGTGGCGGTTCGGTAAAGCGCCGAGATGAAGCCGAGGGCCAGGATGCGCGACAGCATCACGCCGGCTGCCGAGGCGGTGGCGAACATGCCGAACTCAGCGATGGACAGCGTATTGGCCAGCGCGATGAAATAAGCGAGTGAAAACACCAGCCGCCCGCCCGCGCCGCTGATCGCTGAGAGATAGTCGCGAACCAGGCCCCGTCGTTCGGCCACGAAAGCGCCGATCCGGGCGAGGGGCCGTCTTTGCGGGATGTTGCCAGCCTGGGTCATGTGTCGGAGACAGCATAGGTTGGAAAGTTTAACGCGCCGTTTGGAACGGCTTCATTGCGTTCAAGGAGGACGCAGCCGGAGAGGTAAACTTCGTCTTCAAAGCAGGGAAATTAACTTTTTGTTTCCTATGCTTGTTTAGCGTGGGTTAACGAACGGCTGACCGCGCGTCCAAGCCGCCAAGGGCAAGCTCCACGACAATGGTCGACAGGCAAAACCGTGAAGATTGGAAGCGCGAGCGGTCCTTGCTGGCGCTCGGCCAGGCGATGCGCGGCGAAGAAGAAGACGCTGAACCATCGCTGGGTTCGATCGGGGATCGGGCGAACCCGTCATGGCGCGAGGACGCCGCCACGCGCCATCGTCTCGCGCGCTCACGCCGTGAGGCGCGAGGTGATCCGGGAAGCTCGGCAGCTCCGGAACGCTCACCAGCCCCGGGGTTCTCCGCAAACGATGAAATAAACCGGCCTCGAGCCGATTATCCATCCGCTACGGCCGCCCGGACACCACCAGAGGTGGACGGGGCCGTTGAAGCGAACTATGCGGACGTCGGGTCGCAGGAGGAGCCGGTTGCCGCCGGCGTTTCCGAGGATCACCGGTTCGATGCCGATCCTCGATATCACGCCTCCGAGCCTCGACACGCTGGGTTGGATCCTCCATACGCCAGCGACGAGCCTCGATATTCCGAATTCGAACCTCGACATGCCGCATTCGAGCCTCGATATTCCACATTCGAGTCCCGATATGCCGCTGACGAGCAGCGGTCTTCCCGCGAGAATGGCAGTGGACAGGACTGGAAGCCGTTGATCGACCCTATGCAGGTCGTCCGCGGCATTGCCCGCTCGAAGCTGCTGATCGTCGCCATGACGATACTGGGCACCGGGCTTGGTGCCGCGATCGCACTTTCGATGCCGAAGAAATACGAAGCCACGGCAGAACTGATCGTAGACCCGCGCGATCTGAAGCTCACCGACCGCGATCTCACCCAATCGGTGGTCGCCTCGGATGCCACGCTGGCCATCGTCGAAAACCAGGTTCGCGTGCTCACCTCCGGCACGGTTCTCAACAAGGTCGTGGACAAGCTCAACCTCGTCAACGATCCGGAGTTCAACGGACAAGAGTCCGGTCTCGACGTCATGACGCTTATCCGATCGATCCTGTCGCGCAATGACGAGTTAGGCGCCGATGAGGGCCGTCGCCGTGCGCTGGCCGTCGGCAATCTGGCCGAAAGCCTTTCGGTCGAGCGCGGCGGCAAGACCTTCGTCATCTCCATCGGTGCCACCACGCAAAATGGCGAGAAGTCGGCTCTCATCGCCAACACGATGACGGACGTTTTCCTGCAGACCTTCGGGCAGATCCAGTCCAACACCGCCGGCCGCGCGAGCGACGAACTGACCGGCAGGCTAGACGAGCTGCGCAAGGGCGTAGAGGTCGCCGAGCGCAAGGTCGAGGATTTCAGGGCCACGCATGATCTCGTCGACGCGCAGGGCCATCTGATCAGCGACGACGAGATGCTCAAGCTCAATCAGCAGCTTGCCATCGCCCGCGCGCGCACGCTGGAACTCAACGCCCGCGCGGCATCGGCGCGCTCGATCGACGTGAATTCGGTTCTGAGCGGAACCTTGCCGGAGGAGATCAACTCCAACACTATGAGTGAATTGCGCTCGCAATACGCGACCCTCAAGCAGGAGGCCGACCGCGCCGCAATTCGGTTCGGGCCGCGCCATCCCGAGCTCCAGGCGCTCAATGCCCAGCTTGCCGGCTCGCGCGAGCGTATTGCCGGGGAACTGCGCCGCATCGCCTCGTCGCTGCAGGTCGACCTGAAACGCGCCGTGCAGCTCGAACAGGATCTGGCCTCCCGACTGGCGCAGTTGAAGGTCCGCAGCGGCGACGTCAACAGCGATCTGGTCACCTTGCGCGAGTTGGAGCGCGAGGCCACCGCCAAACGCTCCGTCTATGAACAATATCTTCTGCGCGCCAAGGAAACCGGCGAGCAGAAGGACATCAACACCGCCAACATCAATGTGATCTCCAAGGCCTTCGCCCCGCTTGAGCCGAACGGACCGTCGCGCGCCATGATAACGCTCGCCGGTCTGCTGGCGGGCCTGGCCTCCGGTGTCGGCCTCGGCGCCATGCGCGGCGCCTATGCGAGCCTGCATGAAACCGCCAATTCGCGGTCGCGCGGCAGGACGGACGAGCGCCGGACACCCATCGAAGACAAGCCATACCAGCCGTCGGCGCCGCCCGTGCCGCCAGCCGAAGTCACCAGGCGTACTGGCCCAATCAGTGCACTGCTGTCGGCGCTAAGCAAGATCGTGCCGCGCAAGACGCACCGGGAAGAACCTGCCAGTACGCGGTCCAATGGTTCACCGGCGGTGGCCAAAAACGCGAAGGGGGGACCGGTCCCTTCCGCCCACCCGCAGCCAGCGTCTCCCCTCGCGTCTTCTCGGCCGGCGCCTTCCGGCTACAAGCCGCAGGTCCAGCAAGGCGCCTATGGTCCGCAGGAGGCGACCTACCCGGCCCCACAAATGCACGCGTATCCCTATGCGCAAGCGCCGATGACCTATCCACAGGCGCAGCCCTGGCAGATGCAGCCGCCCGGCTATCCCTATCCGCCGGCCGCGACGCCTCACTCCGTACAGGGGCCTTCGCACAAACAGTCGATCTATCCTGAAGCCTCGTGGGACAAGGCAAATCAGGTGTCGGAAGCTGCTGGACAGCAACCCTCGATCGAGGAAATCTGCGCCAGCCTTCGCGAATTCCGCGAAGCGGTTCGCGAACTCACCGAAAGCCGATCGCGCCGCTATTTCTGAGCGCCGAACAGAATAAAAGCCGTTGGTTTCGAGTTAACGGCATAAGACGGCGCTTTGACGGGATTGCCAGGTCGAATTTTCGTGAAAATGCCGCGCTTGATGTCACCCAGAAGCCACCACTCGGGCCTGACCGGGGTGGCAGCGGTTGGGCCGACAACATGTCTAAAACGAAGGTCTAACGCGCGCCATATCAATCAGACGCGACGCGCTATAGACGGAACGGTGTTGAGGGTGATTATGGCCGAGTTGATTGACGGAAAAAGCGTCGCCGAAGACGTGGTGCGGCGGGTCAAGGCTTTGACCGTCGAGCTGATTGAAAAGGGCGCGCGGAAGCCCGGTCTCGCCGTGGTCATCGTCGGTGAGGATCCGGCGAGCCAGGTTTACGTCGCCTCCAAATCCCGCACCGCCAAGGAATGCGGCTTCCATTCGGTCCAACACACGCTGCCGGCCGAGACTTCCGAACAGGAACTGCTTGATATCATCGGCGAACTCAACGCCGATCCGGCCGTTAACGGCATCTTGGTGCAGCTTCCGCTGCCTGGCCATATCGATGCGGGCAAGATCATCCAGACGATCGCGCCGCAAAAGGATGTCGACGGCTTCCACTTCATCAATGTCGGCAAGCTCGGCACCGGCGAATTGGCGACAGCCTTCGTGCCTTGTACGCCGGCCGGCTCGATGCTGCTGATCGAGCGTGTGCGCGGCAGGGATCTTTCCGGCCTCAATGCGGTGGTCGTCGGCCGCTCCAACATCGTTGGCAAACCGATGGCCAATCTTCTGCTTGCCGCCAACTGCACCGTCACCATCGCGCATAGCCGCACCAAGGACTTGGCCGCACTGGCGCGCACCGCCGACATCCTCGTTGCCGCTGTCGGGAGACCTGAAATGGTCAGGGGTGACTGGGTCAAATCAGGCGCCACCGTCATCGACGTCGGCATCAACCGCATCGCGGCGCCCGAAAAGGGCGAAGGCAAGACCCGCCTCGTCGGTGACGTCGCCTATGCGGAAGCGGCGAAGATGGCCGGCGCCATCACACCGGTGCCAGGCGGCGTCGGACCGATGACCATTGCCATGCTGATGGCCAACACGCTAGCTTCCGCCTATCTCGCGGCCGGATTGAAACGGCCGTCCTTCTGAACCTGGAAAGCCTCAGCTTTGCCGAACCTCACTGTTCCCTCAGAGCGGCCGGTCACGAACGATCCCGTTCAAGGCGGCCGGCAGTTCGGGTTCTTGCTGGTCGACAAGTTCTCCATGTTCTCGCTGGCCGCCGCAATCGACACGTTCCGTTCGGCGAACCGGCTGCTCGGCCGCGACTTCTATGGTTGGACGACGGTGTCGGCCGACGGTGAGGCTGTCATGGCCTCCAACGGCCTGCCGCTCAAGGTCGACTACGCTGTCGCCGATCTGCCGCCGGTCGATATTCTTTTCGTTTCGGTTGGGCTGACAACCGAATTTCCGGGCAAGAGCAAGGTGCTGGCAGCGCTGCGCAACTGGGGCCGGCGCGGCAACGCGCTCGGCGCGCTGTCGGTCGGCTCTTATCTGCTCGCCGAGGCAGGTCAGCTCGAAGGCTATCGCTGCACCATCCATTGGGAGAACCGCGCCGGCTTCGTCGAGCGGTTTCCCGACATCAACTGCACCGGCAATGTTTTCGAGATCGACCGTAAGCGCTACACCTGTGCCGGCGGCACCACCTCGATCGACCTGATGCTTGAGATCGTGCGCAGCGATTTAGGCTCGAGCCTCGCCAACGGCGTCGCCAACCAGTTCCAGCACGAGCGCATCCGCTCTGCCGGAGATCGCCAGCGTGTCGGGCCGGAACGCGACCTGACCGGCAAGTCGGAGAAACTGCGGCGCACCGTCGAACTGATGGCCGACCATCTCGACGAGCCGCTGTCGGCGGTGCAACTCGCCAAGTCGGCCGGCCTGTCGGTGCGTCAGGTCGAGCGCCTGTTCCTGCGCCACCTCAGTGTGACGCCCGGCCGCTATTACATGCGGCTCAGGCTCGAACGCGCGCGCGAATTGCTGCGCCAGACCAACATGCCGATCCTCGACGTGGCGATCGCCACCGGCTTCACTTCACACTCCTATTTTGCCCAAAGCTACCGGCTGCAATTCGGCCGGCCGCCTTCCGAAGAGCGGCGCACGACCTATTGAGTTGGTCTAGTCGAGTTTGTTGGCCCAAGCTTGTGGCGACCCTCTGACGTCCGGCGTTCGGGGTTGTGTCCTGACCCGGCGTCGAATAGCTTTTCCGTACGAAGCAGGGTGCGCTGATGCTCAAGCAAACCTGAGGGGCTGGTTCAGGAGATTTTCATGGCGGGACTTGCACGGAGCGTCGCTGCGGCGGCCCTCCTGTTGTGGATGACGACGCTTGGCCTTGCCGCCGATCGAGTCATCCTCATTCTCGACGCTTCCGGTTCCATGTGGGCGCAGATCGACGGTAAGCCCAAGCTCGAAATCGCCCGCGAATCGCTCAGAACCGTGCTGCAATCGGTCCCCGCCGACAAGGAAATCGGCTTCATGGCCTATGGCCATCGCGAGAAGGGCAGTTGCGAGGATATCGAGCTCATCGTGCCGCCGCAGGCCGGCTCGGCAGGTGCTGTTTCCGCTGCCGCCGACAGCCTTAGATTCCTTGGCAAGACGCCGCTGACCGCGGCCGTCAAGCAGGCGGCTGAGGCGCTGAAATACACCGAGGACAAGGCCACCGTCATCCTGATCACCGACGGGCTTGAGACCTGCAATGGCGACCCGTGCGCGCTCGGCAAGGAACTGAAGGCTGCCGGCGTCGACTTCACCGTAGACGTCGTCGGCTTCGGCCTGACTGCGGACGAGGGCAAGCAGGTCGCTTGCCTCGCCGATAACACCGGCGGCAAATACATCCAGGTGTCCGACGAGCAAGCGCTACAGAATGCGCTGGTCGAAACCATCGCCGCCGCACCTGTACCGGCGCCCGAACCAGCGCCTGCGCCGCAGCCGGCTCCCGAGGAAAAGCCGGAGTTCAACTTCATGCCGACCGTGGTGCTGGCGGAGGGCGGCGATCCCGTCACCGACGGCAATTCCTGGGAGATCTACAAGGCAAACTCCGACGGCACGCGCGGCGACTACCTAACCACCGAGTACGGAGCCTACAAAGGCAATCTGGAGCCGGGCGACTACATCGTCGTCGCACGCCTCGGTGAGGCCAGGACCGAACAGAAGATCGTGGTCGAGGCGGGCCAGGTCTACAAATCCCTCTTCACGCTGAATGCCGGCACGCTCATCATTCATCCGCGGCCAAGTGAGGGAGCCGATGTGACCGATGGCGCGGCTGTGGTGATCGCCTATCCGGGCGTCGATACGCCCCCGACCTATTATGGCGACACGAAAGTCGTGTTGCCCGCCGGCGATCAGAAGGTGACGGTCAGGATCGGGCAGGGCGAGGTTACCGAAACCATCCCGCTCACCGCCGGCAGGGTCATCGACAAGGATATCATCGTCGGCGTCGGGCATGTCGTTGCCAACGCCTACTACATTGCCGGCGGCGACAAGGCCGACGGTTCGGGCATCGGCTTCAAGGTGTTCAAGGAAAAAAAGAAGATCGACGGAACGAGGGAAGAGGTGGCTTATGCCTATGGTCCTGACAGCAAGTTCGATCTGCCGCCCGACGACTATGTGTTGCTGGCGACGGTCGACCTTGCCGTTGCCGAGCAGCCTTTCAGTGTCAAGGCCGGTGAGAATCAGGATCTGAAAATCGCCATCAATGCCGGCGTGCTGGCGATCACCGCGCCGGGGGCCTCGAAGATCGAGATTTTCGAGGCGAAAAAGGACATCAACGGCAACCGCAAATCGCTTGGCTACGCCTATGACGAGAAATACCAGGCGGCGCTACCGGCCGGCGACTACGCTGTCGTCACGGAGAAGTTGGACAACGCTCCGAAGGAGACCACGGTGACCGTCAAGGCCGGCGAGCGAGCTGAGCTGACGGTTCAATAGGAGCGTAATTCGACGCCAGTGTCGATTGCTCGCGGCGGAAACCCGCCCGACCAGTCGCTTGTTTCCGAATGACGTGCATGGGGCTACGGCGCCACGACACCACGGCGCCTGGGACAATAGGATGAGCAGCGAAGCGATGGCAGCCCCTGACGACACAATCCCGCGCCAATTCTACCACGGCACCCGTACCGACCTGAAACCGGGAGACCTGATCGCGGCCGGTTACAGCTCCAATTACGGCGCGCGCAAGCAGGCGTCGTGGGTCTATCTCACCGGCACGCTGGATGCGGCCATCTGGGGCGCCGAGCTGGCCGCTGGCACCGGACGGGAAAGGATCTACATCGTGGAGCCGACCGGCCCGATCGTGGACGACCCCAACCTGACGGACAAGAAATTTCCCGGCAATCCGACGCAGTCCTATCGCTCCCGTGAGCCGCTCCGGGTCACGGGCGAGGTCACGGAGTGGGAAGGCCACTCCCCCAAACGGTTGAAGGAAATGAAGGACCATCTCGAACGCTTGAAGGCGCAAGGCATCGAGGCGATCGACTGATCGTTAGATAAGGCATACGCCCGCCGAGCTTGGCCTTGGATCGCGGCCGCTGTGTCGTACAGATCGAACGGGCATTCGCATTTCTGCCCGGCGCGCCAATCCATCGCAAGATAGTCACAAGTTCTCCATATGCTGCTGCAAGCACGAACATAGCGCGACTTCTGTGGAAAAAGCTGACACCGTAGACCGGCTCGCAAGCCTCGTAGCCAAGCGCGGCGTCCAACGCCGCCGCTATTGCTAGGCTGTGCTCATGCCTCGGCGATCATTGCTATCGAGACTTTCATGTCCGGAATGCGCACCGGCATCTTGGCGCCCTGTCGAGCAGGTGGATTGCTTGGAAACCACTTAAGCCATTCCTCATTGGCACCTGCGAAGTCTTCCTCGTCGGCCACAATCAGCGTCGCACTGACCGCCTTCTCCAAACTGCTCCCTGCGGCTTCCAGAATAGCGGAGATGTTGCGAAGACATTGTGCGACCTGGGCCTGCACCGGCCCCTTCACAACCTGCCCTGTTGACGGGTCGATCGGCGCAGTCCCTGACACGAAAACCAATCCTGCGGCCTTGACGGCTTGGCTGTAGGAAGCTGGCGCCGCTGGTGCGGCCGGGGTGGTGATTATCGTGCGCGACATGAAGCTTATTCCGTGAGATTTTTGATCCGGGCCGACTAAGCTTGGCCAAACAGGGCGAAAGTCAAGCATCAGAATCCAAAGCTGGATGGAACGGCCGGTTTTCAGTCGCAATAGACCGCCGCCATTGATCAACCGGATATCCGCTTGTGGAGTGCAGCCGCGGTCAGCTGTACGACCGAGATGAGGCGGTGGGTTCAACCGATCGTCGCAACACCTTTAATCTGAGAAGATGAGGAGGTGTCGCATGGTCACGTCACGAGAGATAGGTCAATGATGGCTCAAAGGTAACATATTGGCCAAAAAGGCAAATTTGCGTGGCAATCGACAGCCAGCGTCAGGCGGCCACGAGCCGCCCTTTTCACTGCAGCGCGAATTCCGCCACGTTTCCGAAGGCACTGGCGCCGTGGTCGGCACGGCCAACCATTTGCCGGAATCCAGCAAAAAGCTCGCGGCCAAAGCCGAATTCATTGGCGATAAGATCGCTGTCCGCCGCCCGGCGCAGCGCGAAATCGCCGGCCGGCACCAGCACTTCCAGCGTCCCGGCGTCGGCGTCGAGCCTGATGATGTCGCCGTCATGGATCCTGGCGATCGGCCCGTCCTCGACTGCCTCCGGCGTTACATGGATCGCCGCCGGCACCTTGCCGGACGCGCCCGACATGCGCCCGTCAGTGACTAGCGCCACATGCTGGCCGCGGTCCTGCAGGACGCCGAGCACGGTGGTCAGCTTGTGCAGCTCCGGCATGCCATTGGCTTTCGGCCCCTGAAAACGGATGACGGCGATGAAATCGCCGGTCAATGTACCGGCCTTGAACGCCTCGTTGAGCCCTTGCTGACTGTCGAACACCTTTGCCGGCGCCTCGATGATGCGTCGCTCCGGTTTCACGGCGGAAGTCTTGATGACGGCGTGGCCGAGATTGCCTGAGAGCATTTTCAATCCGCCCGTCGGCTGGAACGCTTTCTTGAACGGCGCCAGCACCTTCTCGTCGCCGCTTTCGCGGGGCGAGGCCTCGCGCACGACACCGCCATCGGGACCGAGCTTGGCTTCCACCGCATAAGGCCTCAAGCCTTCGCCCCAAACCGTCTGGACGTCCTCGTGCAGGATGCCTTCGTCGAGCAGTTCGCGGATCAGGAAGCCGAGCCCGCCTGCGGCGTGGAAATGGTTCACGTCGGCAAGGCCGTTCGGATAGACGCGCGCCAGCAGCGGCACGGCTTCCGAAAGATCAGAAATGTCCTGCCAGGTAATGGCGATGCCGGCCGCGGCCGCCATGGCGATCAGATGGATGGTGTGATTGGTCGATCCGCCGGTGGCGTGCAGGCCGACGATGCCGTTGACGATCGAGCGCTCGTCGATCATCCAGCCGACCGGCGTGTAGGCGTTACCGAGCGCGGTGATCGCCAGCGCCCGCTTCGTAGCCTCCCGGGTCAGCGCGTCGCGCAGCGGCGTGCCGGGATTGACGAACGAGGTACCCGGCGTGTGCAGGCCCATGATTTCCATCAGCATCTGGTTGGAGTTCGCCGTGCCGTAGAAGGTGCAGGTTCCCGGCCCGTGATAGGATTTGGACTCGGCTTCGAGCAGTTCGGCTCTTCCTGCCTTGCCTTCGGCATAGAGCTGGCGGACCTTGGCCTTCTCGTCATTAGGCAGGCCCGTCGTCATCGGCCCGGCCGGGATGAACACCGCCGGTAGATGGCCGAAAGTCAGCGCCGCGATTACCAGCCCCGGCACGATCTTGTCGCAGACGCCGAGATAGACGGCCGCGTCGAACATGTTGTGCGACAGGCCGATCGCCGCGGCCATGGCGATCACGTCGCGCGAGAACAGCGACAGCTCCATGCCGGGCTGGCCCTGCGTGACGCCGTCGCACATCGCCGGCACGCCGCCGGCGACCTGGGCAATGCCGCCGGCCTCGCGCGCCGCATCCTTGATCAGCGCCGGAAATGTCTCGAACGGCTGATGCGCCGACAGCATGTCGTTGTAGGAGGTGATGATGCCGAGGTTCGGCACTCGGTCGCCGCCAAGTGCCACCTTCTCGGAGGGGCTGCAGACGGCAAAGCCATGGGCAAGGTTGCCGCAGGAAAGCACGGCCCGGTTGGCGGTGCGGTTCGATGCTTCGGCGATGCGGCCGAGATAGGCCTCACGCCCTGGTTTGGAGCGTTGGCGGATACGCTCGGTGATGGCTTCGATATCGCGTCGTGCGGTCATGTCGTCGGTCCTTTCAGGCGCGGTCCCGGAAAACATCCTCCCGCCGTCCGCCGGGAACCACGGCAAGTTGAAAATCAGGGCGCCCAGAACACCTCTACGGGTGCCCCGGCAGCGTCGAGCACGGCGCGAATGGGCTTTTTCGCGCCCGGTCCCATAGCGCTCTCGAATGCCTTGCGCTTGTCCTCGCCTTCGATGTGCAGTGCGATGAAGCCGGCTTCGATGAGCCGTGCCAGCGACAGCGTCAGGCGAGGCTCGCCGGCGCTTGTCGCGTGAACCGGCAGCACAGTGCTTGTCGAAGACGGGTCGAGCAGTTTTTCCAGATTGTCGGCGTCAGGAAAGAACGACGCGGTATGGCCATCGGTTCCCATGCCAAGCACCACAACATCGAGCGGCCAGGAAAGCGACCGCGACATCCTGCTGTCGGCCTCCGAAGTTTCCTCGACGCTTGCTCCCTCTTGGTAGAGCGGCACGAAACGTGCGGCTGCGGCCGCGTTTTGCAAAAGATTGGCGACGACCAGCCCGGCGTTAGAGCGCGGAGAGGAGGCCGGCACGCAACGCTCGTCGACCAGCGTCACCGTGACCTTGTTCCACGCGATCGGGATACTCGAAAGTGATGCAAAAAATCGCGCCGGCGTCGTGCCGCCGGAAACGGCGAGCAATGCCGTGCCGCGCTCAGCTATTGCATTGGTCAGGCGGCCTGCGACGTGGCCGGCAAGTGCTGCCGCCAGGTCCTGGCGTTCGGCAAACGCATGCCAGCTGTAGGGGGCGCCGTTCAATTGCTCTCGTGCCATGTCCGCCCGTCGCGTTCGATCAGCGCAATCGAGGCCGAAGGGCCCCATGTGCCGGCCGTGTAGCCCTGCGCTTCTTGCCGTCCGCTTTCCCAGGCATCCTGGATCGGGTCGATCCATTTCCACGCCGCTTCGACCTCGTCGCGGCGCATGAACAGCGTCTGGTTGCCACGGATGACGTCCATGATCAGTCGCTCATAGGCATCGGGCGCGCGGCCGTCGAAGGACTGCGCGAAGCTCATGTCGAGCGGGATCTGGCGCAGCCGCATGCCGCCCGGCCCCGGATCCTTGATCATGATGAACTGCTTTACGCCTTCGTCGGGTTGCAGCCTGATGACCAGCTGGTTGGCGGAGATCGGCCCGGCGCTGTCGCCGAAGATCGAGTGGGGGATCGGCTTGAATTCGATGACGATCTCCGAGACACGGGTCGCCAGCCGCTTGCCCGTCCTGAGGTAGAACGGCACGCCCGCCCAGCGCCAGTTGCCGATTTCGGCTTTGAGCGCAACGAAGGTCTCGGTGTTGCTGTTCTTGCCGAGCTCCTCGACATAGCCTTTTACCGGCCCGCCGGCCGAGGCCCCGGCACGGTACTGGCCACGCACCGTGTGCTTGGGCGCTTCGTTGCCGTTGATGCGTTTCAGCGCCCGCAACACCTTCAGCTTCTCGTCGCGAACGGCGTCGGCGTCCATCGATGACGGCGCCTCCATGGCGACGAGGCAGAGAAGCTGCAGCATGTGGTTCTGCACCATGTCGCGCAGAGCGCCGGCCTTGTCGTAGTAGGTGACGCGGTCTTCGAGGCCGACCGTCTCGGCGACGGTGATCTGCACATGGTCCACATTGGCGGAATTCCACAGCGGCTCGTAGAGCGCATTGGCAAAGCGCAGCGCCATCAGGTTCTGCACCGTCTCCTTGCCGAGATAGTGGTCGATACGGAAGATCTGGCTTTCATGGAAATCATCGCCGACCAGATCGTTAAGCTCGCGCGCCGAGGCGAGATCGCGCCCGATCGGCTTTTCCAGCACGATGCGCGAATTCGGCGTGATCAGCTTGTGTTCCTTCAACTTGTGCGAGATGTCGCCGAACAGCGCCGGCGCCACCGCCAGGTAGAAGGCGCGGATGCAGTCGCTGTCGCCGATTGCCTTCTTCAATTCGTCGAAGCCTGCGCCGGTCGTTGCGTCGGCCGAAACGTAGGAAAGCCGGGCAAGGAACGTCTTCAGCTCCGTGGCGTCGATGTCGGCCGGTTTCACATGGTCGGAAATCGCCTGCCTGGCGAAATCCCGGAATTCCTCGTCGGTCATTTTCGAGCGCGACGTGCCGATGATGCGCGTCGGTTCGGAAAACTGGTGATCGCGCTGGCGATGGTAGAGCGACGGCAAAAGCTTGCGTTCCGACAGATCGCCGGTGCCGCCGAAAATGATGAAGTCGAAAGGGTCGACGGGAATGATCTGGCTGGTCATGGTTTGTCCGCTTTGACGCCGGTCGCTGTGACGCGGCTGATATAATCTAATCGATTTAGATTTTCCAGTGCCACGGCGTCGCATCCCAAGCCCAATCGAGCTTTAACGATTGGTCCTGAAGTGTGCCCTTGACGCTGGCGCAACCCGGACGCTTCTCGGTGAGGTGGTTCCGGAAAGCCTTCGCAGATGCAGCATAGAGCGGGATCGCGGCGAAAGCCAAAGGAGAAATCGAGAGTATATTGATCTTTCGCCGGCCATCGCCGGCGGTTGCCGAACGATCCTGTTCAATTATGAGTGAGAAAGCCATGCGCCTGGAAAACAAAGTTGCCGTCATCACCGGTGCCGCGTCAGGTTTCGGCGAGGGCATGGCCAAGCGCTTCGCCGAGGAGGGCGCGCGCGTCGTTGTCGCCGACCTCAACGCCAAGGGTGCCGAACGCGTCGCCAACGAGATCGGCCGGGCGGCGATCTGGACCCAGACCGACGTCTCGTTGCGTTCCGAGTTCGACGAAATGGTCCATGCGGCAAAGAGCGCATTCGGCCGCATCGACATCATGGTCAACAATGCCGGCTACACCCATCGCAATGGCGATATGATCGAGGTCGACGAGACGACCTTCGACCTGATCACGGCTGTCAACATGAAGGCGATTTACCACGCCGCTCTGGCGGTCGTACCGATCATGGATCGGCAAGGCGGCGGCGTCATCCTGACCACGGCTTCGACGGCCGGCATCAGGCCGCGGCCCGGCCTCACGTGGTACAACGCGTCGAAGGGGTGGGCGATCACCGCGACCAAATCCATGGCGGTGGAGCTCGCGCCGAAGAACATCCGCGTCAACTGCCTCTGCCCTGTCGCCGGCGAGACCGGCATGCTGGAAAAATTCATGGGCGCCGACACGCCCGAAATCCGCGAGAAATTCCGCGCGTCGATCCCGCTTGGCCGGCTTTCGACGCCGCTCGACATAGCCAACGCAGCACTCTGGCTCGCTTCGGACGAGGCGGCTTTTATCACTGGCGTGGCGCTGGAAGTCGACGGTGGACGTTGCATCTGAGCCGTCCGGCAGCTGGACAAGCTGATTGTGATACAGGCTGTATCGCGAGTCTCGCAATCGCCGGGGCGCATGATGTCAAATGTTGGGCTTCATACCCGCGGCAAACCCGGGAGGGTGCTTGACCTGCGGTCCATTCGAGTTTCCGTTCGAATAGACGTCTGCTCGGCAGATCACGATACGCAAGCCATCCGAGCTGTTGCAACGTCAAAGGATCGCCTGATCAGCCCTACGCGCCAGTCTTGACAAAGCTCTTATAGACCCAGCCGCGTTTGCCGTTGTAGATGATCTGACACCATTGCTTGCAGCCCATCACCTGAACCGAGGTCTTGGCGGGAACGGTGACAATCGCGGCCGCATTCTTCTTCGGTCCGGTACGCATGGTGACGGCCCTGAGGATGCGTCCGGTATCTGCCGCGCTCACTTTCTTGGCTTCGACTTTGGCCTGGCTATCATCACCCTGCGTCGCTGCCGGCGATTGCGGCTTCGGCGTCGGAATGGCGGCGGTTTGCGCGCCGTCTGTTGCCGCCTTGCTGGGAGCAGCGACTTTGGCAAGCAATGCTGCGGCTTTGGTTTTCGCTGCAGGATCGGCGAATGCCGCCGCGGTGGACGGCTTGTCTGCCGTCTTTTCCGCCTGGCCTGCCACTTGCCCGGGCGCGGTCTTCGTTCCCGACCCTGTCCAGCGGGGATCATTGGGCGCCAGCGCCGGTATCTCGGCCTCGGCCGCAATCACCGCCGGCGAAACCGCATCCGCCTTGCCTGTTGCCTTCTGCACCGCGGCGACCGTCGAGGCAGCGGCCGGCACGATCTTTGTTGTTTTTACCGGAACGCTCGGAACGATCTGCTCGGGACTCGCGACTGCTTGTCTCTCGTTGGCCGGCAATGCCAGCCATAGCGCCACTGCGGCCACGCCAAGCAGCGCTGCTGTGCCAAGTGCGGCGATTACCAGATGCAGGTTCGACCGGACTTTTTGCCAGAACTTGGGCCGCATATCGTAGCCAAACTGCATCGCAAAGCGCCGTCGTTCCGGCGCGCCGAAACTGAAGGGCTCTCTCACTCTTGCAACCTCCATTTGCGGGCCGACGTTCAATCGGAAAACCGGCGTTCGATCAGTCCCAGAACCAAAAGCGGGCAGGCCCGCAAAATTCCCAGTTCAACTGTCCCACGGCGCTCATCTGTTGCCCGCGATTGTGGCATCACTGCGCCCTCGCAAGCGATTCTGCACGCTTGCAAGGGATTATGCAACCTGTGGTTAGATCCGGTCCCTCAAGGCATACCAGTTGAGCGCCAGAAAGAGCAGCGGAGCGCGGAAGCGTCGGCCACCGGGAAAGGCCGGAATTTTCAGATCCTCGATCAGCCTCAGCCGGTCCCGGTTGCCGGCAACGGTTTCTGCATAGAGCTTGCCGAAAAAGTTCGACAGCATGACGCCGTGACCGGAATAACCACCAACCGAGATCACATTGGGCATCACCTCGCGCACGAACGGTTTTCTCGACACGGTGATACCGACATAGCCGCCCCAGCCATGGGAGATCTCGACGTCCCCGAGCTCAGGGTAAAGCTCGGCGATCTGCCGGCGGATGTGGACATGGATGTCTTTCGGATCGTTGACGGCATAGATCTCACGCCCGCCAAACAGCAGCCGTCCATCCGTCGATTTGCGGAAGTAGCGCACGACGAAGCGGGAATCATCGACCGCCTCACCGCCCGGCAGCACTTTTGTGTCAGCCCCCAACGGCACCGTCGCGCCGATGAAGGAGCCGATCGGCATGATGTGCGCGGCACTGACCGGCTCGATCGTGCCGCCATGGGCGTTGACGCCGATCAAGCATTTCTCGGCTGATATCGTGCCTTTCGGCGTCGTGACCTTCACCTTGCCGCCGAGTGACGCGATGCCGGTCGCCGGCGTCTGTTCGAATAGCTGGGCGCCTGCCTGCGCCGCCACTTTTGCGGTACCGATCACCAGCTTCAGCGGATGGATGTGCCCGGTTCCGGTGTCGCGGGTGCCGCCGATGTAGCGCGTCGAGCCCAACCGCTGCGCCGTCTCCTTCGCGTCCATGAAGGTGATGTGCGGATAGCCGAAACGGTTCGCCATGATTTCGGCATGCGCCTTGTAGTCGTCGACGTACCGCTGCTTGTGCGCCACCGACATCTGGCCGGGCATGTAGTCGATCTCGATCTTGTTGACGGCGGCGAATTCGAGGAGATGCGTTTTGGCCTCTTCGGCGAGGTCGAACAGCGCCTTGGCACGGGAAAAGCCGTACTCCGCTTCCAGTTCCTCGGCCCAGGCGCGCTGGCCGGTGCCGAGCTGGCCGCCATTGCGGCCCGATGCGCCATCGCCGAAACGATGCGCTTCGATCAGCACGACATTGCTGCCGGCCTTGGCGAGGTGCACCGCCGCCGACAGGCCGGTGAAGCCGCCGCCGACGATGACGACGTCGCATGTCCGGTCGCCATCGAGCGCCTCGTATTCGGGCCGTGGCCCGGCCGTGTCCTCGTACCAGGAGCGGCCGGGGGAGATTGGGGATTGGTAAGTCATGGCGCCGCCTTTCGGCGGCGGTGAATGGTGAATAGTGAATGGTGAACGGAAAACGGTGGGATGACTCGTATGCCGTCACTTATCTCAACTACCATCAAGGCCATTCACTATTCACCATTCACTATTCACACGACGAAGTCGCTACTCACACATTTAGCAGCAGATACTCCCGCTCCCACGGGCTGATCACTTCCATGAAAGTCTCGAATTCAGCCCGTTTGATCGCAGCATAGGTCGCGGCAAACGACTTGCCGAGCAGCGCGCAGAGTTCCTCGTCGGCTTCGAGCAGGTCGACGGCTTCGAGCAGGCTGCGCGGCAGGTCGATCTCGGCTTCGTTGGCGGTGGTCAGAACCGGCGGTTCCGCCTTGATCTTGTTGGTCATGCCGATCAGCCCGCAGGCGAGCGACGCGGCCAGCGCCAGATAGGGATTGGCGTCGGAGGAGGGGATGCGGTTCTCGACGCGCCTGGCTGCCGGGTCGGAGCGCGGAACGCGGAACGCGGTGGTGCGGTTGTCGTAGCCCCATTTGTTGTTGACCGGCGCCGAAGCCGACTGGGTCAGCCGGCGGTAGGAATTGACATAGGGCGCAAACATCACCAGCGCGTTCGGCACGTGTTTTTGCATGCCGCCGATGAAGTGAAAGAAGGCCTCGGTTTCCGAGCCGTCCTCGGCCGAAAAGACATTCTTGCCGGTCTTCTTGTCGATGATCGACTGGTGGATATGCATGGCCGACCCGGGCTGCCCCTGGATCGGCTTGGCCATGAAGGTGGCATAGATATCGTGCTTCAGCGCCGCCTCGCGGATGGTGCGCTTGAACATGAACACCTGGTCGGCGAGTTCGATCGGATCGCCGTGGCGCAGATTGATCTCAAGCTGGCCGGCGCCCTCCTCATGGATCAGCGTGTCGATCTCCAACCCCTGGCTTTCGGAGAAATGGTAGATGTCGTCGATCAGTTCGTCGAACTCGTTGACGCCGGCAATGGAATAGCCGGCGCCGCCCCCCCGCCCCCCACCCCCCCCCCCCCCCCCCGCCCGGCCGGGGGGGGGGGGGGGGGGGGTTTTGCGCCCCCGGGTGGACAGCGGGGAGGGGGGCCCCCCCCCCCGGAACCCCCCCCCCGCCGGCATTCCTAATTTTTGTCCCCGCCCCCCCCCCCCCCCCTCCCTCCTTTCCCCCCCCCCCCCCCCCCCCCGCCCCCCGCCGCCGATCGCCCGTCCCGAGCGCCCGACCGGCGGCGTCAACGGATAGTCCGGATCGGGATTCTTCCGCACCAGGTAGAACTCGATCTCGGGAGCCACCACCGGCTTCAGCCCGCGCTTGTCGTAAGCTGCAAGCACGCGCTTCAGCACGTTGCGCGGCGTGAACTCGACCGAGCGGCCGTCCTGGTGGACGAGGTCGCAGATGACCGCCGCCGTCGGATCCTCTTCCCACGGCACCACGGTCAGTGTCGAAAGGTCCGGCATCAGCTTGAGGTCGCCATCGTCTTCCGGATAGTGGAAGCCGTTGCCGTCCTCCGGATAGCCGCCGGAGATCGTCGTCATGAACACCGCCGAGGGCAGCGCCAGCGAGGTGTTGGAGGTGAATTTCTTTGACGGCATCATCTTGCCGCGCGCAACACCCGCCTGATCGGGCGTGATACATTCGATATCCTCGATGCCGCGCCACTCCAGCCAGGCGCTGACTTCTTTCCAGTTCTTCACGCCACGCTGATTTTTCACGAAGGCAGGCGTGCGGATACGTCCTCCGCGGCTCGACGGACGGACTTCCTTTTTTGCAGGCGGCATCATTCACCAGATTGGGTTGCGGATTTGGGAGTATAGCCGTGGCCGGTGATGGAAGGGAAGGGGAGCCGGCCCTGCGTTCGCCTGACCAGTTGAAAACCGCTCCGGGCAGCTTAGGTTCGACGAAAGTCAATGAACTCGGTTGAAGACGTCGAATGCAGAACAATCATGAATTGACCACGATCGGCTTTGATGCCGACGACACGCTCTGGCAGAACGAGCAGTTCTTTCGCATCACCGAGAGGCGCTTTGCCGCGCTGCTTGCCGATCATGCCGAGGAGGGGCACATCTCGGCAAGATTGCTGGAGGCGGAGAAGCGCAACCTCGCCGTTTACGGCTTCGGCATCAAGGGATTTACCCTGTCGATGATCGAAACGGCGATCGAGATTACTGAGAGCCGCGCGCCGGCCTCGGTCATTGCCGAAATTCTTGCTGCGGGCCGCGAGATGCTCGGCCATCCGATCGAGCCGCTGCCCCATGCGCGCGAAACCGTGGAAAAGCTGGCGAGCGCATATCGCCTGGTGCTGATCACCAAGGGCGACCTCTTCGATCAGGAGCGCAAGCTGGCGCAATCGGGCCTCGGTGATATGTTCGACGCCGTCGAGATCGTCAGCGACAAGAGCGCAGCCACCTATGCCAGGATCTTCAGCCGCCACGGCGATGGCCCGGAAAAAAGCATGATGGTCGGCAACTCGCTCAAGTCGGACGTGGTGCCGGCGATCGAGGCCGGCAGTTGGGGCATTCACGTGCCGCATGAACTGACCTGGGTGCTGGAACATGTCGAGCCGCCGGTCACCGCGCCTCGCTTCCGCCAGATAGCCGATCTCTCGGAATTGCCCCGGCTGATCGAAGCTATCGGCAAAGCCCGTTGATCGCGTGTCGGCGTCGGCCTGACGCCGACTACTTACGTCCCAGTCCAATTAGATGGTCGATCACCGGCTGCAGCCGTTCCGTCGTGATCGGCTTGACGACCACTGCATCGACGACGCTCGACAGGCCGAGGCTCTCCGGCGTGCCATTCTTGGTCGAGAGCAGGATCACTGGGGGACGCGATGTGCCCGAGGTGCGCCGCAGCGCATCGATGCCCGGCATCAGCGCATCGCAGTCCTTATTGTCCGCTCCGCCATCGAGGACGACAGCTCCGGGAATGAGCGATCGCAACGTCGTTGCTGCCGCCTCGGGCGATTCCGAGATCGGCTTGAGCCCGGATCGTTCGACGATTTTCGAAACCACAACCCGGTTGACCGGCGATTTTCCAACGACGAGCACGCGGCTGAAGTCGGCGAGCACGGATCCCATATTCCTTTCCCCTAAACTCGGGTGCTTTGCAGTTTTGGACTCGCGGTTCACGGGGCGCATGAGCGGGACGGGCACTCGTCTGGTTTCAATGCAGGGTTGAAACTTACAGACAATTGCCGTGAGATCGCTGCCTATGTCAAGCTGAAATGGCGGACGTCGAGAATATGGCTAGAAACGCTAAAGTTTAAAGAAAGTTCTATTTTCGCCCTATACGCAAACCGGCCGTGCAAACGCAAATCACCTGCGCAGAGACTGCGCAGGTGATGCCGGATCCACAAACAGGCTTGGTCGGATGACGGTCAGCCGAGGCTCCGCTGCGTGACGATCACCGGGATCAGCAGATCGCCCCAGTTGCCGTCGCCGCCATGGTGCCGTGCCGAGCGCACGAGCTCCACCGACACACCGGCCTCGACCGCCTTCATCACCGACTGGTTGAGCCTGTGCAGGTCGTTCGCCAGCATGCGGATGGTCGCTTGCTGGTCGACGTTCATGGTGGTGGCCTGTTCTTCGGCCCGTTCCTTGACGCGGCTTATCGATGCCATTGGTCTTCTCCTTCAGCGTATTTATACCCCTTTGGGGGCGTTACCTCTGTTCGTTGCTTTGCTGCTATTCCGCCGCCGGTTTGAACTGGGCGTGCTCGGTCGATTCGTGCATGGCCGTGGTCGAAGACCGGCCACCGGTGATCGCCATCGACACGGCGTCGAAATAGCCGGTGCCGACTTCGCGCTGGTGCTTGGTCGCGGTGTAGCCATGGGCTTCCGCCGCGAATTCAGCCTCCTGCAACTCGGAATAAGCCGCCATCTGCCGCGCCTTGTAGCCGCGGGCGAGTTCGAACATGCCGAAATTGAGCTGGTGGAAACCAGCCAGCGTGATGAACTGAAACTTGTAGCCCATGGCGCCGAGTTCCCTCTGGAATTTGGCGATCGTGGCGTCGTCGAGGTTCTTCTTCCAGTTGAACGACGGCGAGCAATTATAGGCGAGAAGCTTGCCAGGATGGTGCCTGTGCACGCCCTCGGCGAACTTCTTGGCCTGCGCCAGATCGGGTTTGGAGGTTTCGCACCAGATCAGGTCGGCGTGTGGCGCGTAGGCGACGGCCCGCGCGATGCAAGGCTCGATGCCGTTCCTGACCTGGTAGAAGCCCTCCACCGTACGGCCCGCGTCATAGTCGACGAAGGGCTGATCGCGCTCGTCGATGTCGGAGGTGAGCAGCTTTGCCGCTTCCGCGTCGGTGCGCGCCACGACCAGCGTCGGCGTGCCCATGACGTCGGCGGCAAGCCGCGCGGCGTTGAGGTTGCGGATATGGGCGGCGGTCGGTATCAGCACCTTGCCGCCGAGATGGCCGCATTTCTTCTCCGACGCCAGCTGGTCCTCGTAGTGGACGCCGGCCGCACCCGCCTCGATGAAGGCCTTCATGATCTCGAAGGCATTGAGCGGCCCGCCGAAGCCGGCTTCCGCGTCGGCAACGATCGGCGCGAACCAGGTGTCGACCGAAAGTCCCTTGCCTTCGGAGGTCTCGATCTGGTCGGCGCGCTGGAGCGTACGGTTGATGCGCTTGACCAGTTCGGGCGCTGCATTGGCGGGATAGAGCGACTGGTCCGGATACATGGCGGACGCGGTGTTGGCGTCGGCGGCGACCTGCCAGCCCGACAGGTAGATCGCCTTCAGCCCGGCTCGGACCTGCTGCATCGCCTGGTTGCCCGACATGGCGCCGAGCGCGTTGACGAAGTCCTCCTCGTGGATGAGCTGCCAAAGCCGGTTGGCGCCCATTTCGGCGAGGCTCTGCCGGATCTGGACCGAACCGCGCAGCCGTTTCACATCGTCCGGCGAATAGGGCCGCTCGATGCCGTCGAACCGGCCTTCCGGCGCCGAGGGGACGAGGTTGTAAAAATCGGTCATTGGTCGCTCCGGATAAATTGCTGCAGGGACATAAACGGGGCTTCAAGGAGATTTTTGCGCCGTTTTGGTGTGACAGCATTTACATCTCAGCGCGAAACAGGCGAGAAAAAACCGTAGGGTCGGCCGATAAATAAGGGAAAACCTGTGTTGCGTTTGACAGTCCGGCGCTGTAAATTTGTCATGATTGTAAAGACCAGTACGGCGTCGCCGTGCAGAAGCAATGTCAATTTCTGTCAAGGATAGCCGAGTGGCCGATCAAAAGATCTTTGCCGGGCCGCGCATCCGCCGCATTCGCAGCGCTAAAGGCCTGACCCAGACGGCGATGGCCGAAGGGCTCGGCATCTCGCCCTCCTATCTCAATCTCATCGAGCGCAACCAGCGGCCGCTGACGGTCCAGCTGATCCTCAAGCTGGCATCTGTCTACAAGGTCGACCCGCATGAATTGCAGGGCGAGGCGAGGGGGTCGGTCGCCGCCCTGAAGGAAGTGTTTTCAGATCCGCTGCTGGTCGGCGAATTGCCTGGTGACCAGGAGCTGATCGAGCTTGCCGAGGCGGCGCCCAATGCTTCCGCCGCGGTGATAAAACTGTTTCGCGCCTATCGCGAGCAGGCCGAGCGGCTTTCCGACCTCAACCAGCTCCTTGCACGTGAGGGCAAAGCGACGGCGCTTTCCGGCGCCCGCTTGCCGATCGACGAGGTGCACGAGATTTTCGAGCGTCGGCCGAACCATTTTGCCGCGATCGAAGAGGAGGCCGAGGCATTCACGTCGGTGCTCGATCCCAGCGACGATCTGCTCGGTGCGCTGAAGGCCTGGCTGAAACGCGAATACGGCATCGTCGTCAAGGTGCTGCCGGTCGCCACCATGCCGAACTGGCGCCGCCGTTACGACCGTCACTCGCAGCGCCTGTTTCTGTCCGAGCGCCTGTCGCCATTCGACCAGTTGCGCGAGGTGGCGATGGAGGCCTGTCTGATCCGCATGACCGTCGCGGTGGCAAGCGAGATCCAGGCGCTGAAGCTGACCTCGGATGAGGCCCGCCGGCTCGCCCGCTTCGAGCTTGGCCGCTACGCCGCCCACGCGCTGATGATGCCCTACCAGCCCTTTCACGCAGCCGCGATACGCGCTCGGTACGACATCGACGTGCTGCGTTCGCGTTTCGGCGTTTCCTTCGAGCAGGCGGCCAACCGCCTGACCATGCTGCAGCGGCCGGGCACGCCGGGCGTACCGTTTTTCATGATCGAGGTCGACAATGCCGGCAACCGCTTCCGCAAGGCGGGAAGCCAGGGTTTTCCGCAGAGCCGCTTCGGCGGAGGCTGTCCCAAGCTTCCCGTGCATGCCGCCTTCACCCAGCCCGGCCAGATTTTCGTCGAGGCGGTGGAAATGCCCGATGGCGCCGAGTTCCTCTGCGTCGCCCGCACGCTGGAAGGGCCGCAAGGCTCGTTTGCCGAGCGCCCGCGCCGTACCGCACTTCTGCTGGGTTGCGACATCGGTTTTCGTGACGAGATCGTCTACGGCGCGGCACTGCCGGCGCCGGCTGCCGCGGCGACCGGAAAAGCGGGACAGGGCATCAATCCGGCCACGCCGATAGGCCCCGCCTGCCGGCTGTGCGAACGCATCGGCTGCCTTGCACGCGCCGAGCCGCCGGTGACGCGCCCGCTCGGCCTCGACGAGATGGTGACCGGCTTGAGCGCCTTCGATTTTCAATGAGGCCCCGGCGGGCGACCTGCTATCTTTGCCACAACCGTCGCCGTCCGGTGGACCACGCTCCGCCGCTGCCTTTGCGCTACGCGAATGAGGCACGTTCTTGTCGTCCGTTGCACATCGTGCCGCCCAGAAATCGCCGACAGTCGCGCCCATGACCGATACCGCATCACCGATTGCGCCTGCTGTCTCGCCGCGCGACGAGCGTATCGGCTTCTTGCTGGTGTTCCTCTCGGCGCTGATGTGGAGTTTCGGCGGCGCCATCGCCCGTTTCATCGAAGCGGGCGACAGCTGGACGGTGGTGTTCTGGCGATCGGTCTGGGCCGCCGCCTTCCTGATCTGTTTCATGATCTGGCGCGACGGCTGGCACGGCACGGTGAGGTTGTTCCGCGGCATGGGCCTGCCTGGCCTTGCCGTGGCGTTCTGCTTTGCCACCGCATCGACTTGCTTCGTCGTGGCGCTTGCCTACACCACCGTCGCCAACATCCTTTTGATGCAGGCCGGCGTGCCGCTTCTGGCGGCGCTGTTTGCCTGGGCGGTATTTCGCGAACGGGTCGCAATGGCGACCTGGGTAGCGATTGCAGCCGTTATTGCTGGCGTTGCCATCATGGTATCGGAATCGCTCGATGGCGCGGTGTCACCCATCGGCGACGGCTTGGCGCTGCTCATCGCCGTGATGTTTTCGATCGCCACCGTCATCACGCGACGCTTTGCCCATGTGCGCATGACGCCGGCGACCTGCCTCGGCACGATGCTTGCTGCCGCATTCGCCGCCTCCCAGACATCGCAATTCGCGGTTTCCGACAGCGACATGGGTTTCCTGTTTGCCTTCGGCGTGGTCAATCTGGGTCTCGGCCTTGCCTTCTTCGCCACCGGCGCCCGGCTTGTTCCGGCGGCGGTCGCGGCACTCCTCGGCACCTTCGAACCGATCCTCGGCCCGATCTGGGTCTGGCTCGTCCATTCCGAGGTGCCGTCGGGGCGCACCATCCTTGGCGGCACTGTTGTGGTCACGGCGCTGCTTGTCCATATCGGGCTCGAATTTAAGCGCCAGGCCAAACCCGTGCGGCCGGGCGTCACCGGCATGCCGTCGCCCAATTGATGCGGCGCACGCGCCAAAGCGAGATGAACCATTGACAATGGCTTGGCCGCACGGGCAGGCTGCCAATACGGCAACAACAAGACAGGCGCATCTTGCCAAGTCTCCCCTCCGGCCCGATCGAGACCGGACAACATCGTCGTTTTCCTGCCCGCGTCGTGGCGAGAGCTGCTGACGGCGCCGGAACGCCATCTGGATCACGACATGGAATCGGAAACCTTGGCCGCTGCATGACGAACCATCACGATGTCGGCGGTTCGCGCTTGTCGCTTGCCGGAAAGCTCAATAATCTGAAGCAAGGCCTAGCCGCGCAGCCCCGCGACGAACTGGCTATGGAACACTCATCAAAGGAGAGACGCATGACCCGCAAAGCGTTCTGGCTTTCGGCGACCTCGGCATTTCTAATGCTTTTCACCCTCGGCGCGCATGCCCAGGACCGCGTCGTCAACGTCTTCAACTGGTCGGACTATATCGACAGTTCGGTCATTGACGACTTCACCAAGGAAACCGGCATCAAGGTCGTCTACGACACCTATGATTCCAACGAAATTCTCGAAACCAAACTGCTTGCAGGTGGCAGCGGCTATGATGTCGTGGTGCCGACGGCAAGCCCGTTCCTGGCCCGTCAGATCCAGGCCGGGGTATACCAGAAGCTGGACAAGTCGAAGCTGCCCAATCTTACCAACATGTGGAGCGACGTGGCGGACCGGGTTGCGAAGTTCGATCCAGGCAACGAATACTCAGTCAACTATATGTGGGGCACGACCGGTATTGGCTACAACACCAAGAAAGTGAAGGAAGCCCTGGGTGTCGATACGATCGACAGCTGGGATGCGGTCTTGAAGCCGGAGAATATCGCCAAGCTTGCGAGTTGCGGGGTGTATTTCCTGGATTCGCCGACGGACATCATTCCAACCGCGCTGAATTATCTTGGGCTCAAGCCCGACTCGACCTCTCCCGACGACATCGCCAAAGCAACGGATCTCTTGCTGAGCATCCGGCCGTCGATCCGCAAATTCCACTCATCGGAATATATCAATGCGCTCGCCAATGGCGACATCTGCGTAGCTGTCGGGTTTTCTGGCGATCTCTTCCAGGCTCGCGACCGCGCGGCCGAAGCGGATAAGGGGGTGGAAATCGCCTACGTCATACCTAAGGAAGGAGCGGAAATGTGGTTCGATCAGATGGCGATTCCGGCCGATGCGCCGCATGTCGCCGAAGCGCACGAGTTTCTGAACTATATGATGAAACCCGAAGTGATCGCCAAATCCACCAACTATGTCTTCTACGCCAATGGCAACAAGGCCTCGCAGCCACTCGTCAGCAAGGAAATCCTTGATGATCCGGGTGTCTACCCGGACGAAGCGATGCTGGCCAAGCTGTTCACCGTGGGTCCATACGATCCCAAGACGCAACGTCTCGTCACCAGGTCGTGGACCAAGGTCGTCACGGGACAATAGCAATCTGACGCGACCCCGGCAGCTTGATGCCGGGGTCGAATTCTTCAGGGGCAGGATCAGGGACGGAGTGGGACATGAAATCGCTTGGCAGCATCCGCAGGGATTTCGCGCCATGGAACGATCCGAACGCCAAGCCATACATCCAGTTCGACAAGGTCACCAAGAAGTTCGGTGACTTCACCGCCGTCAACAATTTGTCGCTGACAATATTCGAGCGTGAGTTCTTTGCCCTGCTCGGGGCGTCGGGCTGCGGAAAATCGACGCTTTTGCGGATGCTCGCCGGATTCGAGGAGCCGACCGCCGGCCGCATTCTGCTCGATGGCCAGGATCTGCGCGGGATTCCGCCATATCGGCGGCCGGTCAATATGATGTTCCAATCCTACGCGCTGTTTCCGCATATGACGGTCGAGAATAACATCGCCTTCGGCCTCAAGCAGGACGGCATGGCGAAGCCCGAGATCGCGGCGCGCGTTGGAGAGATGCTGAAGCTGGTCAAGCTCGAGCAGTTCGCCAAGCGAAAGCCGCACCAACTGTCCGGCGGTCAGCGCCAGCGCGTCGCGCTTGCCCGCTCGGTCGCCAAAAGGCCGAAGGTGCTGCTGCTCGATGAGCCATTGGGCGCGCTGGACAAGAAGCTGCGCGAGGAAACACAGTTCGAGCTGATGGATCTGCAGCAGTCACTCGGCCTCACCTTCGTCGTCGTCACCCACGACCAGGAAGAGGCGATGACAATGGCCGACCGCATCGCCATCATCGACAAGGGCGAGGTGATGCAGGTGGCGACGCCGGCGGAAGTCTACGAAGCGCCGGGCTCCCGCTTCGTCGCCGGGTTTGTCGGCAACGTCAACATGTTCGAAGGCAAGCTCGCGCGTGGCGAGGCCGGTGCCGCAAGCATCGACGCGGGCAACGGCATCACCATCCGAACCGAGAATGCCGGCAATGCCGCCACCGGCGCGGCCGTCGCCTTCGCCATCAGGCCGGAGAAGATCAAGATATCGTCGAAGAAGCCGGCCGGTGCCGTCAACGCCATCGAAGGCGAGGTCTACGACATCGCCTATCTCGGCGACATGACCGTCTATCACGTCAGGCTCGACGACGGTCACGTGGTGCGGGCGAGCACGATGAACGCAGCCCGCATCACCGAGGATCCGCTGAGCTGGAACGACCGTGCCTGGGTGTCGTTCCAGCCGGACGCCGGCGTCGTGCTGACGCGATAGGGGACGGTCATGTCGAATGCCGCTGTCACCGCTGCAGCAAGCTCTCAGACCACCGATGCTGGCAAATCCGCCCTGGCCAGATTGAATGCCGCCTTCATTGGCCGTCTCGTCATCATCATCCCGTATCTCTGGCTGGTCTTCTTCTTCCTCGTTCCGTTCGTCATCGTCTTCAAGATTTCACTGTCGCAGACGGCGATCGCTATACCGCCGTACACGCCGGTGCTTGGCTTCGGCGACGGGTTTTCCGGTTTTCTCGCCCAGCTGAAACAGCTCAGCATCGATAACTACACCTGGCTGACGCAGGATGCGCTGTACTTCAATGCCTATGTGACGAGCCTCATCGTCGCCGCCATCTCGACGGCGCTGACGTTGCTTGTCGGCTACCCGATCGCCTATGGCATGGCCCGCGCGCCGGCAACGCTCCGCCCGACTTTGCTGATGCTGGTGATCCTGCCGTTCTGGACCTCGTTCCTGATCCGCGTCTACGCCTGGATCGGCATCCTCAAGCCCGAGGGGCTGCTCAACCAGTTGCTGCTCGCCACCGGCATGATCAGCCAGCCGCTGATCATCCTCAACACCTACACGGCGATCTTCATCGGCATCGTCTATTCCTACCTGCCATTCATGGTGCTGCCGCTCTATTCGTCCTTGGAAAAGTTGGATTATTCGCTGATCGAGGCGGCCAAGGACCTCGGCTGCCCGCCGACCAGCGCCTTCTGGAAGATCACCTTTCCGCTGTCGTTGCCCGGCGTCATCGCCGGCTGCCTTCTGGTGTTCATCCCCGCCGTCGGCGAGTTCGTCATTCCCGATCTGCTCGGCGGGTCGCAGACGCTGATGATCGGCAAAACGCTGTGGAACGAGTTTTTCGCCAACCGCGACTGGCCGGTGTCGTCAGCCGTCGCCGTCATCCTGCTGTTGCTGCTGATCGTGCCGATCATGCTCTTCCAGCGTGCCCAGGCCCGCGCCCAGGAACAAGACAAATGAACCCGACCTGGAGCCGTTTCAACATCACTTCGATCGTGCTGGGCTTTGCCTTTCTTTACCTGCCGATCGTCCTGCTTGTCGTCTTCTCCTTCAACGAGTCGAAACTGGTCACTGTCTGGGGCGGCTTCTCGACCAAATGGTACGTCTCCCTATTCCACAACCAGGGCCTGATGGACGCCACCTGGGTGACAGCCCGCGTCGCCGTCATCTCGGCCACCGTGGCGACCGTGCTTGGCACGCTGGCGGCTCTCACCTTGACGCGCTACACGCGCTTCAAGGGCCGGATGCTGTTTTCCGGCATGGTCTTTGCGCCACTGGTCATGCCGGAAGTCATCACCGGCCTGTCGCTGCTGCTGCTCTTCGTCGCCGTCGGTCTCGATCGCGGCTTTCTCACCGTCACGCTTGCCCACATCACCCTGACCATGTGCTTCGTCGCAGTCGTCGTGCAGTCGCGCCTGGTCACGTTCGACCGCTCGCTGGAAGAAGCCGCGATGGACCTCGGCGCGCCGCCGGTGAAGACGTTTTTCCAGATCACGCTGCCCGTCATCATGCCGGCGATCGTGTCCGGGTGGATGCTGGCTTTCACATTGTCGCTCGACGATCTTGTCATCGCCAGTTTCACCTCAGGGCCTGGCGCCACCACGCTGCCGATGAAGATCTACAGCCAGGTTCGTCTCGGTGTGACGCCGGAGATCAACGCCGCCTGCACAATTCTGATCGCGGTCGTGGCGGTCGGGGTCATCATCGCTTCGCTCGCCAACAAGCGTCGCGAAGTCCAGCGCCGGCGAGACGAGCAGGCCGCTCAACGGGGGTGACGAACGGGCGGCGGCAGCAAACGCTGGCAGGAAGCACTTCTGACGACCGCAGCAGCCTCGCTGCCTATTCTCCGGAAACCCCACGGCTTATCGGCGAAATGAACGGCGTGTTCCACGTTCCGCCGACGAAGAACGAAGACTGGTTGGGACCCTGGTTATTTGTCTGCGTGGCTGCCTGGTCCGCCTGAATGATGCCGCCGGACAGCGCCAGCCCCCGCCCCGCATAGGAGGCGATGCCGGAAAGCCAGACCTTGTACTTCGCCGAATTCGCTTCGGCTTTGTCGATCTTCGCCACTCCGTTCGAAATGCTTGCCTTGAGTTCGGCTCCGTCGATCGGCAGCGTTCCATCGGAGACATCGTCGAGCGCGAAGAACCCACCCTGTTCGTTGTGTTTGAGAAATGCCGGCAGATCGAGCCGGCTCAACGCGCCCTGGCCGAATTTCGCCGAAACCGAGCCGTCGGCGTTTTCGAAAATGGAGTCCCAGGTTCTGCCCGGCCCCTTGAGGATGACCGAAACGGTTCCCCTGCCGATCGGCACCAGTCGCGTCATCCCGGCTGCGGTGCCAAAGGCGCCGCCGTCGACGTCAGAGGCGAGCAGCCTGATCTCGACCTGCGTGCCTCCTGGCTTGCGGTCGAAACGAAGACTGCTCTGGATGTTGCCGCCAAAGGCCGATGCATCGGAAATATCGAAGACCGCAAGACCGTTCTTGACCTGGGCGGTGGCGGCGACGTTGGCAAGCTGGATGGCGCCTGCGGTCGCCTGCGCTGCCGACAATCTGAGATCGAGATTGATCCGGTCGGCGACGCTTATGTCGATTTCGCCGGGGCCGGTACCATTTGTAGGCGCCAGCGGCGTGAAGGCGGAGAGAAACGACCGCAAGTCGAGCGTGTCGAAGGCGAGCGTACCGGCGATCACCGGCCGCGCCTCGCCAAAGGAGAAGTCCAGCGCACCCATTCCCGGATTGTCGTCCAGGGCGATCTCGGTGTTTTCGAATTTAATGCGGCCGGAGGTCGCCGTGACTTTGCTGGAAACGGAAACCGAGCCGATTGCCGCGCCAGGCGCTATGCCGGCCTGCGACCATTCGAGCACGCGCCTGAGCGAGGGTGCGGCAAATTTCGCCTGGCCGTCGAAATAGGCGTTCTCGGACATGCTGGCCACGCCGTCGAACGAAAAAGTGGCAGGGGCCGCCTTGAAGGAAAGCGTCATCGGCGCAGCACCTCCCGCAAACAACACCAGCGGGTTCGACGATGCTGCATCGATGGCGACGCTTTCGCCGCGCCAGATCCCGGTCGCCGACAGCGTCGCATTGCTGTTCATCGCGGCCCAGTTCGCCTGTCCGCTCAGGCTGCTCACTATCTCAGTTTCTTTGCTATCGACGGCGGTCACCACGCGGCCGTTCCTGAACTCCACCGTGCCGAACGGATCTGCCGGCAGCTTGCTCAGGTCCGGTTTGGCTGGATTGGCGCTGACCACGGCGCGAGCGGTGTCGATGGAACGCGTGATGCGCCCGCCCGAAGGCAGGGCGGGCAGGAAAAGCCCATTTGCTGCGCGCTGAACCCTGATCGTCGGCCGGATCAGCCGCGTCGTCGAGAATACCACGTCGCCACGCAACGCCGCCATGGCGGAGAGATTGACCTCGACCCGTTCGGCCTCGATCACCGGTGGCGCGTCGGTCTCTGTCCATTGCGAAAGCGTCACGTCGGTCAGGATGGCCCGGAAATTCGGCCAGACCTCGATCCGCGGTGCGCCGTCGATGGTGACCCGGAAACCGCTCCACGCACTCATTTCCCAGGCAATGCGATCGCGCACGATCCGGGTAGAGGCAACGAGCGGCAAGGCGGCGACGGCCAGCGCGATGACGAGCACGGCAACGCCGATCGCCCATATTCCGCGCCGGATCAAAGGTGATGGCATGTCGCCCCGTATGCTTCCGTTCCGACAAAAATCGCCCGACGGGTGTAACCCACGGCTGACGCATTTCAAGTCATTATGGCCCAGCGATGGCATTTGCGCACATCCACGTCGCTCGGCCGAACAAAATCTTGCTCTGCTGCGCTGCGATATGCATAAGCGGTGGTGACCGCGGAGGAACTATCATGGCTGGCGACGCACCGCTCTGGGCACCGACGAAAGACCAGGTCGACGCCGCGCCGATGACCGCCTTCATGAAGGCCGCCACTGCCGGGACCGGCAAGGATTTTTCCTCCTATGCCGATCTACATCGTTGGTCGATCGACGATCGCGAGGCGTTCTGGAGCCTCGTCTGGGATTTTTGTGGGGTCGTTGGCGACAAGGGGGAGCGCGTGCTTGTCGATGGCGAGAAGATGCCCGGCGCCGCGTTTTTTCCCGACGCGAAGCTGAACTTCGCCGAGAACCTCCTGAAGAAGACCGGCCCCAGCGATGCTATCGTCTTTCGCGGCGAGGACAAGGTCGAGCGCCGACTCTCCTGGAATGAGCTGCATGCGCTGACCTCGCGGCTGCAGCAGCTTTTCCTGTCGCTTGGGGTGAAAATCGGCGATCGCATCGCCGCCATGATGCCCAACATGCCGGAGACCGTCGCCGCCATGCTGGCGACAGCTTCGATCGGCGCTGTCTGGTCTTCCTGTTCTCCCGATTTCGGCGAACAGGGCGTGCTCGACCGGTTCGGCCAGATCGAGCCGGTCGTCTTCATCGCGCCCGACGGCTATTGGTATAATGGCAAGGCGATCGAGGTCGCCGACAAGACCGCCGCCGTTGCGACAAAGCTTCCCACCGTGCGCAAGATCCTGATCGTCGACTATCTCGGAACGTCGACGGACGTGGTGGCGACCATCGAGAAGGCGACTGCGCTGGACGAGGCGCTCTCATCCTTCGCAGCCAAGGCGGTCACGTTCGAGAGATTGCCGTTCGCGCATCCGCTCTACATCCTGTTTTCTTCCGGAACGACCGGTATCCCCAAATGCATCGTCCATTCGACCGGCGGAACGCTGATCCAGCACGTCAAGGAAGAACGGCTCCATGCCGGCCTGCTCGACGGCGACCGCTTCTTCTATTTCACCACTTGCGGCTGGATGATGTGGAACTGGCTGGTGTCTGGCCTGGCGTCGGGCGCAACCCTTCTGCTCTATGATGGCTCGCCCTTCCACCCCGACGGCAACGTGCTGTTCGATTTTGCCGACGCCGAGAAAATGACCTATTTCGGCACCTCGGCCAAATTCATCGATTCCGTGCGCAAGGCCGGGCTCAAACCGATCCGCACGCATGATCTTTCCACCGTGCGCACGATCTCCTCCACCGGCTCGCCACTGTCGCCGGAAGATTTCCGCTTCGTCTATGACGGCATTAAGAAAGACGTGCATCTGGCCTCGATTTCCGGCGGCACCGACATCGTCTCCTGCTTCGTGCTCGGCGTGCCCATCGAGCCGGTGTGGACAGGCGAAATCCAGGGACCCGGGCTCGGCCTTGCCGTTGACGTCTGGGATGACGACGGCAGACCGGTCCGGCAGGAGAAAGGCGAACTCGTCTGCAGCAAGGCTTTTCCAGCAATGCCGATCGGCTTCTGGAACGATCCCGAAGGCAAGAAATACCACGCTGCCTATTTCGAACGTTTCGACAATGTCTGGTGCCATGGCGACTTCGCCGAATGGACCTCCCATGGCGGCCTGATCATCCATGGCCGCTCCGACGCGACGCTCAACCCGGGCGGCGTGCGGATCGGCACAGCGGAGATCTACAATCAGGTCGAGCAAATGCCGGAGATCCTGGAAGCACTGTGCATCGGCCAGGATTTTGACAACGACGTGCGGGTGGTGCTGTTCGTGCGGCTGGCTGCGGGCGTTGAACTCGATGCCGAGCTGGAAAAACGCATCCGGGCGAAAATCCGCAGTGGGGCGAGCCCTCGCCACGTGCCGGCCAGGATCGTCGCCGTCACCGATATTCCGCGCACCAAATCGGGCAAGATCACCGAGCTTGCGGTGCGCGACATGGTGCATGGCCGCGCCATCAAGAACAAGGAGGCGCTGGCCAATCCCGAAGCGCTCGAGCTGTTCCGCGATTTGCCGGAATTGGCCGACTAAGAAACGGAACGGCGCCGTCATCCGAGTTGATGGACGCCGGGCGAGCATGGTTAACCAAATATCTCGCTCGAATTTACCTAGATTTCATGAGTGGTACACATTGGTAAATTTTCCGCCGCGCCGGTAAGGTTTTGTTAACGGCCGGCGTCGATAGTCGTGCGTAACTTGAGGGAGAAATCCCGTTCCTCTAAATCCCCAGAGGATCTGAATTCGCTCAAGCCCGTTGTGACAGCAATCCCATTATTCAAGGCGTCCTGTTGGACGCCTTTTCTTTTAGATTAATCCGCAAGCACGCGGGTTGACGGAAACGCGACTTCGACCAGAGTGCCCTCGCCAGGCGTCGAGTTGATGGCGAACCGGGCCCGGTTGGCCTCGACCATGGCCTTGGTCAACGGCAGCCCGAGACCGGTGCCGTCGCCGCGCCCGCGTTTCAGAGCGTTGATCTGCTTGAACGGCTTCAGCGCCTGCTCGATCTCGGACTGGCTCATGCCGATGCCGGTGTCGCGCACCCGCATCACGACGTCGCCGGAGATTTCATAGGCTGTCGATACGATCACCTGGCCGCCGGCCTGCGTGTAGCGGATGGCATTCGACAGGATATTCAACGCGATCTGGCGCACGCTGCGCAGGTCGGCCACCACCTCCGGCAGTCGTGAGGCGAAGCTGGAGCGGATGATGACCCGTTCGCGGTTGGCTTGCGGCTGCATCATTGCCACCGTCTCGGCCAGCGTGTCGTTGAGCGACACCGCCTCATAAGCCATCTCCTGCTGGCCGGCCTCGATTTTCGAGATGTCGAGCAGGTCGTTCACCAGGTCGAGCACGTGGTTGCCCGACCGGTTGATGTCGCGCAGATAGTCGCGGTAGCGGTCATTGGCGACCGGCCCGAATTTCTCGTCGACCATCAATTCGGAAAATCCGATGATGGCGTTGAGCGGGGTGCGAATCTCGTGGCTGATGCGGGCGAGGAACTCGGTCTTTTGCGAGGAGGCGCGCTCGGCCACTGCACGCGCCTGGGTCAGATCCTCTTCGGCTCGCTTCCACTGGGTGATGTCGCGCACCACCGCACAGAACCCGCTGTCATTGGGCAGTCTGCCGATGGTCATGAACAGCGGAATGAAGCGCCCCTGCGCCTCGCGTCCGATCACCTCGCGGCCGTCGTTGAGCACGCTCGCCACGCCGGGCTCGGACAATCCGTCGAGATAGTCGCGCGCCGCGCGCTGGCTTTCGATCGCAAACAGCGAAAAGAAGGGTTTGCCGGTCACCTCGTCGCTGTCGAAACCGAACAGCGCTTCCGCCGGGCGGCTGATCGAGCGGATCGTTCCGTCACGGCCGATCAGCACGACCCCATCGGTCGCGGTGTCTATGATGGTGCGCATCTCGGCGATGCGCGCCTTGAGCTCGGAAATGTCGGGCTGGGTCTGGTCGTCGGCGACGCCCTGCGGAACAGCTGTTGCCTCGTCGCCGGAACGGCGCACGACCAGCATCAGCGCCTTGCCGCCACGCCACGGTACCGAGCGCAGAATAGCCTCGATCGGGAATTCCTGACCGTCATGCGTCTTCAACCGCAGCGCGTGATCGGTTCCGTCGGAGGCGTTGTCGTCGTAAGGATCGGCAAACAGCCCGCCGAGACCACCTGCATCCTCCAGATCGTCGAGCGTGTCATACCCGGTCAGGCTGAGAAATTCCTCATTCGCATAATGAAGATCGTCGCCGGAATGGATGAGCACGGGCACCGGCAGCTTGCCAAGGATGGAAGTGTCGGGAGCGTTGTTGCCATCCGCTGTCGAAAAGGCCGATGGCACGAACCCTTCGAGCTTGAGCGGCGGCGCCTGCGGGGATGGCCGCTCGACAAGCGCCGGCTCCGTGTCACCTGCATTGCCAATGTCATTGGCTGACGAACGGGTTTCATCCTCGTCGGACGGCGCCCAGTCCTCGCTGTCTTCCGCATCGCGGAAATCGGCAGCCGTCATGCTGTCGTCGTCTTCGGCCGTCGGCCGATCGTCCGTGTCGGCGGGTTCGGTGATCTCTTGCGCCGCCTTGTCCGGCCCCGAAACCGGGGCACCGTCGCCATCGTCCGCGACATAGTCCCGCTCGGCGTAGTCGAGCAGCGAGCCTGAGATGTCCGGCCTGGTTGCTTCCGGCTGCTCGCCGTCGAGCCTTGCGACATCCTTCCCGTCTTCGGCATCGGTCGGTTCCGCCGCTGCCGTTTCTGCCGGCATTGCAGCATCGGGCTGTTCGGTCGAGGGATTGTCCTTCTTGAGCCGCTCGCCGATCTCACGGAATGCACTGCGTTCTAGTGTCGACAGGCCTTTGTCATTGGCCGGCTGCCTGTGCTCGGCCAGCCGGATCACTTTGTCGGCAAAGCGCCGCTCCGGCTTCGGCACGATGGTCAGCGCCGGCACCTCGCCCTGGAACGGGTCGGTTTCATCAGGCGTTTCGGCAACTTTCGGCTCGGCGGCTGCGGGGGCCTCCGCATTGGGGACAAGCGCCATGCCGATCGCTTCCGGATCGACCACCGCATCGCCGGTGCGGGCCACGCCGAAACCGCGAAAACCTTCGAAGGCACGGCTGCGGCTGTAGACGGGCAGCGCCGCCAGGTCGACGGGGATTTTGAAATCGGTGCCGGCAACCGGCCACAGCACCGAGCGGCCGGACCAGGTATCGCGTCGGTCGAGCAGACCGGCGATCTCCCCTGAAGCATCGAGGTCGAAGGTGGCCGCGACGTCGCTGAAGCGCCGGCCGATCACATCGGCGGCAGGCTTGCCGACGAGCTCCGCGAATTCCGGCGACAGGGCACTGAATTTTCCTTCGGCGTCGGTGCGCCAGACGAAACGCAGGGGCGCCGCCCCGCGGTCGATCGAGGGGATCGCACGCTCAGTCGGGGAGGCGGCGGCGCCCTGCGCGGTACGTTCCGCCGGCGCATCCGCCTGGATATGCCCGGACGCATCCGGTCGGCCCGGCTTTTGCGTTTCATCCTCGCTGGCACTGAAATACCAATGATCATGCTGCGCGGGCGCTCTGCCGGCCGGGGCGCTGGCGCTATCGGCCGCTTCCGGCTTCAGCCCGGTCGCATCGGGCCGGGTCGAATCGGAAATGTCATGCTCTCCAGACACCGATGTGTCTTCTCCGGCTGCCGGGCTTGTCTCCGCTGCCGCATCCGCCTTCGCGGCTGTCGCCGGCGCATTGTCCTGTTCTGCTTTTTGCCGGAACGCGGCATCGTGTGCTGCCGCACCGGTGCCGGTTTCCATCGCCTTGATGTGCTCGCCGTCGGCGTCAAGTTGGTCCTCGTCGATCACCACCAGCAGGTGCCGATCATCCGTCAGCCGGGCAAGACCGGCCGGGTAGGAAGTGGTGCCGCCTGGAACGAGGCGTTTGACAATGCGATCGCTCTCGTTCGCCACATCGGCCACAAGTGCTGCCAGCGTCTCGGGCAAGATGCCGAGCGCCGAAAACCCTTCCGAAGCGGCCTCGATGTTGCCCTTGGCGTCGACGAAGGCGATGAAATGACTGTCTTCGGTAAAGCCGCTGATGGCCCGGGCGGCGATCTCGGCAGCGCTGCGCGAGCCGATCTGTGCCGCCGGCACCGCCAGCATGATCGCATTTTCGCCGTCAGGCATCGTCACCGCGCTGGCCAGAAAGCCAAGCGCGCGGCTGGTCAGGCCGGTTGCCAGCCGGACCGTGATGGCACGGTCGCGGCCGATCTCCGGAAAACCGCTGGTCGCCATGATCTGGCGCCTGGCGACCAGCGGCAAGCCTGCCGAGGCGCCGATGATGGCTTCAATGTCCGGGTAGCCGAACACCGCCGCCCCTGGCCCGTTCGCCCAGATCACCTGTTCGAGGTCTGCCGACAAAAGGACGATTGCGTCGCCGGCGGCAAAGCGCTGGCGGATCGTGTCGAGCACGGCGACATCGAGGAAGGAGTAGTTTTCGGACGGCATGCGCTTGGCGGACCTCTTAGCGAATCCTCACGGAACGGGCAGTTTTCCGGTTAACGTTTTGTTAATAAAAGCCGATGGCGCGAACGTCCACAAGCCACAGCGTGCAACCGCTGGAATCTCTGGGCTCGTGGTTAACGCAGGGAAAGAATTTTATGGTGCGCTGCAACAAAGATATTGCAATGCACAAAAATTGCCTTTATATTGCCATCATACATGAACGAGACGGCTTTCTGTCAAAGCCGCTGCCGCCCAAAGGATGGAAAATGTCCAGGACCAAGACTGCCGAAACGATCGAAAACGTTGAATTCCCGAGCTTCGACGCCTCCAAGGCCACCGACCAGATCCGTGCTTTCGCCGAAAAGGGCGTCGAGCAGTCGAAAGAGGCCTATGCCAAGCTGAAGACCGGCGCAGAAGAGACCCAGAAGGCTCTGGAGTCGACCTTCGAGACCGCCAAGACCGTTTCCAACGACCTGTCGCTCAAGACCATCGCCGCTCTGCGCGCCAATACCGAAGCCGGCTTCTCGCATTTCGAAGCCCTGATCGGCGCCAAGTCGCTGTCGGAAGTGTTCGAGCTGCAGACAGCATTCCTGCGCAAGCACGTCGAGATGGCCGTCGAGCAGGCAAAGGATTTCCAGACCGTCACCTCCAAGGCGGCCGAGGACGTCTCCAAGCCGATGAAGACCGCCTTCGAGAAGGCGATGAAGGAAATTAAGGCCGCCTAATATTTGCGCATACTTTGAAGATGCAACAAAACGTCGCATTTCTTCGAAAGAGATTATGTGAGATATAGTGGTCAAAGCGAATACCCGGCGGGTGGAACCTCCTCCCTCTGCTCTCCGGGGTGACCAGCCAGCACCTCCTCCCGCTGGCTCGTAACAGGAAAAGGCCGGCACCTCCTCCCGCCGGCCTTTTTCTTTTCCCGGCGTAAAAAGGCGGCAATCTTTGCCTAAAGCGCCGCGCGTCCTCCTGGGCGCGCAAAGGACGCTATAGAACTTTGGATTCGCGCGCGATCATTTCGGAAAATCGGTTCTGATTTCGGGGCATGGGCGGCCAAAAGCCTTGAATTAAACTCCGATAGCCCGTATGGACGCATCGCCGAACGACAGAGCGGGTCCAGGGGAATGATTGTCCATCTCGATCCCGCTCGAGCAAACGTGCCGTTGTAGCTCAGATGGTTAGAGCGCCGGATTGTGGATCCGGAGGTCGCTGGTTCGATCCCAGCCAACGGTACCACCCCTTTTCCATTAAGCGATTTGATTCTGTTATGAAATTTTGTCTTTGACGGCAAGCGCGGCGAATGTTGAGCCTTCGAGGCAGGCCGTCATCCGCGCCCATTTAGGCGGTGTTGCCGCCTAGCCTTTTGTTTTTGCGCAATTCCCTAGGGAAAGCGCTAAGCGCCTTTCCCGGGAAAACCGTTTCACACTTATCCCGGAATTGCTCTAGCACCGTACGAACGATGAGAACTCCGTCCGTGTTACTTTACCGGGAGCAGGTGATCCTGCAGGCGGTTCCAGGGGTGCATGCGGTTGGCGACCTGCACCGCGATCGGGTGAAACGGAACTGGCTTCATGTTGGTGACCGGAAGCGACATCTGCTCATCCGTGCGCCGACCTGCCGCCCAGCGGCCGATTTCCTGGCCAAGTGACATCGAAAGTGCCACGCCACGACCGGAATAGACGCCCCCAAACACAAGACCGGGCGCCAGGCGATAAAGGCGCGGCCTGCGGTCAGGCACCACGGCGAACGTCCCGTGCCAATACTCCACCATCTCCGGCTTGCCGCCGAAGGCGAGAAAGGCCTTGCCCAGCATGCGCGAGACCTTGGCGCGGCCGCGGTCGGCCTCGTCGAACCAGAACGTATGCGTCCCGCCGCTGACCAGCCGATTGTCGCGGTCGTAGTGGAAATAACGGATATCGTTGCGCATGTCGGATACGGCAGGATTGCCGACAAGGATCTTCGCGCGCATTTCCTCCGGCAGAGGATTGGTTGCCGCTTGGAACACCTTGAATGGCACGAGCGTCTTCTTCAGCCCTGGCCAGATGTCATTAGTCAACGCATTCGTCGCCAGCACCACTTCCGATGCCGTGACGCTGCCCGATTGGGTGAAGACGCGCCAGCCGCCTTCCACCTTCTCGATGCGCGTTGCCCGGGAGTTCTCGAGGATGATCACGCCTTCACGTTCCAGCGCGGCCGCAAGGCCGATGGTCATGGCAAACGGATTGATGTGGCCCGAATTGTGCACCATCCAGCCGCCGAGATAGGGACTGCCGATGCGCGCAGTGATTTCGTCGCGGTCAAGGCTGGAGACATTGGCGCCGAAGGCTTTCCACTCCTCGTAAAACTGGCGCGTGCGAATAAGCGTCGCCTCGGTGTGCGCCGGCTGGATCCAGCCTTCCTGCACCTGGTGTGCATCGATATTGAAGCGCTGCATCAGGCCGAAGGCGACGCCGGCCGCGTCTGCCACCATGCGGTTGTAGCGGTCGCCGATGATCTTGCCGTATGCCGCTTCGAACTCCGAAGGCGATGCCTTGGAATGATGCGAGATGACGAGGCCGTTGTTGCGGCCGGAAGCCGCCGATCCGATCTCGTTGCCTTCGAGGAGGATGACGTCGACGCCGCTGTCGCGCGCCCCCAGCGCTGCGGCCATGCCGGTGAAACCGCCGCCGACGACCAGCACGTCCGTCTTCAGGTCGCCTTGCAACGCGGGAGCGGTTTGGCGCACGTTCGCAGTCTTGCGCCAGAGATGCGGGGTTTTCCAATCGACTTCAAACATGAAGCACTTCCTCGGTGGCCCCGCCGAGATAGTGCTCGCTCAGCGCTGAATGCTCGGTCATTTCCAGTGCAGGGGCATGAAGCTTCACCTTGCCGGTGTTCAAGAGATAGGCGTAGTCGCCGCATTCAAGCGCGAGCTGGACGTTCTGCTCGACGAGCAGGATGGAAATGCCGTTGCGCGACAGGTCGAGGATGATGCGGAAGATCTGGTGCACGATCTTCGGCGCAAGGCCGAGAGACGGTTCGTCGAGCATCAGAAGTTTCGGCTCGGCCATCAGCGCGCGGCCGATCGCCAGCATCTGCTGCTGGCCGCCGGACATGCGGCTCGCCAAGCCGTTGCGCCGCTCCTTCAACACCGGAAAGAGCTCGAATGCCTCGGCGCGCAGCGTTTCGAAACTTTTGCCACCACGGCCGATATGGGCAGCGACTAGATTTTCCTCGACCGTCAGGCGCTGAAAGATCTGCCGGCCTTCCGGGCAGTGGGTGATGCCGAGGCGCACGACCTGCTCGGGCCGCAGGCCGGTGATGTCGCGCCCTTCGAAGGTGATGCTGCCTGCGGTCGGACGCGCCACGCCGGAGATGGAGTTGAGCAGCGTCGTCTTGCCGGCGCCGTTCGGGCCGAGCACGACGACGATCTCGTGCGGATCCACTTCGATATCAATGTCTTCAAGAACGCCGACGCGCCCGTATCCCGAGCTGAGCCCGGCGATCCTGAGCAGCGGCTCTGATGTCGTCGATGTCATTGGCGGTTCCCAGATAGGCGAGTTGGACCTCGGTGCTGGCCTGCACCTCGGCGGGTGTGCCACGAAAAAGCAGCTTCCCGTGATGCATGACGATGATGCTGTCGCAGAGCGCCATGACCAGATCCATGTCGTGCTCGACGACGATCATGATCCGGTCGGGCGAACGCAGTGCGGTGAGTTTCGCAGTCAGCTCCGCCGTCTCGTGATGGTTCAATCCGGCGGCTGGCTCGTCAAGCAGCAATACGCGCGGATTGCAGACCAGCGCCCGGGCGATCTCGAGCATGCGTTGCCGGCCATAGGGCAGGCCGCCGGCATCGGCCTCGGCATAGCCTTGCAGATCGAAGAAACGCAATATCTCCATGCATTTTTCGCGACGGCGCTGCCGCTGCGCCGTGGCGTAGGGCGGCCAGATCACTTCCTTCCAGGTCCCTGCGACCTCGGCGGGATAGAAACAGACTTCGAGGTTCTCGATCACCGTCATCTGATCGAAGAGGCGGATGTTCTGATATGTGCGGGCGATACCCGAATTGGCGATCTGGTATTTCTTGAGCCCGTCGAGGCGCTTGCCGTTGAGCGTGATCGACCCCGAGGAGACCGTGTAGGAGCCCGCGGTCATGTTGATGAGCGTTGACTTGCCGGCGCCGTTCGGTCCGATCACGCCGTGAATCATGCCAGGGGTGAAGGAGGTCGATACGTCGTCAATGGCGACGACCTCGCCATACTCCTTGCGAAGGCTCTGAAAGACCAGCGTCATTTTCCGAAAAGCCCCCGGATGAGCTTCTCAGGCCCGAAACTGCGCGGCACGATGCCGGCCGGGCGCACGATGATAAGGAAAATCATCAACAGCCCGAGGAAGAGGATACGCCATTCGGCGAATTCGCGCAGCACTTCCGGCAGCAGGATCAGGATCGCCGCGCCCGCGACGATGCCGAGGATGTTGCCGATGCCGCCAACCACGATCATCAGCACGATCAGCACGGATTCCTGAAGCGTGAAGCTCTCCGGGCTGACGAAGCGCTGCGAGGCGCCGAATATCGCGCCGGCGATCGAGCCGATCGTAGCCGATGTGGCGAAGGCGGCAAGCTTGGCGTTGGTGGTGTTGATGCCGATGCCGCGCGCAGCGTCCTGATCTTCGCGGATCGCGGCCCAGGCCTTGCCGAGGATGGAACGCTCCAGCCGCCAGGCAACCACGCCGGCAATGACGACGACGACAAGCAGCAGCCAAAAGAAGTCGACGGGGCGGGCGATCTGCAAGCCGAGGATCGAAGCCTTGTCGAGACGGGCGATGCCTTGTGGTCCGCCGGTGAGCCAGTCGAGATTGTTGATGATGATGCGGATGATCTCGCCGAAGCCGAGCGTGACGATGGCGAGATAGTCGCCGCGCAGTCTGAGCACCGGGATGCCGAGCAAGATGCCGGTTATCGCGCCAAGGCAGGCGGCGATGACCAGGATAAGCAGGAAAGGCAAATGCAGGTCGAACTGAGGGCTGGCAAGCAAAGCATAGGTGTATGCGCCGACCGCATAGAACGCGACGAAGCCGAGATCGAGCAGTCCCGTGTAGCCGATCACGATGTTCAGGCCGATGCCGAGCAGGATATAGATCAGCAGGCTGTTAATGACGCGGACGTAGTAGTTGGGCAGAAAGGGCGTCGCCACGATCAAGGCGATCGCGATGGCGAAGACGAGCAGCGGAACGATCCGGCTTGAGCGCGGCCTGACAGCGGTGCGAGCCTCGGCAACGGACATCAGAACTCCCTCTTGTACACGACGCTTTCCTCGGACACGGTCTCGCCCAATATGCCGGCGGGACGAACGAGAAGCACGAGTATGAGGATCGCGAAGGTGAGCACGTCGCGATATTCGGTGCCCAGCACGCCATGGGTGACGACAGGCAGCAGCGCGGTTCCGCCAACTTCGACGAAGGCGAGGATGAAGGCGCCAAGCATGGCGCCGGGAATGGAGCCGATGCCGCCGAGGATCGCTGCTGTGAAGGCCTTCAGCCCAATGACGGCGCCCATGGTCGGCGACATGATGCCGTAGTAGCTGGCATAGAGGATGCCGCCCGCCGCACCGAGCAGCGGCCCGACGAAGAACACCATCGAGATCGCGCCGTTGACGTTGATGCCCAGGAGCTGCGCCGTGGGGCGGCTTTCCGATACGGCGCGCACGATGATGCCGATACGGCTACGGTTGACGAGGAAATGGAGGCCGAACATCAACACGAAGGCGGCAACCAGGATGCCGATCTGCATCGAGGTAATGGTGCCGCCCATCACATCGTAGCGGACGACGGGAAAAAAGCTCGGGAAGGCAACCGGCTGCGGGCCGGCCAAAATCTGTATGCCGGTGACCAGCGATAGCGAGACACCAAGCGAGGAGAGCATCGGCGCAAGGCGGGTGGAGTTTCTGAGCGGCTTGTAGGCAACTCTTTCAATGCCAACGCCCACGGCGCCGACCAGGAAAATCGCTACGACAAAAGCCATGGCAAGCGCAACGGCGCCCGCCATGCCGACATCGCCGACGAGCATGCTGAGCAGCAGAAAGGCGACATAGGCGCCGAGCATGAACATCTCGCCATGGGCGAAATTGATCATGCGCAGCACGCCATAGACCATGGTGTAGCCGAGCGCGATCAGCGCGTAGATGGCGCCAATGGTCAAGGCGTTGACCGTCTGTTGAATGAGGTTTCCCAGCATGGGCTGGCGTCCTGTGCAAGGGGTTCCGATCGACCGGTCGAGCCGGAAAGACAACCGCTCGACACGGCCGCCGCACTTTGTCAGGCGAGGCCGTCGACAGGCAATGGGAGCCGCATGCGAACGGCAGGCGGCTCCGGCGCCAGGCTGCTATTTCGAGCCGACAAGCTGGAAGTTCGACCCATCGACCTTGTAGAGGTAGGATGGGGCGACTTTAAGTTCGCCTGTCTCGTCGAATTCCAGGTCGCCGACAGCGGTCTTGACCTTGACTGCGTGCAGCGCCGCGTTGAGGTCCTCGCGCGTCAGGCCCTTGGTCGTCTTCAGCACCTGCTCGAGGATCTGGCCCTGGACATAGCCGTAGATCGAGTAGGGGCCGGCTTCCTCGCCGTACTTGGCCTTGTAGGCCTTGGCGAAATCGGCGATTGCCGGCGAGGCATCCATCGGCGGCACCTGGATGGCGACGAGCGTGCCCTGGATGCTGGGTTCGCCAGCCTGCTTGATGAGGTCCGGCGTATAGCCGCCGTCGGGCACGATCAGCGTGGCGGTGATGCCCTGCTCATGCATCTGCTTTGCAAACAGCGCCAGCTGCGGCATGACGGCGCCGAGATAGATCACGTCGGGCTTCTTCGGCTTGATTTGCGCAAGCACGGCAGCGAAATCCACGTCGCTAGGCGCAACGGCAATGGTGTCGAGAAGCGTGCCGCCGCCAGCCTGGAAGTTCTTGGCGAAGATTTCGGAGATGCCCTGCCCGAAAACCTGCTTGTCGTTGACGACCAGGGCGGTCTTGGCGCCGAGCTTGCCGATCGCGTATTCGGCCGGCAGCAGCGCGCCGGCCAGGTCGTTGGCGACCGGGCGCACCATGAATTTATAGCCCTGCTTGGTGAGCGAGGGGTTGGAGCCGAAGGTCATCGTCGGCAACGTGCAGTCCTCGTAGATCGGCAGAGTGGATTGGGCGACGCCGGAATTGAAGTTGACGAGGCCAAGGACCACCTCGTCATTATCGCAGAACTTCTGCGCCACCAGCGTTCCCTCGCGCGGGTCCGCCTTGTCGTCTTCCTGCTCATAGGCGACGGTTACGCCATTGACCCCGCCATCGGCGTTCAGCTTGTCGACATAGAGCTTGAAGCCGTTGTGCCATGTGGTGCCGAAATAGGCCTGCGGGCCGGAGAGCGGAGCCGACAGACCAACCGTGACCTGCTCGGCCATGGCCGGCGCCGCGAACAGCGATGCCCCGAAAAGAAGTGCGGCGGTAAATTTATTCATGATGGTTCCCCTTGACTACTGATCACTACGGGAGCGGCCGTTGCGGTCTTCAACTCCCTTGTCATCCATCGAAGCAGACAAAGAGGCTGTCGTCAAGAAAGTGTCGACACTATTGCGTTCAATTTTGTGGTCAGATACCGATTAGACGTCGCTAGTCCTTCGGCGGCGCTTCAGTTCGGCGCCGTTGTCGGGCGCGAAAACCTTGAGCAGGGCGTCCTTGAGCGCTTGCTGCGTGGCGGAGACGGTCATTTCGATATGTTCGCGCAACAGTTTCGCGCCATTCTCCGCATCGCGCTTGACGGCGGCGTCGACGATCGCCGAGTGGGAGGTGATCTGCGCCCTGTCATGCGAGGGGTGTTCGATCTGGATGCGCCTGATGAAGCGAATGCGCGCATTGATGGAGGCAAGCTGGCCGACGATTTCCGGATTGCCGGAAAGTTCGGCGATGAGCAGATGAAAGCCTTCGTCCTCCGCCAGGATGATGTCCGGCGGCTGGTTCGGGTAGACATCGACGATCGCTTCCCAATAATGCCGCAAACGGTCGATCTCGCTGTCATCCGCGCGCTCGCACATCAGCTTGAAGGCGGCGCATTCGATGATGGAGCGCAATTCGTAAAGGTCGAGCAGGCCTTCGGTGCTGAGGCTCCTGACGAAGAAGCCGCGATTGGGCGTCAGCGAAACGAAGCCTTCCGAGGCAAGCCGGTTCAGTGCCTCGCGGATCGGGGTTCGCGACACGCCGAGGCTGCGCGAGAGCTGGACCTCGTTGATGCGCTCGCTGGGCTTGAGCTTGAACTCGACGAGAAGCTTGCGGATGGTGTTGTAGGCGCGTTCGCTGCTGTCGGCGGTGCGGCGCGTTTCGGCGTCGTTCGCAAGCGACGGCTCGCTGTCGGCGCCGGTCTCAGCTTGTTCGGTCATGAAGGTTCCAATCTGATTTGTCTGCAGCCTGTGTCGACACTTTATGATGCGCCTTTCTTTCCCAACTTCCTGTGAATGGCAAGCCGCAGGTTCAACCCCGGAGACAACGATGATTATAGGCATTCTTGGCGTCGGGCATCTGGCGGCGTCCATGCTGGCTGGTTTCCTGCGTTCCGGGCTCGACCCCGCAGCAATCCTCCTGTCTCCGCGTGGCAAGGCGGCGGCGCTTTCCGCCCGGCATGGCTTTCAGCTCGCAGTCGACAATCGTGACCTCGTCGAACGGTCGGACGTCGTGGTTCTTTCCGTGCGGCCTCAGCACGCGCCGGCGACGGTTGCAGGCTTGCCGTGGCGCATCGGACAGACAGTGGTGTCGGTCTGTGCCGGCGTGCCGTTGTCGCGGCTTAATGTTGCGCCCGCGCGCGCCGTGCGCGCCATGCCGTTCACCGCTTCCGAGATTGCCGCAAGCCCGACGGTCTATTTTCCCGACCTCGGGGAGGCGCGGGCGGTTCTCGACCGGCTCGGACCCTCGATCGCGCTCCCCAGCGAAAAGGACTTCGAGGTGGCGACGGTCAGCGCCGCGGTCTATGGCTGGGCGCAGGATCTGATCCGCAAGACGGCAGAATGGTCTAGCGCTGAAGGCCTCGACCCGGCAATTTCCCGCCGGCTGGCGGCGATGACCTTCGTGGCGGCCGGGCAGCTGATTGCCGAGAAGGATGAACCGATGGACCAGATGCTCGAAGAACTGGTGACACCGGGTGGCATCACCGAACGGGGACTGCAGGTTCTTTCATCACGCGGCATGCCAGCGGCGTGGGAGGAAGCTTGCGCAGCGGTGCTCGACAAATTGACCGGGCGACAGGCCGACGCTTAACCGCGCCGCTGACGCTACGCGGTCCGGTCAGCGTTGCGGCGCGGGCGGATAGATCTGGCCGCCTGATGCCTGTTCGCTTGGCGCGACGATCAGTTCGGCGATATCGACGTGATCGGGCAGACGCAGCGCGGAAACGAGCACGGTGGCGATGTCCGCCGGCCCAAGCGGCCGCTGTTCGGAATACATTCGTTTGCGCAGGCCTTCGCGGTCGCCGTCGAAGGCCTTCAGGTAGAAATCCGTTTCCACGCGCCCGGGCGCGATCTCGGTCAGCCGCACGCCTGTGCCTGCCAGATCAAAGCGCAGGATGCGGCCGGCCTGCGAGAGGCCTGCCTTGGCCGCGCCATAGGTCGTCGTGCCGGGAAAGACGCCGCTTGCCGCAGTGCTGGTCAGGTTGAAGATATGACCACGCTTGCGCGCGATCATGCCGGGCAACAGCAGGCGGATGAGCTGCAGCGGCGCGGTGAGGTTCAGCGCCACCACCTCGGCAGTCTCTTCCGCGCTCTGCTCATACAGGGGACGCACGGTTGCCAGACCGCCGGCGTTGTTGACCAGCACATCGATTTCAGCCGCGCCGAGCGCAGAGGTGATCGCTTCATGGTCGCGCACATCGGCGACAATCGGCTTTACATTTGGTCCGAGGCGCTGCTGCAGGACCCGCAGCGCGTCGTGGCTGCGCGCGAGCGCATGGACCGTCAATCCTTCCGCGATCAGGCTCTCGACGATTGCCGCGCCGATGCCTTTCGAGGCGCCGGTGACGAGGGCGGTGCGGTAATTCATGGCCGTTCTCCTGAACCGTGATGATTAGAGTGCGCCGCGTTCGGCCACCGTTTTCAATATGCCGACGAGGCCGGCTTCGCGCGCAGCTTTCAATTCCTCCAGGCTGCGTCCGTCGATTGCGGCACCCGTCGAAGTCGTGATCGCGCGGATCGTCTCGTCGTCGAGCTTGGCGTCGAGCAGCGTGTCCCAGATCGCCTGATATGTCGGGCCATATTTGCGCAGAAAGTCCTCGATGCCGTCGGCGTTGAGGCTGTTGGAAATGAACGAACCCTGCAGCGTCCATTTTGGCCCCGGCCCGTACATGAACGCGCGATCGACATCCTCGACGGAGGCGACACCATCGCGCACCAGCGCAATCGCTTCGCGCCACATTGCGCCCATCAGGCGCAGGGCAATGTGGCCTGTCACTTCGCGGTTGAGCGTCACCGGCTTCTTGCCGATCGCTTCATAGATCGCGCGTGCCTGGGCGATTGCCCGCGGATCGGTTGCCTTGCCGCCGACGATTTCGACCAGCGGCATCAAATGCGCCGGGTTGAAGGGATGACCGAGCACGATGCGGCCGGGCAGGCGGCATTCGGCCTGCATGTCGGACACGAGCAGGGCCGAGGAGGAAGACGCGATGGCGATCTCATCGCCGATATGATCTTCGATCTCGGCCAGCAACCGGCGCTTGAGAGCCAGGTCCTCGGGACCGTTCTCCTGCACGAAATCGACGCCTTCGAGTGTCTCGGCCAGAGTCGGGTAGAGACGGATCGGACCCGGTGCGGGCGAGGGCCCCTTCAACGCGTCAAGGTCGGCCATGAGTGCAGGCAGCGCTTCGCCGAAAGCTGCCTCGCGCCGTTCCGTCGGGTCGAATACGCGCACCGCGTGGCCGGCATGCGCAAAGCAGGCCGTCCAGCGTTGCCCGATCACGCCGAAGCCGACGATGCCGACGGTCAGCTTTTCCATTACCCGGCTCTCCTGCCATCAAGCGCTGCACGGAAGGCTTCGTTGAGGTCGTTCCACGGGATGAGCAGATCGAGCCACGCGCCCACTCGCCCGGCCACCAGGATTGCCTCGTCGATCAAGGCATCGAAAGCATGTCCTTCGCCCATCGCCGCCTTGAGCCGGAGAAGCAGGGCCGGCGTTTCCTCCATGTGGCAGAAGTCGCGCAGCCGGGTCGCGGCCTTGTCGAGCGCGAGCGCGGCCGTCTGGCGTCGCACTGCTTCGTCCTTGCCGCGTTCGGCGCGTATCCACCACAGGAATTCATGCAGCACCCGCGCTTCCGACTCCGCGGTGAAGACGGGGCCTGCCGGGTGCATGATGGCGCGGGACGTGGTGGTACGGCTGATGTCGGCAGGACAAGCCGCCCACAGCGCCTTGCGTGCGGCGACGATGTCTTGCGGCAGCAGCGGCGAAGCCGATGGCTCCGGCGCAGCGCCGTCCGACCTGCCAAGCGTGCCGTCCAGCACACGGCGGCCCTGGTCGTGTTTTAGTGTCGCGGCGAGCTCGGCAATGCCTGCCACCGGTGCGTCGAGATGCCCGAGAACCGTGATCTCGGCATTCTCGGCCTGTAGTGGAGCGAAGGTGATTTCGAGGAACTGCCGCACCGGCCAGTAGATGAAGGCGCCGGCGGTCGCGGAAAGCACATGCGTCGCGCCCTCCAGATCCTCCACGAAGGGCGCGTGCCAATAGATATGGCTGCCGGCGATCTTGGGCGTGTGGAGCTGCAGGCGCATGGGCAGGGCCGAAAGCAACGCACGGCGGGTGCGGCCGGCATCGCCGGTAAGGCGAAGCGGCCAGCTTCGCCCTTCGGCAGAGAAAATCAGATCCATCTTATTTCCCGGGATTGAAGAAGGAGACGGGTTTCAGGATCTGGTTGCGCATATCGAGAAGATAGTCGGTCTCGATCACCTTGCGCCGGTAGGCCTGCCATTCGGGATCGGCCTCCATGCGGTCGCGCCGCTCCTCCCGATCGGCAAGGCTTTCAAATTTCCACAGATGCACGGTGCGCGAGAGGTCCCCGATATGGGTCTGGAAGAAGCCAAAGGGCTCGCCCAGATAGTGCCGCTGCATCGGCAGGCCGACATCCTCGTAAAGCTTGAGGAAATGCGAAAGCTTGTTTGGACGGGCGGTGTAGGTACGATGGTCGAAGATCATCCTGGTCACTCCTTCTGGCATTCTGTTCCGGTGCCCTCGGCGCCGGCGTGGTGTGGTCTTGTCTGCCTCTCGCGGTTGATCCGCGGGTCGGTCGGCTGCCGGTTCAGCCGGCGCTGCGCACCGTCTCCGTAATGAGCCGGGCCGTCAGCGCCGGCGCCTCCATCTGCGCTGCATGGCCAATGCCATCGAGAAGATGAACCGCGGCGAAGCCTGGCGCGCGGGCCGCATGGGCAACCGGGATGATGCGATCGAGCTTGCCCCAGATGAGCCGCGTCGGCACGTCGAGCTCGGCGAGTGCGGTTGCCAGATCGAAGCCCTGCGTGCCGTCCGGGAACAGGCTTTCAGCCATCGCCGCGAGCGCGTCGCGATTACCGATCTTTTCGATTTGTCTCAGCGCGGCCTGCGCATAGCCGTCCGGCAGCGCCGAGGGGTCGCCGACCATGACCGTCAGCCACCGTTCCAGGGCTTGCACTGTGGTCACGCGGGCAAGGCCGGCAATGAAACCTGAATTGATCTCGGGGCCAAGCCCGCCGGGCGCGAGAAGCGTGACCGAGCGTACGGTGAGACGGCCCAGCCTGGCGAGCGCAAGAGCCGCCGCACCGCCGAGCGAATGGCCGACGAGATGAGCATTCTCCGCCCCCATCTCCTCCAACCGGTCGGAGAGGATAAAGGCGATCTCCTCGATGCTCGTTGCGGGTCTCGCTGCTTCGGTACCGTGGCCAGGCAGGTCGAGGCTGATCGTCTCGACCCCCGGCTCGAGCAAGGGAATAACCTGACGCCAAACGGAGCGATCCGCCCCAAACCCGTGGATAAGGACGATCGGCGCCGTCTGCCGAGCCGGTGCGGAAACGGCTGACACCCGGGGACCAACCGCAGCCGACCTCGACTGGCCAGCTGCGCTGTGCTCATTCGAGAGAGCGGTAAGGGCGGCATCGATGTCGCGCTTCTTGATGCGCCCGTTGGGGCCGCTTCCAGGGATGGTGGAAAGGTCGAGCCCGGCCGAAACGGCAAGCCTCCGGGCGAGGGGACTGGCAATCGCGCGGCTGCCGGCCTGCGGGTTAGGGGAAGGAGCGTCAATCGCTGTAAGCACCGGCGGATTGGCTGAGCCGGCGGCTGCCATGGCTTGCGTGGGCGCGTGGCCAGGCACGGGCTTTTCGTCCGCGATCGTGCCGAGCACCGCGCCCACCGGCGCTTCCTGCCCCTCGGCGAAGAAGATCTCAGCCAGCCAACCATCGCGGTCGGCCTCGATTTCGGTGGCCGCCTTGGCTGTCTCGACAGTAACGACAAGATCGCCCGCCTTGACCGGATCGCCTGAATTCACCGCCCAGGCAACCACCAGCACGGCTTCCATATATTCGCCGCCGGCGCTGTCGATGCTGATCGGATGGGTCGCCATTGCTGCCCCCGTCACTTCAGCGTCTTCAGCGCGGCGGCGCGGATCTTCTCGGCACTCGGCAGCATCGCCGTTTCCAGAGGTTCGGAATAGGGGATGGGCATGTCCGGCAGCGTGACGCGCGCGACCGGCGCGTCCAGCTCGTCGAAGGCGTGGTCCATGATCGTTGCCGAAAGCTCGGCGGCATAGCCGCAGAAGCGCCAGCCCTCGTTGACCACCACGGCATGGTGCGTTTTCGAGATCGAGGCTGTAATGGCATTGACATCGAGCGGGCGGAGCGACCGGAGATCGATGATTTCGGCCGAAACACCGTCGGCAGTGAGAAGATCCGCGGCTTTCAGCGCCTCGACCACCATTTTGGAGGTGGCGAAGATCGAGATGTCGCTGCCTTCGCGCATGGTTGCCGCCTTGCCGAGCGGCACCGTCACGTCACCTTCCGGCACCTCGCCGCGAGTGTTGTAAAGCAGCTTGTGCTCGAGGAAGACGACCGGCTGGTCGTCGCGGATGGCGGCCTTCAGCATGCCTTTGGCGTCGGCGGGCGTCGATGGAGCAACGACCTTGATGCCGGGTATGTGGGCAAGCATGGAATCGAGCGCCTTGGAGTGCTGTGCGCCGGCGCCGGCGCCACCGCCGCCCTGCGTGCGCAGCACGAACGGCATCTTTACTTGGCCGTTCCAGATGTAGTTGTAGATCGATGCCTGGTTGACCAGCGCATCGAGCGTCAGCGGCACGAAATCGGCATACATGATTTCCAGCACCGGCCGCGTGCCGGTCATGGCGGCGGTCACCGCCATGGCGGCCAGCGCCTGTTCGGAGATCGGCGTGTCGCGCACGCGCGTCTGGCCGAATTCCTCCATAAGCCCCTTCGTCACCTTGAAGACGCCGCCATAGCGGCCGATGTCCTCGCCGAAGAGAAAGACGGAGGGGTCGGCCTGCATCTCTTCGCGCAGCGCGGCGTTCAGCGCTTCAGCGTATCGCATCATGGCCATGTCAGTGCGCCTCGCTGTAGGGATTGCAGGCTTCGTCGATGGAAAATTCCGGCATCGGATCGGAAAGCGCGGTCTCGAAAGCCTCGGCCACCTCGGCCTTGGCCGCCGCCTCGATCCCGGCGAGCTGCGCCTCGCTGAATTCGCCGAGAAGTGCCGTGCGCGAAATCTGCAGCGGATCGCGCGCCTTCCAGGCGGCGATATCCTCCGGCTTCTGGTAACCGCCCATGTCGGAGGTGGAAAAACCTTCGATGCGATAGGTTTTGCATTCGACCATGCCGGGGCCTTCGCCGCGCCGGGCGCGTTCGACCATGGCCGAGACGGCGCGGTAGACGGCCACCGCGTCGTTGCCGTCGACGATCTCGGCCGGGATCGCGTAGCCGGCGGCGCGGATCGACAAATCTTCGACTGGCGACTGGACATCGGAGGGAACGGTCAGGCCGAACTGGTTGTGCTCGAGCACGAAGACGACGGGCAGCTTCCAAAGCCCCGCCATGTTCATCGCCTCGTGGCAGATGCCGGTCTGGGCGGCGCCATCGCCGAAAATGCACATGGCGACATTGCCGGTGCCGAGAATCTGCATGGACAGCGCCATCCCTGTGGCCGCCGGAATGCCGGCGCCGACAATGGCGTTGCCGCCGACCACGCCTTTTTGCGCATCGGCTATCAGCATGTGGCCGGCGCGTCCGCCACAGGCGCCGGTGGCCCGGCCGAGAATCTCGGCGACCACGGGACGCATTTCCATGCCCTTACCGATATAGACCGCATGGCCGCGATGGGTGGTGGTGACCTTGTCGCCGGCCTCTAACACTGCGGTAGCGGCGACGCCGACGGCTTCCTGGCCGTCGCAGCGGTGGATCGGGCCGCGCGTGCGTCCTTCCTTGTGAAGCGCACCTAGGCTCTCTTCCAGATGCCGCACCAGCAGCATCCGGCGATAGATTTCCAGCTGTTGTTCGACGGAAGGAGTGTTTTTCACGGCGGTCCCCGATCTCGTGGCGAAATTAAATACAAAAGTGTCGACACTTTGCAAGGACTTCTGCAAGATAGCGCAAAACAAGTTTTTGAAAAGGCGATCTATGATGCGTTTGAAGGGCAGAGCAGCCATCGTCACCGGAGCTGGCGCAGGTATCGGCGCCGCCGTCGCGGAACTGTTCGCGAAGGAGGGCGCGCACGTCATGGCCGTCGACCGCGACGGTGCCCGGGCCGGCGAGGTGGCCGGCAGGGCCGGCGCGCTGGCCATGGAGGCGGACGTCTCGGACGAAGCTTCCGTCGCGACAATGGTGCGACGCGCGCAAGACGCATTCGGGCAAGTAGATATCCTGGTCAACAATGCCGGTTACGGCATACGCGGTTCGGTCGTCACCACCGCGGCGGCGGATTGGGACGCGCTCATGGCCGTCAACCTCAAGGGCGTCTTCCTCTGCTCCAAATATGTCATTCCCGTAATGACCGCGGGTGGCGGCGGCGTTATCGTGAACACCGCCTCCAACGTCGCCCATGTCGGCCTTGCCGACCGGGCGGCCTATGTCGCCTCCAAGGGTGGCGTCGCGGCGCTGACGCGTGCCATGGCGCTCGACCATGTCGCAGGCAATATCCGCGTCAACGCTGTGGCGCCCGGTGTCACCTGGTCGAACTATTTCGAAAGCATGCTGGAAAGCCATCCCGATCCTCAGGGGTTCGTCGCGGCACTGAATGCGCGTTCGCCGATGAACCGCGTCGCGCAACCGGTTGAAATCGCCAATGCAATCCTGTGGCTTGCCAGCGACGAATCCTCTTTCGCCACAGGCTCGATCCTGACAGTCGACGGCGGCATGACCGCCTGGTGAGGCACGCACCCGTCGGCGGCGGCAAACGGAGCCTGCCGCTTCAGGCAACAGGCCGGATGGCGCGCAAGCCTCTCAGCATCTCGTCGAGGTCGGCGCATGGCAGGCAGCCAAGGTCCGCGATCTCCTTGGTCACGTCCACCGGCAGGCCCGAATTGGAATCCTTGGGGACTTCGTTGAGGCGTCCGCCAATCAGGACCGGCAGGACAAGTCCGCGTGCGGCAAGCGCCGTCTTCACCGCCTGCGCATAGCGCAGCGCCACGCCGTTATAGGTGCTGACCGCGATGGCGTCCGCCCCGGTTTCGGCGGCGCGGGCGACGAGCGCTTCAGGATCGACCGCAACCCCGGCATCGGCAATGGTGATGCCCATACGTTGGAGCGCCTGTTCGACGAGATATTTGCCATGCTCGTGCACGTCGGTGGTGCCGATGCAGATGATGAGGGGTTTTGCAGTGTTCAACGGCCGCTGCCTGGCGACCCAGGTGGCTGCCTTGTGGTTCAGTTCGCGGGCCCATTCGGCATGGATCAGCGGCGTGCGCCCGCTCGAGCCGGCCGCGCCCGGGCCGAACAGCGCCTCCATGCGCCTTGGTCCCATGCGGCGGATCGCCAGCATCAGGGCGGCGGGGTCCTCGACATTCACGCCTCGTTCCACGAGACCCGCAAGGGCGGCATCGGCAAAGCGGCGCCCGCCTTCGACCAGCACATCGGCCATAGCCTCGGCCTTTGCCCAGTCGAAGACCGGATCGTAGAACGGCGCATGCAGCGTCAGCCGATGCGCGAAGGTCTGCGCATCGATGATCTCGTCGACATCGGGAATGCGCTGGTTCTCGGTCACCGGTACCGGATTGATCGCATGGCCGGACGGCCAGCGTCCGACAGCGAGTATGTCTGCCAGGAGATAGCTGGCCAGGCTTGCATAGTTGCCCGACGCGGTCGACTGGTAGGAGACGGTATTGCCGAAGATCATCGTCCCCGGCGTGTCGCTGACCCGGACCAGTGCGGCATGGAAGGCGGTGCGCGAAAGCGGATCGCTGAAGTGGTGGCCGTAGCAATGGCCGAGCCGCGCGCCGATCAGGTCCTCGACGATGTGCTTTTCGATCAGCACCATGCCGAGCGCGCAGGCCATGTCGATGAACAGCCCAGCGAATCCGTCATCGAGATTGGAATGGACGAGGATCTCGGCATCCTGCTCGGCAATGAGGCCGAGCGCGGTGACGGTCGCCTCGGTGGTCGCCACGTCGTCGTCCCAATAGGGCAGCCGGAAAGTGAAATATTGTCCGAGATTGCCCACGGCGGTCGCTCCGGCGGCGATCGCGGCGCGCGTGTTTTCCACCGCGGCCGGCAGGCCGAGCATGAAATCGCCGAAATGGGCGGCGGCAGGCGCGGCATTGGTGATGCGAGCGAAATCCTCCGGGCCGGCGAGTACGATGCCGGTGCCGCGCGCGGCCTTGGCCCGCATGGCTTGCGGATAGCCCATCGACCAGTCGAGGGTGATGCCGAAACGGTCGACCGTCACGCCGGCCTTCCGGCATTGCTCATGCACTTCGCCGATCGCCTCTATGGTGCGGTCGACGCTTCGAAAGCCGATATGGGCGTGCTGCATGACGCGCTTCTCCGCCGCCGCCTTGCGTTTCCATGCGGCTTCGGACGGCATTCCGGTCTCGGCCAGGAAGCGGCAACTGCCGAGCCGCCAGTCGCGCGCCATCCTGCGTCCTTCGTCAAGGAGCTCGGCGCCGGGCTTCAGGCGCCGGTCGATAAGAGCGGGGTCTATTTCAGCGGTCATGATGTCTGCTGTCGGCTTTGGCAATGAACTGACGAACGATGGCGGCAAAACCCCCGGGGTCGGCGAGGGGATGAAAATGCGCGCCACCAACGGTTACATAGGTCGCCTGCGGCATCGCGGTGGCAATAGAATGCGAAAGAGCGGGCGGCGTCAGTATATCGCCCGCAGCGGCAATCACCTGAACCGGGACGGCGATATCAGACAGGTCGGCAAGGCGATCGTGGTCGAGCAGCATGCGCACCCGCGCAGCTGCCACGGTCAGCGGAGCCAGGGTACGAGGAGCGTCGGCGACCGCCGCCTCGAGCTGCCCGGCATGCGTCTCGAGATAGGACGGCTCATGGCAGAGCACATGGCCGAGGCGCTGATAGGTTTCGGCCATGCCGGCATCAAGCAGTTCTGCGCGAGCGCTGAAGAGCGTGCGGAAACGGGCGTCTGCTCGCGCCCAGGAGCTGCTGATCGTATAGCTCAGGCCAAGTTCGGCATGATCGAGCGCCAGCACCTGCGCGACGGCGCCGCCGGTGGAATGCCCGACAATATGCGCCGGTCCACTTGTGCGCGCCAGCAGGGCGGCAATGTCGCTGGCGATCAGGGGAATGGAGTACGGGCTTTGCGGGCGGTCGCTGCGTCCCGCGCCACGATGGTCGGTGACGATCACGCGATGGTCGACTTCCAGCAGGCGCACCACGCCTGACCAGAACCTGCCGTCTCCGCCAAGTCCCGGGATGAGAACGACGTACGGGCCAACGGCGCCTGATGTCTCGTAGTGGATGCGGCAGCCATCGGCAGCGGTGAAGAAGGGCATCAGCGATGGCCTTCCACATCGAGCAGCTCGTCAAGCGCCGCGAACAGGCTGAGCGCCGTGAGCGCCGAAGTCTTAGGATTGTCGAGCGACGGCGCGTTGGTGAAGTGGAAGGAGGCAGTGCCGGCGGAACTCTCGGCCTCGATTTCATGGGTGTTGCCGGTCGTTTTCGGATCGGCGATCACACGCACCGTCACCTTGCCGACGCCCGCCGCGAGCGCCACGGCGAAGGCGGCGTTGAGGTTTTTCGGATAGGCTCTTGTCGCTTCGTCAGGCGTGCCTTCGAAAAGCATCAGCTCCTCGTGCTCGGCCGACAGGCCGAGAGTGGCAAGTTCGGCCTGCCAGGCCGCCGGCGGCTTTCTTGAGGTGTAGCGCACGCGTGCGTCGGGAAGTGCCGCAATCGCCCTGAGGTAGTCGAGGCCGCCGAGAGCGCCGGCAGGCAGGACAGCGCGCGCGCCACCTTTGCGGCGGATGATGGCGATCCGGTCGGCAAGTGCTGGATCGCAAAGTGCGCCGATCGAAGCGATGACGGTCGGTATGCCGGCTTCCAGAATCGCGGGTACATAAGCGGCCACCGCCTCCTGACCTGCTGCTTCCACCACCGCTTTGGGGCGGGCGCCGATCAGCATGTCGAGCTGCGTGACTGCACGCACATTAGCCGGCAAAGCAGGGCTGGCGCCGTCGCGCAGAAGCGCTATCCAGCCGACCGAGTCCGGCGGGAAAGCCGAGACAATCCCGCGCGCGACCGTGCCGTAGCCGATAAGGCCGAGCGTCAGCATCTGGAGCTTCTTAAGGGTTCTGCTTCGTGGGATCGAACTTGTCGGTGAGATCTGCCCCGAACACTGTCTTGCGCTCGATCTCAAGCACGTTCTCCGGCCGCGGAAAATTGGATGGCACGCGCTCACCCGGCTTGCGCGGCTTGCCGATAAGGCGAAAGAAGTCCTCCAGCCCGTTGGGCACGATCAGCCAGAGCCAGCGCAGGCGCGTCTCGCCGTCATTGATGAACATGTGCCTGACATTCTTCGGCAGGAACACCACGCTGTCCGGGCTGAGCGGATATTCCTTGCCCTCGACCACGGCGCGGCCATGACCTTCGATGACGTAGATCGCCTCTTCGTTGCGCTCATGCGTGTGCTCGCGCACATAGCCTCCGGGCGCCACCGATTGGGTGCCCAGTGCAAAGGGGTGCTCCATGCCGACGATGTGCGGCGCGAGCGCCACGTCGATATGGCCGTTTGCCGGTACCGGCTGCCAGTAGCTTTCGCGTGCATCCGATCCGGAAACATGGATGCCGGACGGGGCGGTTGGAAGGCTCGTATCGTCCATGGTTCTGCCTCTCGAAAAGGAGCTGCGAGGATCATGCCGGCAAGCTGCCGACCCTAGGAAGCTACAGCGCAAAAAGTGTCGACACAATAGTAGACAGATTTAATTTCCTGCCCCTATAGTGCTGCGGCGACGAAAAGCAGGGGAACGCCAATGGATGAATTCGACGTTCTGGTCATCGGTTCGGGGTCGGCGGCCTGCTCGGCGGCGCTGAGGGCCGCCAAGGGCGGTCTCAAGGTGCTGGTGATCGAAAAGAGCGAATGGCTCGGCGGCACCTCGGCCATGTCAGGCGCCGGCGTATGGGTGCCTGCCAACCATGCCGCGGCCGAAGCCGGCATTGCCGATAGCCGCGAAGATGCGCTGACCTATCTGCGCCACGTCTCGCCAGAGGGCTGGGCAGGCAAGGAGGACGCGCTCTGGAGCACCTTCGTCAGGGCCGCGCCGGACATGCTGCGGTTCCTGTCCTCCAACACGCCGCTCGATTTTCGCCTGGTCAACGAGCCGGACCCGTTTGCCGAAGCGCCGGGCGGCAAGCTCTACGGACGCATGGTCTCGCCCAGACCACTCAGCCGCCGCATCCTGGGCAGGTTTGCAGCCCGGTTGCGCCGCTCCACTCTGCCGCACAGCTTCACCTACCAGGAGGTGGTCGACCTCGATCTCTATCACCACCCCATCCGGGCCGGGTTCAAGGTCTGGCCGAAGCTGCTTTGGCGATGGCTGACGAATTCCGGCGCGCAAGGCACGGCGCTGATGACCGGGCTCATCAAGGGCTGCCTCGATGCCGGCGTCGCCTTTCGGCTGGGAACACGCGCGGTCACCCTGCTTCAGGAACCGGCCTCCCGCATCATCGGTGCGGAAGTGGAGAGCGACGGCCAGCGAACGAGGATTCTCGCGCGCCGCGGCGTGGTGATCGCCAGCGGGGGCTTCGAATGGGATGCCGAAATGCGCATGCGCCATTTCCCCGGTGCCTTCGACCGGATCGGCAGCCCGCGCAGCAATGAGGGCGACGGCCAGAAGCTCGCGGCTTCCGTCGGCGCGCAATTGGACCGCATGGACCAGGCCAACGTCTATCCCTGCCTGCCGACACGCTACCAGGGCCAGAAGCATGGTCTGCCGATGACCTTTCAGGCCGAGCCGCATTCGATCGTGGTCAATCGCGGGGGCAAGCGCTTTGTCAGCGAGAACGACTTCAATATCGGCGAGGCGATTGACGCGCGTGGGGCGGATGGTTCTCCCGTCAATCTGCCCTGCTATCTCATTGGCGATCACCGCTTCCTGAAAACGTCGCTGCCTTTCCGCTGGTACGCCTCCTACGAGCGCGATTGGGTCAAGAAGGCCGACACGATCGGTGGCCTCGCCGCCAAGCTCGGGTTGCCGGCGGTGGCGCTCGAGGAGACGATTGCCCGCTGGAACGAGTTTTGCGCGAAGGGCCGCGACACGGATTTCCGCTGCGGTGAGAACGGCTGGGAGGACTACAAGGCGCATGGGCCCGAGAACCGATTGAAGCCGATTGACAAGCCTCCCTATGTCGGCATGACGATCAATCGCTCAATTCTCGGTACCAAGGGCGGCGCCCGCACCAACGAGCGAGCGCAGGTGTTGAGAGCGGACGGCTCAATCATTCCCGGCCTCTATGCGGCAGGGCTCGCCATGGCCAATCCCGTTGGCACGCGCGCCGTGGGCGCCGGCACGACACTTGGCCCCAATTTGACATGGGGCTTCATCGCCGGCGAGACAATCTTGCAGCAGAACCGGTGATTGCGGGATGCCGAGGCCGGCGCGCGCGATCGCGCCGCCGATTACGTCGACCTTCGGCCATTGGCACCGGGCATCGTCCATCATCGAGTTGATGATGCGGCAAGGCGCGTGCGCCAGATTTGCCGTCCTACTATCTCACTCTCGATCTCGGGCTCATCGGCAGGTATAGCCGCCGTCGATGGGAAGCGAAATCCCCGTGATCATCGAGGCCGCATCGCTGAGCAGGAACACGATCGGCCCAGCGATTTCGTCCTCCGTTGCCCACCGGCCGAGAGGCATCTGCTTCAGAAAGGGTTCAGCGACATGCGGCTGGCTCCAGTGGCCGGACGAGATTGGTGTCATGACCACGGTCGGATTGACGCTGTTGACGCGGATTCCGTATTTGCCCAGCTCCAAAGCCGAACAGCGCGTGATGTTTTCGAGCGCGGCCTTCGAGGAGCCGTAGGAAATGTGCCCCTCGAGCGCGACCAGCGCCGCCTGGCTGGAAACATTGACGATCGCCCCGCCCTTGCCGATGCGCACCATTTGCTGCGTCGCATATTTGGTGACCAATAGCGCACCACGCGCATTGATGGTGATGACCTTGTCGAAAATGGCGATATCGGTATCCATTGGCGTCGCGATCTCGCCGCCGAAACCGCCGCAATTGACCACCCCCCAGAGGTCGAGCCCTTCGAGAGCGCCGCGAATCTCGTCTTCCGAGGCAAGGTCGAAGGTCACAGTGCGGCAGCCCGTCTCCTTTGCGATCGCATCGAGCGCTTCGCGGGAGCGCCCTGCCGCGATGACGTTGGCGTTTGCACGCACCAGGTGCCGCACGGTGGCACCACCGATACCGCCGCTGCCCCCCGTCACCAGGATCTTTCTACCCTGAAAATCCGTCATGATTCCTCCTCGTCCTTGTTTCTGCTCGTGTCGGGGCATTCCATAGCGTCCGGTCTCCGAAGACCATCGATTGCCGGACTGTGTTGCTTCTCATGGGTCAGTTGACGCGTTCCCTGGGGGAGAGGGGAACGGGCTCCGCATACGCTGCGGCGGCATCGGAAATTCTGTCTCCGGACTCGTTGAAAAGATGGCAGACGCGGGTCGGCAGCGAGATTGAGATGCAGTCGCCCGCCCGCACCATCCGGCCGCGGCTGTCGCGGATGACCAGGCTTTCCTCGCGTTCATTGGCATGAATGAAGGTGTCACTACCGAGGAGTTCGACCATAGAAGCCTGCACGACATGGGCATTGGCCTGTCCTTCGCCCGCAAGCTCAACGTGTTCCGGTCGAATGCCGAGCGTAACGATGTCGCCGGGCTCGATACGCCGCTCGACCGGAATGTCCAGCATCGGCCCCCAGGACAGAGCCACAGTCGCGACCGTGCCTTGAATGGCAACAACCTTGCCATTCAAGAAATTCATCGCCGGCGAACCGATGAAACCGGCAACGAACAAATTGGCTGGCCGGTGGTAAAGATCGAGCGGTGTGCCGACCTGTTCGATGCGCCCGCTGTTCATGACCACGATGCGGTCGGCAAGCGTCATGGCCTCTACCTGGTCGTGCGTGACGTAGACCATGGTGGACGCCAGTTCGGCTTTCAGGCGCGCGATCTCCACGCGCATGCCGACACGCAGCGCCGCATCGAGATTGGAGAGTGGCTCGTCGAGCAGGAAGAGTTTCGGCTTGCGTGTCATGGCGCGGCCGATCGCAACGCGCTGACGCTGCCCGCCAGAAAGCTCTCGCGGCTTGCGCTTAAGGTAGGAGCCGAGCCGCAGTTTTTCGGCAGCGCGGCTTACACGTTCAACGATCTCGGCGGCAGGCGTCCGTGCGATCTTCAGGCCGAAGCCGATGTTGCGGCCGACATCCATATGCGGATAGAGCGCATAAGACTGGAACACCATGGCCACGCCTCTTTCCGGTGGCTCGGCATCGCTCATATCGACGCCATCGACCAGGATCCGGCCGGAGCTAATGGGTTCCAGCCCGGCGATGATCCGAAGCAGCGTGGACTTGCCGCAGCCCGACGGTCCCACCAGTACGCAGAATTCGCCGTCCTCGATTGTCAGCGACAGTTCCGGAATGACCGTGGTGTTGCCGAACGCCTTGGTGACTTTGTCGATCGAAAGCGTCGCCATGGATCTAACCTTTTACGGCACCGGCGAGCAGGCCACGCACGAAGGCGCGCTGCACCAGCACATAGAGGAGGATGAGGGGAAGGGCGATCAGCGTCAGGATTGCGAAGAGGGCACCCGGATTGGCCATGTAGAGGCCGGAATACTGCATCGGCACGATGGTGAGCGTCTTCATCTCGCTTTTGGTGAGGATGATGAGAGCGAGGAAGAACTCGTTCCATGTCACGATGAACTGCCAGATCGTCACGAAGACCAGGGCCGGTCGTACAAGCGGCAAGGCCACGTGCCAGTAGGTTTGCCAGGCGTTGCAGCCATCTACCCGCGCCGCCTCAAAGAGTTCCTGCGGGGCATCCTCCATGAAGGACTTGAGGATGACCATGGCAAACGGCACACCGAGCGCCGCATAGGGCAGGATGAGACCGATATAGGTGTTCACCCAGCCGAAGTTTTGGAGCAGGATGGCGAGCGGCAGGACCATGGAGGCGAGCGGAACCATCAAGGTCGTGAGCAGCGTGGTGTAGAGGAAGATCGAGCCCTTCAACCTCAGGATTGCACAGGCGAACGCAAACAGCGAGGAGACCGCGACCACGATCACCACCGTCGCAACCGTGATGATCAGGCTGTTCAGAAAGATCGCCCCCAGCGGATTGTCGCGGACCACCGTGACGAAATTGTCGAAGGTCACCGGCCAGGTGAAGAGCTCGGCGTCGAAGGCCTGGGCCGGGGTGCGTAGCCCGATCGACAGCATATAGATCTGGGGCACCATCCAGAAGCCGAGCACGATGAAGAGGACCGCATGGATAAACATGCTGCGGATCCGGCTGCGGGCGAACGATATCATCACGGCCGCCTCCCGGCAGGCGTCAGACGGGCACCTAACGCTGCGATCTGGATCAGCGAGAGGGTGAGTGCGATGACCAGCACGATGACGGAGAGTGCTGCTCCGCTGCCGGTGTCGCCCAGCACGAAGCTCTGTTTGAAGATGAAAGTGCCGAAGACCTCACTGGCCCGGTTCGGGCCGCCTCCGGTCATCAGGTGCACGATGGGGAAGGTCTGCAACGTGCCGATGATGCCCAGAAGCAACAGGGATTTCGTTGCCGGCGCCAGCATCGGCACGATGACATGCACGGCAAGCCGCCAGCCCTTCGCGCCGTCAATGCGGGCGGCGTCGAGCACTTCGCTGGGCAGGTTGGCAATGCCGGCGATGTACATGAGCATCGAGAAACCAGTCCATTGCCAGATATTGACGATGATCAACGCATAGATCGCGGTTTTCGGGTCGCCGATCGGCGACGTCACCATGACGATGCCGACGTCCTTTAGGTATTCCTGGGCGATGCCATAGTAGGGCGCGTAAATTTGCACCCACACCAGGCTGATGACCGAAACCGAGGTCACCACCGGCAGGAAGAACATGGTGCGAAAGAAGCCGCGAAGGGCATGGGTGTGGCGCTCGATGAAATAGGCGAGCAGCCCGCCGATCAGCATCTGCACCGGTATGGTGATGACGCCCCATAGAAACATGTTGCGCACCACGACCCAGAAGGTCGGATCGCCTAGAACCGTCGTGTAGTTGGCAAGCCCGGCAAAGGCCGCTCCGCCACTCGTGCCGACATAGAGGCTCTGCCCGGCAACCCAGAGGATCGGGTAGGCGATGAAGACGACAAACAGAAGCGTCGCCGGAAGAACGAAAAGATAGAGCCTCGAAGCTCTGGCCGATCGCCGTTTGACCGCCGTGATGGCAGATCCGGCTCGCATGGCTTCTGTGCTCATGATGCTCGCCATTTCAGAGCAATTCCAGGAAAAGTGCGTAGCGGTTTTCCCGGGAAAAGCGCGTAGCGCTTTCCCTGGGGAATTGCGTGAAAACAGACACTTAGAGCGGGTCAGCGATTCTATCAAAAGCTGAACCGCTCTAGACTGAAAGGGAACCGGGCGCGCTTCTGCGCCCGGTCGTTCGTCTCAGTTTACTTTACAGCAAGTGCCTTCTCTGTCGCCGCCTGGACGGTGGCGAGCGCGGCTTCCGGCTCGATGCTGCCGGCCGCGACGCCGGCAAGCGCATTGTCGAGCGCCTCTGCGACTGCCGGCGAGGCAAAGCGCTGGTTTTCCGCTTTGGGCAGATCTGCCATGAAGCGGGCCGAAATCTCCTTCACATGATCGGTGATGTCGCCCTTCGGGGAATTACCCTCGAAGGCGGGAAGGTCGTTGAGGTCGTTCAACGCCTCCTGCAGGCCGACGCCGTTGGTGAGTTCGGCAAGGAAAGTCCAGGCTTCCGGGTTCTTGCCACCGTTCTTGGTCAGGCCGTAGCCGATGTCGATGCCGCCGACGGGCGGGCTCGCGGAATTGCCCTCCTTGACAGGAGGCATGTAGAAGAAATCGAAGCCGTCCATGTTCTGGACATAGTCCGAAAGCGGCGGCGGGAACTTGCTTTCCTGCATCCACCAAGAACCGAGTGCCATCATGCCGACCTTGCCCTGTGCAAAAAGCTGCGCGCCGGTCGGATAGGCATGAGCCCCGAGCGCTCCCTGCTGGAAGATGCCGTCGTCGAAAAGACCCTTCCAGGCCTTCATGGCATCGACGAGTTCCGGCGCCGTCCAAGGCGTTTCGCCGGCCTGGGCCTTGTCGGCGATGCCCGGCGAAAACTGGTTGGCGAGCATGAGGAAAACGTTCTCGTTCTGCCAGCCGTCGGCCGCGCCCTGGAACATCGGGATATAGCCGTTGTCGGTCAGCGCCTTGGCCGCAGCCTTCAACTCGTCATAGGTCTTTGGCGCCGAAAGATTTAGCTTTTCGAAGATCTTGCGGTTGTACCAGATACACAGAACCTGGGATTCCTGGGGGATGATGTAATAATTTTCGTCGCCCTTCGGGTTGCCCATCAGCATCTGCTTGCGGTTGACCGGGAAGATCTTGTCCGCCCAGTTACCGCCCCACTGCTTGGCGGCGCGTTCGTTCACCGCTTCGAGATGTTCCCGATACTGCTGGGTGAGTGATCCCGGCTGCAAGCCGATCACGTCAGGAAGGCTCCCGGACGCTGCCGCCGCCTTCAGGGCAGTGATGTATTCGGGCGAATAGTTGTAATAGGTATATTTCACCTTGACGTCCGGATGTGCCTTCTCGAAGGCGGCGATGGACTTGTTCATCGTGCTCTGCACGAACCAGGACCAGACCGTTACCTCTTTCTGTTCGGCATCCGCCGAAGCAGAAGAAAGAGCGGCGGCGAGGATCGTCGTCGCAAAAAACAGCATCTTCCTCATCATATTCCTCCCTTTTTCTCTCACGTGGTGCGCGTCGCAAGCCTCCTACTCGCGGGCGCAGCGACCCATTGGAGGGTCACGTTCCAAACGGAGCGGCGGTTCATGCTTCCGCCGCTCATCAGTTCCGGCGTCAGGCGGCCTTGGCCGCCGCGACCGTCAACACGTCTTCCGTGATTATCCGGTCGTCCGCGAGCGGGCGGTTTGGCGTCAGGCCGAGCTTCTGCAGGTCGCCGTGATAGGCGCGCACGGCTTCCTCCGGGCCAATTGTGCCGTCGGCAACCGCCCGCATCAAAACGATGAGATGAAGCGGCGCCTCGGCGAGGTTGATCTTGCGGCCGAAGAGCGCCAGGCGAGCGCCGTAGCGCTGCGACTGGGCGACTAGCTCGAACGTGTCGCGGGTGGTGCCAGCCCCGCCGCCGAGCACGCCGACGATCAACTCGGAATCGAAATTGGCGAGTTCTTCCATCGCCTTCGGCCCATTATACGATGTCTTCAGGAACAGCGGACGCTCGGCCTTCGGCACGCTCGCCAATGACTTGATGATGTTGTCGTTGACGAATTCGCCGATTTGCTCAGTGCTGAGACCGATATCGACGTTTGGATTGAAGACCTCGTAGAAATATTTGAAGTGGGTCCGGGCCGCCTCGGCACGGAACTCGGCAAAGGCATTCAACGTGCGGATGTCGAGTTCGACGTCGTTGCTGAAGGAAACCGAATAGAGGGCAAGGTCGGTGCCGCGCGTCGGATAGTTGGCGATGGCACGCGAAAGATTGGCATCGCGGAAGGGCACCGACGGCTTCTGGGTATAGACGCCGTGGCGCACGGCGCCCCAGCACATCGTTTCCAGATTGCCGCGGATCGCCGGTTTCATCTCACTGCCGAAGAAGGCGCCACGCTCGTCGAGAAGATCAAGGTTGGACTGCGACACCAGCATGATGTCGACGATGTCCTGTTTGATGATCTCCTCGATCTGGGCGAGGAATTCCTGGCGGCTGCGGCGGCGCGGCGGCTTGACCGAGCAGTCGAAGCCGGTAGCGGTCACGCCGGCGCCGACGTCGCTGTCCTTGGCATCAGCAATGACGAAGTCGGTCGGCTTGTAGCGGCCTGCGCGGATGTTCGCCAGCTTCCTGTCGAGTCTCGTGAGCATAGGTGTTCCTCGGTAGAAATGTTGTACTGCCCTGCCATCGGCGCTCTTCCTTCGCCGCTCCAGGCTCGGAGTCATATGCGGATATTTCTCATAATCTGTCAATAGCTGTCTAAGTCTCTCTAATTTCATGCCAACGCAAGCCGTTTTCCGGCGTTTCGTTGCGGGCACGTCCTGCTTGCCGAGGCGAGAATTTGCCTTATGCGATTGTTTACAAAGATAAAGTTTCTTCTTGCCGACATATGGAGCAATTTGAGCATTTGCAGCAAAATTTCTTGCTGCGCTGCGCAAAGACGGGGGCTTACAATGCACATCTGCGCTATTTTGGCACGAGGTTGGCAAAAATCACATTGACGATTTGGAAGATAATGATAGCAATTGACAGCGTCGCTAGGCGAGGAGGAGCGCGGCCATGAGGGATGGGTTCACCGGATCGTGCGCGGAACGCTATTCCGCCCTGGTCGATCCACGGTCCGGTCCGCTTGGCGCGGACGCCCTGTCGTCGGCAGGCCTTTTCTTGTGCGGCATCAGCGCATGCGTCGATGCGCGGGTCGAGATGCATGACATGCAGCCGCTTCTGGACGCACCCGCCGATACTCCTGCGGCGCAACTTGCCAACCTTCTTCTTTCCCGTGCCGCGTGCGGGGTGGGCGGCGAGGTACGGTTTGACTGGTCGGAAGGCCCGGCATGGCTGCGCGAGCGGCTGCCGCTGCGCTATGCACTGGGGGGAACCGGTCCTCAGGCGGCTTGGGTGCTCGGGCAACTTGGCGTCCGCTCTCTGGTCGCCATCGAGGATCGCCACGCGGCGATGCTGCGGCAGATACCGGCCGGCGTTCTGTTGGCGGAAAGGGGGGCGCTCAAAACGGCGAATGCGGTATCGGCCGCTGGCCCGCACATCCCCGAAATCTTCATCTTCGAATTCACCGCCGGCCGCGCGATCGGCGCTGCCGTGCCGACCCGTTCCTCGCGTGTCATCGTCCGCTTCTGTGACCGCGGCATTCAGCATGACGAGCATTTCGAGGCCATGTCACGTCGGCTGGCACCGTCAGCCGCCGCCGGGCTTCTTTCCGGACTGAACGACGAGGCGGTGGAGAATGTCGGCGCCGCCAGCCGGCACGTCTTCGCTCTTAGCCGCGACTGGAAGGCAGCCGGCCTCAAGACGATCCATTTCGAGCTGGCGGGCTATGCGACGCAGCAGGCAGTCGAGGAGCTTTTTGCCCACGCCCGCGGCGCAATCACCTCGCTCGGAATGAGCCACTCCGAACTGCTCGCCATGAACCCGTCCGCCCATCATCCCATGGAGGCTCTTGTGGCGCTCGGCGAACGGCTTGATCTGGAGCGAGTCTGCGTGCATGCCGATACATGGGCCGCCGCTGCAACCTTGAACGACCCGAAGGAAGAGGAACGCGCGCTGATGGCAGGCTGCGCAATCGCCAGCGCCAGGGCAGCGAACGGAGAGCCCGCACGAACCATCGCGATCGCACCGACGGCCGAATTCCATCCGCTTCCCTTCGAGACGCCTGTCAGCAAGGGGCGCTGGACCTTCGTTGCCTGTGCTTCTCCCTATGTCGAGAAGCCAGTGACGACGCTCGGCCTGGGTGACAGCTTCACCGCCGGCTGTCTGCTCATCCTCGGACGCAACCGCCACGCCGATGCCGGCCCCACCCTCCAACACGCCTGAAGGACAATCCGCATGTTTCTCGAACGGTTCCGCCTGGACGGCAAAACGGCCTTCATCACCGGCGGCGGCCGCGGCATCGGCCTGTCGACGGCCGAAGCGCTCGCCGAAGCCGGCGCACGGGTCATCATATCAGACATGGATCCGCAAGTTCTGGAGGCAGGGCGTGACGAGCTGAAGCGGAAGGGCCACGATATCGAGGCGGTACAGCTCGACGTAACCGATTCCAAGGCCGTTGCCGCAGCTGCTCGATCCGCCAACGAGCGTCACGGCGCGGTCGATATCCTGATCGCAAATGCCGGGATCGCCTGGCCCGACACCGGCGGGGAGGAGATGAGCGACGAGGTATGGCTGAGGGTGGTCGACGTCGACCTGAACGGCGCCTATTGGTCCTGCCGGGAATTCGCAAGACCCATGCTCGAACGGGGCCGGGGCGCGATCGTCACGCTCGGTTCCATGTCCGGACTGATTTCCAACAAGCCGCAACGTCAGGTGCACTACAATTCGGCAAAGGCAGCCGTCCACCACATGACACGCTCCCTTGCGGGAGAATGGGCCGAACGCGGCGTGAGGGTAAACTGTGTCGCGCCGACCTATGTCGATACCGTCATGTCGCGCGGCGGCTTCACCGACGATAAGCTGATGCCGGTGTGGATGGAGATGACGCCGATGAAGCGCGTTGCGCGCCCGGACGAGATTGCCGCCTCCATCCTCTTCCTCGCCTCGGATGCCGCGAGTGCCATGACCGGCACGGTTGTGGTCGTGGATTGCGGCTATACGATTTGGTAGAGATTGACCGATTTGGCTGAAATCTGTCGACCTTCCTGTCGGCTACCAAGCGGGTGAAGCATGGAGTCTCCGAGCAAACGCGTCGATATCGTTCCTGCCAAGCGGCAGGCTCTTATTTTGGAGCACCTGCGCGTTAGCGGCGCGGCCAGCATCCAGGAGCTCGCCGACACGATCGGCGGATCGCAATCGACGGTAAGGCGAGATCTCGAACATCTGGTGGAAAAGGGTTATCTCGAGCGTACCCACGGTGGCGCGCATTTGCTGCAACCGATGCGCGCCACCTTCGAACGCGAGATGACTGTCAATGCAGAGCTGCAGCACGCCGAGAAGGTAGCGATCGGCCGCGAGGCCGCGCAGCGGCTGAGCGCTCGCGACAGTGTCATCTTCGACAGTTCCTCGACCGTTATGGAGGTGGTGCGCGCCGCCGCCGATCGGGATTTGCCGCTGACCGTTGTGACGAACAGTCTAGAGATCGCCGATTTCGCGGCCGACATCAAATCCTGGCGCATCATCCTGCCGGGCGGCACCGTCCGTCCCGGCTACCGGCACCTTGCCGGTGAGCCGGGCGAGAGCTTCATCAAAACGCTCCATGCCGACCTTTGCATGACAGGTGCTTCGGCTGTGACGGGCACGCTGCTGACGGAAACCTCGCTGGAGGTGGCTTCGCTCAAGCGCGCCATGATCTCTTCTGCCCGCAAGACGATCCTGCTCGTCGACAGCTCGAAGTTCACCGCACCTGGTTTCTGTACGCTCTCGGACATTTCCGAAATCGACGAGGTGATCACCGACGAGGGCATCTCCCAGGACGCACTTTCGTCCTTGCGCTCCGCCGAGCGAAAAGTGACGGTGATTCGCGTCAGCGCCTTGCCGGCCTCAGGGCGTTCAAAATTGTGATACCGTCGCTGTGTCGAAAGTGCCGACGGCAATCAAGTTGCCCCGAATTTGCAACTTGCCCCGAATTTGTCAGGCGGCCGCTCTGCCTATGCATCCGCCGCAATCGTCGCCTGCAGCCATTGCGTGATGGCATCGAAAGCGATCGGTTTGGTGGTGTCGACGTCAAACAGCGGCCCGCGCCGCAGCGGCTCGGCACGCTTGGCCAGTTCGATGAGTTCGGGGATATAGGCCGCGCCAGGATGGCCGGCGGGGCGCTGGTCGAGCCGTGCGCGATAGCGCTCGGCAAGAACCTCGCCGGGCGCGTGACACCAGATTTCGGCGGTCTGTTCGACTCCGGCCCTTCGCAGGTGATCTTCGAGCAGCTGGCGCGGCTGAAAGCCGAACCAGGCATCGACGACAATCGTGGTGCCCGCTGGAGCTTCGCCGACGACCGACCAGATGGCCTGGTAACTGGCGCGGCCGAGCAGGCGGTTGAATTCACGGTCGCCGCCGCCGAGCGCCTCGAGGAACGGGTTCTTGATCGTATCGAGCGTAAGCAGCGGCCATCCCATCCGGTCGGCGATGCCGCGTGAGACCGTGCTTTTGCCGCTGGCCGGGATGCCGTTGACCAGCACGGCGCGCCTGGTCCGGCCGAGCCGGGCGGACGGCAGAGACACTGGCGACGGTGGTGCGACTGTTGCCTGTGCGGCGAGCGCCTCCAGACCGGCGCCGATGACACCGGCGTCGTCGCCAAGTTGCGCCGGTTCCACCGGGCATTGGTACCAGGGAGCCAACGCGGGGGCGATGGCAAGTGCCCTGTGAGCCGCCAGGCCAAGTCCGCCGCCGAGCAGGACCAAATCTGGGGCGAACATCGCCACGGCCGAATCGATTGCCGCACGCAGCGGCCTGGCCCAGGCTTCCAGTATGCCGCGCGCCAGCATGTCACCGTCCGCATCCCGGGCAAAAAGCTGATCGACCGAAACATCCGGACCGAGGCCTGCCCGCGTGATGTGCCGGCCAAGTGCGGTGCCTGAGCTGGTGGTCTCAACGCAGCCGCGCCGGCCGCAGACGCACGCTTCGCCCGATATGTCGACAGTGATATGGCCGAGTTGCCCTGCCGTTCCCTTGCCGCGGACGATCCGCCGGTCTTGGACCACGGCACCACCAATGCCGGTCCCGATCGTGAACATGACGATGCTTTCATGGCCTCTGGCGGCGCCTAATGCCATTTCCGCGACCAGTGCCATATTGCAGTCATTGTCGATTACGACGGGCTTGCCCGCCAGGCTTTCCAGCCGCTGCGCCAGGGATATCGAGGCCAGGTTGACATAGCCTCCGGACAACACCGCGCCAAGCCGTGCATCGACGCGTCCGGGGACGCCGATGCCGATGGCGGCAACGCTGGGTGAATCGAGCCGGCGCACCATTCCGGCGATCCGGGAGAGCACGAGCTCCGGATCCGGCGCGCTTTTCTCGGAAATACGATCGAGGATTTCGCCTGTGCCAGAAATGCGGGCGGCGCGCAGATTGGTGCCGCCGATATCGATTCCTATGGCCATCGAACTAGAGCCTGTTTCATTTCGACTAAATCGAAATGGGGCTCTATCTTGCTGTTTGACCATGATCTTTTCCGAAAACCGGTCTCCGCTTTTCGGGATCATGGCCTGAGGCATGACGTCCCGTGCGTGCCTGGTGTGAACGCCGAATAGCTAAGCGGCTTTCTGCCGGTAGTTTCCGATCACCGCCTGAAGCTCGCGCAATCTCGACACTGCGATAGTCCTAAGCCTTTCCCGCTGAATGTCACGGTCAAGCGAGATACAGTCCTTCCACAGCGACCGGCCGGCGATGACGCCTGACGCGCCGTTCTTCATGGCGATCTCGACCTGGCCGAGGAAAGTCTCATGGTTGACACCGGCGGAGAGAACCGCCCATGGCACCTCGCCAGCCATGTCGGTGATCCTGGCGCAGGCTTCCGGCGTTCCGGGATAAGGGAGCTTGAGCACCTTTGCCCCGCATTCCAGTGAAATCCGGGTGCCCTCTTCGACAAGCAAAGGGATCTTGGCAGTATAGTCTTCAAGGCTTTCGCCTTCGACCTGATAAGTCAGGAACTCGACGACGAGCAGAAGGTCTTCTTGTCCGAAGTCGGCGATGCATTGGCGCAGAATGGCGATATTGTGCTCATTCGCCTCAGGCCTATCGGCCCTGAGATAGACCATGATCTTGCCGCCGGTCCCGCCGAGCTCGCGAACACGACGCGCGTCGATGTCGGGAACGAGGCGCGACAGGCGGTACCCGCCGGGCGAGACGTCGAAGCCCGAGGCGTCGAGGCCGATGAGCAGAGCCGTATCGCGATTCAGCACGCCTTCATCGACAACTCGCGGCACCGCGCAGAGCGGGTCGAGCAGCACGCAGGATGCCTGGCTGGCGAGGTATTGCGTGATGTCCGACTTGGTGTCGCCGAGCATGTCGTTGGTGATCTTGGCCTGTTCTGCAGGGGCCGACGCGAGCAGGCTCCGCATGCCGCCGCGCTGATCACAGGCGATGGCCATCATGGCTCCGTCCTTGCCGCATATCTGCTGGTAGCCGCGCAACTCTGCGGTCGTCATCTTTGTCATGGTCTTTTGTCCGATGTTGGCGCCCATTCGCCAGGGCGCGGATCCGTGGAACGAGAAAGGTTCAGTTTTTACCTGCCTGTCGGCAGAGATTTTTGCCGCTTTGATGCGCTATCAAACCGAGAATTCCGCCTGGCCCGCAACCGGCTCCGGAAACGAGCCCACGTTGCGAGTCGGCCGAATTTGCGCGATAACTCCCATCGGTCGATAAGCCTGTAACACATTGCTGAAAGGAATTGCAACCTGTCTATCCCTCCCGCACAAGATGCGGCCGCATCGCGGACGATGCTGCATACGGTCGCCAAACTGCACTACGAGGCGGAGATGTCGCAGGTCGACATCGCGCGGCGGCTCGGTGTCTCCACCGCGACCATATCGCGCCTCCTGCAGCGGGCGAGGGCAGAGGGCATCGTGCGGATCGAGGTTCTCGATCTTGCAGCGCCTGAAGGCATCGCCACGCAACTGATCGAAGGGCTAGGACTTCGTGACGCGGCGGTCATTGAGACGCCGGCAGCTGGCACGCTGACGGCGCTCGCGGCACCGCTCGGCGCCTTGCTCAAGCAAGCCGAACTGACGGCCGGCTCGGCGGTCGCCATTGGCTGGGGGCGCGCAGTTCGCGAGGTGATCCGGGCAGGCCTGCCGCGCATTCCCGGCGTTCTTACCGTCGCTGCCACCGGCGGCATGCAGCAGCAGGCGCCGCATTTTCAGATCAACGAATTCGTCCGGCTCGCCGCTGAAGAGTTCGGCGGGACGCCGCATTTCATCCATGCGCCCTATCTGCCGTCCAGCGAATTGCGTGAGGTCTTCCTAGGCGATGCGGCCATCCGCGACAGCGTCGCGCTTTGGGAGCGGACCGACGTTGCAATCGTCGGTGTCGGCCTGCCCCATGCCATCAACCAGCCTGAGGCGAGCGCGGCCACGCTGAGCGAACAGGCCCTGTTTCATGCGGCTGGAGACGTTATCAGGCATTATTTCGACGCCGAAGGTAATCTTATCCCGTGGGAGGGGGAGAGCCGGATGATCGCAATGTCGCCGGCCCAGCTTCGAGCCGTTCCCCTGGTGATCGGTGTTGCCGCCTCGCCGGAGAAGGCGACGGCCATTATCGGTGCCGTCCGCGCCAAGCTTATCAATGCCCTGGTAACAGACACCAAGACTGCTCAGGCCATCCTCGAGGCTCTCTTGCCGCAATAATCGATCCCAAGCTGATCGACATCAACTGCGGCTCGCGAGCCGGCCGCTGCGAAATCATCAGTTGTCGTTGAAGAGTTGGAGCAATAGTCTGCGTGCGTACGGGCTCTGCGGAGCAGCCAGATGTTGTGCGGTTTTGAAAGGGTTTCGACCCGGAAATACCGGGGTTGCAATTTCTTTCAGCAAAGTGTTACAACCTCGCGACTAGGCGCATGTGCGCCGAGCGGCGCTGTTCCCTGGATCTTGCGGGGGCCAGGACCGGGACTGCACGCAGCAGGCTGGTCGGTTTCGACTGGCTGATCTAAACGGATGGGGGGCGCTCGGGAGGAAAGCTGCCCATAACAGCAAGCAGGCGAAACCCGTTTCTCGCCGTCAGCACGTCACGTCGCCGAAACGAATTGACGGCCATTTCAACGTCAATCGCAACGGCAAATCTGCCAACATTAAGAGGAGGATGTTATGAAGAAGATTGTTGCCGCCCTGGCGGCTCTCGCCATCTGCGCAACGGCGCTGATCACGCCCGCTTTGGCGCAGGACAAGAAGTTCACCGTTGCTCTCGTTCCGGGCCTTACCACCGACGGCTTTTACATCACCATGCGCAAGGGAGCCCAGGCGGCAGCCGATGCTCTTGGCGTGAGCCTGGTTTTCCAGGGCGCCCCGGATTTCAATCCGGTAACGCAAGTCCCTGTGCTTGATGCCGTCATCGCCAAGAAGCCGGACGCCATCCTGATCGCGCCGACCGACAAGGTTCAATTGGTCGAGCCGCTCCGCAAGGCCCATGATGCCGGCATTCCGGTGATCACGGTCGACACCTTCATCGGCAGCGGCGTTTACCAGACCGGCGCCGGCGAGGCGGATTTCCCGCTGTCCTATATCGCTTCAGACAACGTTCTCGGCGGCGAGATCGCCGCCCGGGCATTGGCCAAGGCCGTAGGCGACAAGGGCAAGGTCTACGTTTCGAATGTGAAGCCTGGCATTTCGACCACCGATCAGCGTGAAGAGGGCTTCAAGAAGGAGATGGCGGCCAACCATCCCGGCATCACCGTGCTCGAAACCCAGTTCAACGACAACGACGCCAATAAGGCCGCCTCGCAGCTGCAGGCTGTGTTCGCGCGCAATCCCGATCTCGTTGGCGTGTTCGGTGCAAATCTGTTTTCGGCGCTCGGCGCGGCGAATGGCGTCCAGCAAGCTGGGCAGACCGGCACCGTCAAGGTGGTGGCGTTCGACGCGCCGACCAGCATCGCCGACAACATCAATACCGGCTTGGTGGACGTTGCGATTGCCCAGCATCCGGCTGAGATCGGCTACTATGGCGTCGTTTCGGCCTATGCCCACCTGACCGGCCAGTCGATCCCGGTTGCGATCGGCACCGGCTTCACGATCATGGACAAGTCGAACATCGCCGATCCGAACATCTCGAAGTACCTCTATTCCGAATGAGTCCAAACCAGCTTGATCTCCTTCCGGCTTGCCGGGAGGAGATCTGCGCCGGGTCTCTGGGACCCTGTTGACGGAGGCCGCGCCGCGGATCGGATATCAATGACCTCAACATCGCCAATCGAGCAAAGCGAACCCCATGTCGCTCCACAGGCCGACCATTGTGATCCAGCCAGGACCTGGCTCGGACGCATCGCCGATGGGCGCGCCTGGCTGTTTCTCGCCGGCCTGATCATCTGTTTTGAGGTTTGGTCGAGGCTCTCCTTCGGCGCGACCTTCATGCTCAATCCGTTCAACCTGCAGTCCATTGCGATATTCGCCGTGGCGCCGCTGCTGCTTGCGACCGGACAGACATTCGTCATCATTTCGGGAGGCATCGACCTCTCGCTCGGCTTTATTATGGGCCTTGCCGCTGTTGTCGCGGCCCATGCCACTAATCTGGCCGGCGTCGCCATGCCGCTGCCACTGGCCATGATGTTGGGCATTTTGGCGGCCGTGATCGTCGCAGGCGTGCCTGGCGTCATCAACGGCTTGCTGATCTCGCGCCTGAGAGTTCCGCCTTTTATCGGCACGCTTGGCATGTTCGGCGTTGCGCGCGGCGTTGCTTACCTGCTGGCCGGCGGCACGACGGTGCCGGTCCAGAATTCCTGGTTCGCGCTGCTCGGCAACGGCAGGTTCTACGGCGTGCCTTATCTCGTCATCATCGCCGCCGTTTTCGTCGTTGTGATGCACTATATCCTGAGTCAGACCCGGTTCGGCCAGCACAACTACGCTATCGGCGCCAATGTGCAGGCGGCGCGTCGTGCCGGCATCGACATCAGGGGCCATACCTTGCGTCTTTATGTACTTTCGGCGATGTGCGCAGGTCTCGGTGGCGCGCTCTATGCAGCGCGCTTCGCCGCGGGCGCGGCCCAGGCCGGCGAGCCGTTGCTGCTCGACAGCGTCGCGGCCGTCGTGATCGGCGGCGCCAGCCTGTTCGGCGGGTCCGGCACCATCTTCGGGACGGTTGCCGGTGCGCTGGTGATCGCGGTCATTCAGTACGGGCTGGTTTTCGTCAATGTCGAGCCGTTCTGGCAATTCATCGCCGTCGGCTTCGTCATCATCATTTCCGTTCTCATCGACCAGGCGCAGCGCCGGTTCAGTGGAGCCCGTCAGGATGAATAGCCCAGCCCAGACCGCCCCCCTTCTGGAAGTCCGGAACCTTTCCAAGCACTTCGGCGCCGTCCGGGCGCTCAACGATTTCTCCATGGTTGTGCGGCCCGGCGAAGTGGTGGCCCTGGCGGGCGACAACGGCGCCGGCAAGACGACGCTGATCAAGGCGATATCGGGCGTCTTTCAGCCGACGGGCGGTGAAATTCTGCTGAGGGGGCAGCCGGTGACATTCGCGACGCCGCATGAGGCGCGCGACAAAGGCATCGAAACCATCTATCAGGATCTCGCGCTCGCCGACAATTTGTCTATCGGCGCCAATATCTTCCTCGGCCGTGAGCCCATGCGCAAGGCCTTCGGCTTTTTGCCGGTGCTCGATCGCAAGGCCATGGCGGTTGCCGCCAAGAAGACGATGGGCCGGCTGGATTTCCATGTCAGCCGGCTCGACGCCCCGGTCAGCAATTTCTCCGGCGGCCAGCGGCAGGCTGTCGCCATCGGCCGGGCCGTTTATTGGGACGCGCAGATCCTGATCATGGACGAACCGACCGCGGCCCTCGGCGTGCCCGAACAGCGCAAAGTCATTTCGCTCATCCACCAGCTCAAGGCGCAAGGGCGGGGCGTGATCTTCATCTCGCATAATCTGCAGGATATTTTCGCCGTTTCCGACCGCATCGTCGTGCTGCGCCGGGGCGTTCAGGCCGGCGAGCGCAAGATCTCGGAAACCAATCATGACGAAGTCGTCAAGCTCATGGTTGGCGGATAGGCCGAACTTTCGATTGCTGAAACAGCCACTTCTCGAGGCTAACATCCGTCCGCCGTATCGCGGCCTGCACGGCGCCAGAACCCGTCAGGACAGGCAGGTCGCCGGCATAGCTACTGCGCCTGGCCGCTGCGCAGCATCGCGATGCGCTCGCTCGATTTCCGGCGAAATATGCTCGTTCCCGATGACGGTAAGATGCCATCCAGCTATGCGCGACGTAGCGGGAAGAGGCAGGATGGCGAGCAGAGTCGACATTGCTTGAGGATGTCACTATATAGCGGCGGCTTCGGCCCGCGTACCTAGGGTCGCGCGGCGAATGGCGTCACATATTATGACACCTGTGGTGATGGCAATCGGCTGGAATACCGAAAAAAAGCAAGTAGAAACAATGGCGCGATCCGGGGCATGATCCCAGCATATGGTGCCGGTCTCCTCAAGAAAACAGAATCCCCTCAAGAATTAGAATGAGCTCCTTGAACCTTCGATTTCCTTCAGCTCTGTGGAGCTTGGACAAGATCGGCTTGCCGGGTGACGACGACTCGGTTGGAATGGGGCGTGCATCTTTTCCGGGATGCTGGCGTTTATGATTACCAACCGGCGCAGCCGCCAGGGAATAGCAGTATGAGTGAACACGCGATCGAGTTCTTGCAGGAGTGGATCGGCGAAAAGGTCCACTGCCACGCCTCGCCGGACAGGATCGAGAAGCAGGCCGAGACCCTCGCCAGGGAATGCGCCGCCAAGGCGGCTGAGGCCGGCATACCGCTGGAGGACATCCAGGAAGAGGTTGGCGATATCAAGGAGCTTATAGCGTCGAGGCTGGAAGAAGCGGCCGAGGCCGAAGAGGAAGAAAAGAATTCGGATAAGCCCACCGAGTGATATGCCGACCCGGCGAAAGGCCGGGAAAGGCATCTATTGACCCGGCTCAACCATTTTCAAGACCTGCGCCGCGCGTGCGACGGCGCCAGGCAGTTTACGTCCCCTGACTTACACCGAATCTGCTTTCGAGCCATGCCTTCGGCAGCGCCGGCACAAAATTGCCGTCCCGCCCGGTCATGTCGTCATTGGCGACCAGCGCATTGAGGATTGCCTCCTCCACACTCCCGATCACCGCGTCGAAGAATGGATCGATGTCGCTGTCGGGGATGAAATCGGCGTTGGCGATGCTGCCTGACGGCGCCAGTGCCGCCTCGCGGTTGGCGGTCGAAAAGCCCAGGAAAATATCGCCCGAGCTGTGATAGCCGAAGCCGCCGGTCATGGCGACGCCGAGCGGCACCCGGCGGGCCAGCCGCTTCATCTGATGCGGCAGGAATGGCGCATCGGTGGCGACGATCCCGATGATAGAGCCCTTTTCGGCGCGTGGCGTGCCTTCGCGGATCGCCGGTTCCTCGAGGTCTGGCCCGGCGCGCAGGCCGCGAATGGTAAAATTGCTCCGCTTGCCGAAATTCGCCTGCACGAACGCGCCGACCGTGTAGCGCCGGCCGTGCCATTCGACGACGCGCGATGCCGTGCCGGAGCCTGCCTTGAAACCGAAGGCGATCATGCCGGTGCCGCCGCCGACGCTGCCTTCCTCGATCGGCCCATTGGTCGCGCCGTCGAGTGCCGCGGCAACATGCTCGAATGTGAGATGGTGGCCGTTGATGTCGTTCAGGAAGCCGTCATAGGTTTCCGCCGCCACCGGCAGGCCCCAGGCGCTGTCGAGCGCGGCTGGCAGCACGCGCTGCATCCAGCGCAGCGTTCCGTCGCGTGAAACCCCGCAGGAATGCGTGTTGGTGATAGTGATCGGGAAATTGAAGGCGCCCGTCTCCTCGACGATGTGCGAGCCGGTCAATTCGCCATTGCCGTTCTGGCTGAAGATACCGGCAAAGACCGGTGTGGCCAGATCGGCACGCGGTCTGGGCAGGATAGCGGTCACCCCGGTGCGCACCGGGCCCTTGCCGACCACCAGCGCACCATCGCCGGAAATCAGCGTCGAATAACCGACCGCAACGCCAGGCACATCGGTGATGGCGTTGAAAGGTCCGGGGACGCCGTCAAAACTTACGCCGAAGGCTCTTGCGCGAGGCCTGCCGGACGGTGTCGTCTGGTGATGATTGTCGGTCATTGCCATTCAGAAGTCATTGCCACTCAGAAGTCATGGGCATTCAGAAGTCATGGCATTCAAAACAAAGAGCCCTGATTGCCATGCTCCTTGGCTTTGGCGACTGGCCTTACAGTTGCTTTCGGCCGTGCGGCACCGCTGGTCGCAACCGCATTGGCGGTTCCGTCGGCGAACTCCAGCGAAAGCGCCATCCCCGACGCCACGTCAGCCGCCTGCTTGATCACCGTACCGTCGGCGTCTTTCACCAAGGCAAAACCCCGCGCCAGCACCGCCTTGTGCGACAGCGTCGCCAGCAGCCGGTCGGCCTGGGTCAGTTTCCCCCGCAACCGTTCGATTCGCACCGAAATCACCCGGTCCTGCCGCCGTGACAAAGCAGCCAAAGTATCGGCCTGCAATTTTTGCCGCCTTGCAATCGGCGCGGGGGACAGCCTTGCAGCGGTACGCGAAAACCGTGTTCGCCGCTCGCGCACGATGGCGAAGAACGCCGCTTGCGCGCGGGCGAGGTCGCGGCCTGCCAGCGTGCGGGCCTCGTTCATGCGTCGCGACAGCGTGGCCGGCGTCAGCCGCTGCGCCTGAAGCCTGGCTCGCTTGCGTTGGACACTGACGGACAGCGCCCGGCCAAGCCGGCTCGTCGCCTCGTCGAAACGCCGGCGCGGCAGCGCCAGCAATTGGTCGGGCGAGGGCAGCGCACGGGCGGCGGCACGGACCGCCTGGCGCTTGCGCTCGAAATTACGCGATGCCGCTGCCTTGAGCCGCGCACCAAGACCGGCAAGCGTCACTTCTAGGTCGGCCCGCACGGGCACGGCGATTTCGGCGGCACCCGTCGGTGTCGGCGCCCGCACATCCGCCGCCAGGTCGATCAGCGTCCAGTCCGTTTCATGGCCGACAGCGGAGATCACTGGAATGCGGGAGGCGGCGACGGCACGAGCCAGCGCCTCGTCATTGAACCCCCAAAGGTCCTCGAGGCTGCCGCCGCCACGCGCCACGATCAACAGGTCGGGCTGCGGGATAACACCATCCTGCGCCAGTGTGTTGAAACCGGCGACGGCGGCGGTCACTTCCGCGCCTGCCGTCTCGCCCTGCACCCGCACCGGCCACACAAGCACATGCAGCGGAAACCGGTCCTTGATCCGGTGGATGATGTCGCGAATGACGGAGCCTGTCGGCGAGGTGACGACGCCGATGACGCGCGGCATGAATGGCAGCAAGCGCTTGCGACCGGCATCGAACAGGCCTTCGGCCTGCAGCCGGCGCTTGCGTTCTTCCAGCAGTGCCATCAGCGCCCCGGCGCCGGCCGGCTCCAGATTGTCGATGACGATCTGGTAGTTGGACTTTCCGGGATAGGTGGTGAGCCTGCCTGTGGCGATCACCTCCATACCTTCTTCGGGGCGGAATTTCAGCCGGCTCATCGTGGTCTTCCACACCACGGCATCGAGCCGCGCGCGGTCGTCCTTCAGGCAGAAATAGGCATGGCCCGAGGAATGCGGCCCGCGATAGCCGGAAATTTCGCCGCGCACCCGCACATTGCCGAAGACGTCCTCGACCGTGCGCTTCAGTGCGCCGGAAATCTCGCTCACCGTGTATTCGGTGGCATTGGTGCGTGATTCGGATACTGCGTCGCTCATTGGCCGATTGGGGGGCGGTTGTGCGTCCGCGTCAAGACGGCTGTGTCCGGTGCCTGCCCAATTGCGGGGTCTTTCACCAGCCCGGCAGGATCTGGTTCGGCTTGGTTCGCTTCATCTTCGAAAAGGCGAGCGCTGCAAAGTCGAAGGTTCCCGTCTCTTCGCCGAGCGGCACGGAAATATTGTCGAGGCTTTCCGAAATGTGACGGGCAAGCGCCTCGACGATCTCCGGTCGCGACGTCTGGCCGCGCATGATGCCGATGCGGCAATCGGGCAGGGGGCAGAATCCCTCGGCGTCGCCCAGAACCCTCATCCCGGGCCGCAGCGCACATTCCGGCAGCACCGAGATCGCCAGGCCGGAAAGCACCGCGGCGGTGATGACGGTTGCCGAGAAGCTGGTGAACAGGATGCGGTAGTCACGGTTCTGCCGGTCGAGCACGTCGACGGCAGCCCGCCGCCAGATGCAGTTCGGCCGGCCGAAAGCCATCGGCAATGTGTCTTGCTCATGCGTCGCGTGGTTGGCCGAAGTGACCCACAGCAGCGGTTCGCGCCGCACCACTTCCGACTGGCCGTGCGCGTCATTGTGCGTCACCAGCGCCAGATCGAGATTGCCGCGCTTGATATGGTCGACCAGCCCCGGCGTCGGCTCGCAGATCACGGTCAGCTCGACACGCGGATTGGAACGGGCGAAGCGGGCCATGATCTCGGGCAGGAAGCGATCGGCATAGTCGTCCGGCGTGCCGATGCGGATCGTGCCTTCGAGCCGCCGGTCGTCGAAGGCAGCCAGCGTTTCCCGATTGAGGAACAGCAGCCGCCTTGCATAGGACAGCAGCCTGTCGCCATCCTCGGTCAGCTTGTTGGTGCGCCCGTCCTTTTCGAACAGCGGCTTGCCGACCCGTTCCTCCAGCCGGCGCATCTGCATGGACACCGCCGACTGCGTCCGATGCACCTCTTCCGCCGCGCGGGTAAAGCTGCCGGTGTCGACGATCGAGACGAAGGTCTGCAACTGATCGAGATCGAGTGGCGCTTTCATCGGTCCAATCCATCATTAGTGTTGATGCTAAAGATTAGAAACATTCGTTGGATTAATCAATCAAGCAGTGGCAGATTCGGCATTGTCCACATCAAGGCAGTGCATGTCGCCTAAGTGGTCACCGTTTTTGGGACGACGACGTGCATCTTCTACGTGGATCGGGACCGGAACGGCCGCTGTTGCCAGCGCCGATCGCCCCGCTTCGTCCGTTCAAATATGAAGGAGGCTGATATGGCTACGTTCGACTTCGCCACCGAGACTTCGCGCATCACGTCGCGTCCGGCTATTGCGACGCGCGCGGCCAATGCCATTTCCAACGTCTACCGCGCCTGGAAAAACCGCCGCGCCTTCTACCGCCTCGGCGAAATGTCGGACTCCGAACTCGCCGACATCGGCTTGACGCGCGCCGATCTCCACGTCGCCATTGAGGTACCGTTTGGCCGCGATCCAACCGAGAGGCTTCGCGTCATCGCGACCGATCGCGCGGACACGATCGAGGATCTTGCCCGCAAGGTGGCCTGATCGCGTTCCGGTTGCTGCCCAGGATTTCGCAGGCTCCCACTCCCTGCCGGTTCCCCGCCGGCTCGCCTGCACACTGCCCGGTTCTCACAAGGACCGGGCATTTTCTTTGGGCGGCGCTGAAGATCAGGTGTCGGCCACCTCGTCAGTTTACCGCCGACCCATTCCCTGCTTGAACTGGTCGAAGATCGACTCCATGCCCTTTTGGTAGTCGTCGCGCTGCTGCGCACCCGTCTCGAACATCTTGCCGAACAGATCGTCGAATGGATTGCTTGGCCTGCCGCTCGGATTGGGCGCGGGCTGCGGTGCCTGGCGCTGTTGCGGCGCAGGCTGCCCCCCAGCCATGCCGCCCCCTTGGCCGCCGCCGAACATGTCCTGCAGCACCTTGCCGAGCGGATTGTCGCCCATCGGATTTTGCGTCTGCTGGGGCTGGCGCTGCGGCTGCTGCGCGCCACCGCCGAACATGTCCTGCAGCACTTTGCCGAGCGGATTGTCGCCCATCGGATTCTGCGTCTGCTGGGGCTGGCGCTGCGGCTGCTGCGCACCACCGCCGAACATGTCCTGCAGCACCTTGCCGAGCGGATTGTCGCCCATGGGGTTCTGTGTCTGCTGTGGCTGGCTTTGCGGCTGCTGGCCACCGCCGCCGAATATGTCCTGCAGCACCTTGCCAAGCGAATTGTCAGCTGGGTCTGCAGGCTGCGGCGGCTGGCGTTGCTGTGGTGCCGGCGCCTGGCCGCCGCCGCCCGCTTGCCGCATCATCTGCTCGATGAGCTCGCCGAGTGGATTGCCGCTGCCGCCGAAGCCGCCGGCCCCCTGCATCTGGTTGTTGGTCTGTTTGAACAGACCGCCCATGACCATCGAAGCGACGGCCGGCAGCATCTGCTGCAAGACCTGCTGGCTAACGCCGCTTGCCTGCGCAGCCTGGCCGGCAACGGCGCGCGACAGATCCTTCGAGCCGAACAGATGGCCAAGAATGCCGTTGCCTTCATCGACGCCCTGCGGCGAGAAAGCCCGGCTTGCGTCCTCGAAATATTTGGCGTGCTGGCCGCTGGCCATTGCCGTCATGAACGAGCCGAGCCCGTAAGGGTCGGAGGTGTTGCGCTTCAGCCCCTGTGAAAAGGCCGGCAGCAACGCCTCGACCGCCGATTGCGTTTGCTGCTGCGAAAGCCCGAACTGTTGGGCCAGCGCCTGCATGCCATTTCCGTTCTGAGCCTGTGCTAGAATGTCGAACAAGGAAGGCATTGGTTTTCTCCTCGGGAAAATCCTAGGGAGAGAAACTAATCCGTTTCCATCATTGATTGAAGCGGCTTTCTTGAGCTGTCGGCCAAGCGGATAGCGAACAGTTAATACGCATACTCCATGAACACTGGCTCGATCGAACCGCCCCAGCGCGTATGATAGGCCGAGAGCAGCTCTTCGGCGCTGGTGGTACCGCGCGCGACGACTTCGTCCAGCGTGCTGAGGAACGAAGTTTCGTCGTAGCCGTCACGGTTCTTGCGGCCGCGGTTCTTCAGCCCCATGCGGGAGATGACCAGCACGTCGCGGGCGATCTCGCGCAGTGTCGTGTTGCGGAACGGCGCCGAAATACCTTGCGCGGGCACGGCGTTGCGCATTGCCAGCACTTCTTCATAGCTCCAGCTCGAGGTCAGCGCCTCGGCCGCGTCGAGCGCCGCCGCGTCATAGAGCAGCCCGACCCAGAACGCCGGCAGCGCGCAGATGCGCCGCCACGGTCCGCCATCGGCGCCGCGCATTTCAAGGAAACGCTTCAAGCGCACGTCGGGAAACAGCGTCGACAAATGGTTCGCCCAATCGCCCATCGTCGGCAGCCCGTCGGGTATCTCCTTGCGGGCGGCACCTGCCATGAACTGGCGGAAGGTGACGTGCGTCATGTCGTGGTACTGGCCGTCGCGGATGACGAAGTACATCGGCACGTCGAGCGCCCATTCGACATAGTCGGCGAAGCCGAAATCGGGCGAGAAGCAGAATTCGAGCAGGCCCGAGCGCTGGTTGTCGGTGTCGCGCCAGATGTCGCCGCGCCAGCTCTGCAATCCGTTGGGCCGGCTCTCGGTGAAGGGCGAGTTGGCGAACAGCGCCGTCGACAGCGGCTGCAGCTTCAGCGACACCTGCATCTTGCGGCGCATGTCGGCCTCGCTCTCGAAGTCGAGATTCACCTGGATGGTGCAGGTGCGGTACATCATGTCGAGGCCCTTGGTGCCGACCTTGGGCATATAGCGCGTCATGATCTCGTAGCGAGATTTCGGCATTTTCGGCGTCTCGGCCAGCGACCATTTCGGGCTGCCGCCGAGGCCGAGGAAGCGGATGCCCATAGGCTCGGCGATCTCGCGCACCTGCGCCAGATGCGCATTGCCCTCGCGGCAGGTCTGGTGGATCGTCTCCAGCGGTGCGCCAGACAGCTCGAACTGGCCGCCGGGTTCCAGCGAGATCGCGCCCTGGCCGGTCGGCTCGACCAGGCCGATGATGCGGCCGTCGTCGATGATAGGATCCCAGCCGAGTTTTTCCTGCATGCCTTCGAGAATGGCGCGGATGCCGTGCTCGCCGCCATAGGGCACCGGCGCATTGCCGTCGATATAGAACGGGAATTTCTCGTGTTCGGTGCCGATGCGCCATTTGTCGCGCGGCTTGTTGCCTTCGGCCAGATGCTCGACAAGCTCGTCGACGCCTTCAATGGGCCGGAAATCGGTTGTGTCGCGCGCCATTACAAGTCCTCTGCAGGCGGTCAGACGACCGCCGACGCTAGATGACGAAATGTCAGTAGACGAGCAAGCGAAAAATCCTGAGCCACAGGGTAACTGGAATTGATCACCAGTCTCCGACCGTCGCCTGCATCACGGCAAGTGCCGCCACCGCAGCCGTATCGGCGCGCAGGATGCGGGGACCAAGCGGAATCGCCGTGACGAAGGGCAGCGCCCTCAGCAGCCTTCGTTCCTCGTCGGAAAACCCACCCTCCGGCCCGACCAGCAGCCCGAACTTCTTCTCCCGCACCGCTTGCAGCGCGGGCAGGGGATTGTTGGTCGAGGCATCCTCGTCGCAGAAGATCAACCGCCGTTCCTTGTCCCAGCCTGCCAGCAGGCGTTCGAATTTTTCCGCCTCGCGCACCTCCGGCACGGCCAGGATGCCGCATTGTTCGGCGGCCTCGACGACATTGGCGCGCAGGCGTTCTATGCCAGGCTTTGTCGCTTGCGTGTGCTGGGTGACGACCGGCTGCAGGACGCCGGCGCCCATCTCGACCGCCTTCTGCACCAGATAATCGAGCCGCCCCTGCTTCAATGGCGCAAAACAGTAGACGAGATCGGGCAGCGGCGGCTGCGGCCGCTGCAAGGTGAGCACCTTCAGGCGTACCGCTTTCTTGGATTTGGCGGCGATTGCCGCTAACCATTCGCCGTCACGGCCGTTGAACAACAGGACTTCGGCGCCTTCGCCGAATCGCAGCACATGCATCAAATAGTGGCCCTGCTGCGGGCTCGCCTCAAACTCGATATCCGGTCCGAGGTCGTCCGGCACGAACAGCCGCTGCATCTTGTAATTGGCGCGCATCGCCGAGGAATGGGCGAGCCGGCTCCTGGCGTCAAGTCTCGGCCGAGGGATGCCAGACGGGTTCGTAGCCTTGCCTCAGCACGGATACGGTGGTTGCCGGCGTGAGCAGGCGGATTGGACGGTTGGCAAAGCCGCCGAATCCCACCGGATGGCCCCCCACCGGATGCGTATAGCCTGCGAACGACCAGCGCAGTGCCTTGCCGCTGCGCAATGCATAAGCGTTGCCGCCGTCCGCGACCATAGCGCCGTCCGGCAGCCCGGCAAGCTCTTCTGCGGATACGACCGGTGCCCGCCCGCCTGCCGCGAGCCGCTCCTTATGCAGTCGCTTGTCGACCTGCGGTGCGCGCGGCTCGGCAATGCCGAAGGATACGCCGAAGCGCTGGACGAAATCCCTGGCCCGTTCGCGCCGGCAGAAGAAGCAGGGCCGATGCCCGGCCGAGAGCGCCGTCACCTCGTCCAGGAAAAACAATTCGGTCCAGCCGGGTTTTCCTCCTGGCCGATTTCGGCCCATCGGCTCGCGCTGCGCGTCGCGGAATTCGCAGACGCAGATGATCCAGGCATGCAGCGCCCAGCGCTTTTTCAGCAGCGTCTTCGTTTCGGGATCATGGATGATGCCGCGATTGCCCATGAACAGGCCGCGTTCCGGCACGGCATGGATGACGCCGAACGGGTCTACCCGGTTCTGCAGTGGCATAGCTTTCTCCCCGAATACGCATCTTGGCTGGAATGACGGCGGCATGATATCGCTCGTCGCATCTTTTTCGTGTCAGCAGGTTTTTCGATGCGGGTGCTGGTGGTCCAGAACTACGACAAAGCGGGCCTTGGCCAGGTCGGCGCAGCGCTTGCTGAGGCCGGCGCCGATCTCGATCTGCGCCGCCCCTATCAAGGCGATGCCCTGCCGGAAGATGCTGCCGGGCACGACGCCTTGGTGGTGCTTGGCGGTGGCCAGAACGCGCTGGCCGACGACGACTATCCCTATTTCCCCGCCTTGCTCGAACTGACCCGCGATTTCGCCGACAGGGACCGCGCCGTGCTCGGCATCTGCCTCGGCAGTCAGCTGGTCGCCCGCGCCTTTGGCGGCGAGAACCGGATCGGCGCTGCCAACGAATTCGGCTGGTGCGGCGTATCGCTGACGCCGGCGGCCAAGGCCGATCCGGTGCTCGGCGCACTGCCCGAGAAATTTCCTATCTTCGAATGGCACGACGACACCTTTGTGCTGCCTGAAAACGCCGTGCGGCTCGCCGGCAACGATGTCGCCGAGAACCAGGCGTTTCGCATCGGCCGCGCCGTCTATGGTTTTCAGTTCCATTTCGAGGCCGACCGTCCGATGGTCCGCGACTGGAGCAAGTCCTTCGCCCCGCTCATAGCCCAGCGGCATCCCGACTGGAGCGATCGGCTCGACGACGAAATCGCCCGCAACGGACCGGATGCCGATGCCGCCGGGCTGGCCATCGCCCGCGCCTGGGTGGCGGCAATCTGACGCTTGTCAGGACGTACGTTGCATATTTGGCACGCCGGCAAAAATCCGCTGTGGACAGTTTCTTTCGTCCTTGGCTTGTGGCCGCCCGCCACCCTAGAAGGCACCCGCTCTGCATCGTCAATGCAACGCGATAAACCCTTTGGATCACTCGCGCGACACATCGCCGATACAGAACATCCCTAGAAGCGCGAAATCGTGTTTTCCGTTTCAACCCATTGGTAACCCGGCTCGTGCACAGATACAGAAAGCTCAACAAGAGATGACGTCCGTGAAAGCAGCGCTTCTGTCCTTTGTCATGTTGTCGGCCATCGTGTTGTGCGGCCTCGGCACCTATGCTGGCGACGCAGCCAACAATCACAACGCCATCGACGGCTATGGCGTCACCACTGCGCTTCGCTAGGCTCTCTGCACAGAGATTTTGATTCTTTGACTGGGCCTGACAGGCACCATCGATAGTTGCTGGTAACCGGCCTGCAATCTCCAGGGTTTACGATTAGCCAGCCATAACCCAGGCCTTCGTCATCCTAGGGCGGAGCGACGCGAAGCGGAGCGCAGACCCTGGGATCCATTCCGTTACATCGGCCGAAGAATGCAGCGGTCCAGAACGGCGGTCGTACCGGCAATGGCGCCAGCAACCCTTAAACCATGACCGGCTACGTCCATATAAGCGCTTGTCAGAGTGCGGCACGATCTATATCGGCGTTGCCAACGACCTCGGCCGCCGGATGCCAGAGCACAACCGGTCAGCGTTTGCGCTTCACCAGCCGCTACGGCCGGAGTATTGCTGTGAGGTAGCGGCTGGATCCCAGGGTCTGCGCCGCGTCGCTTCGCTCCTTGCTCCGCCCAGGGATGACGAAGCGAGGGAAATCTGCGAGGTTTGCGGCCCGCCACCGAGATTGGCTGACAGAAACCATCGGCGGTCGCTGCCGATCAGCTCTGCGAAAAATGCTTTTAAGCTCTCTCCCCCGATACCACCAGGATACGCTTGTCCGCGCCGTCCACGACGAGCGCGGTAAGGTTTCCCGTCTGCCAGGCGAGCGTGTCGATGTTAACGCGGTTGATCATCACCTCCGCCTCCGGCACCGGCGTGTGGCCGTGCACCACGATCTTCGGATGGAGGCCCGCATGGTTGTGGAAGATATCGCGGATCCAGATCAGGTCCTGCGTGCTCTGACTTTCCAGCGCAATGCCCGGGCGGATGCCGGCATGGCAGAAGAAGAAGTCGCCGAACGTCAATGAAAACGGCAGCGACTGCAGGAAGTCGACATGGCTTTTCGGCACGGCCTCGACAAGCGCTGCATGGCCTTGCCGCAGTGCTGCCTCGGACCTGCCAAACCACGCGCCGCCGCCTTCATTGAGCGCCACGCCGTAGGATTGCGCGGTCTGGATGCCGCCATAGCGCATGAAAAGCCCGTCCGCATCCGGTGTGTCGAGAAAGTCGAGGAAGCCGATGTCGTGATTGCCGGCGAGCATCAGGTGGCGCGGGTCGCGTTTTTGCGCTTCGATCAGGAAATCGAGGACCCCCTTGGAATCCGGGCCGCGGTCGACATAGTCGCCGAGATGGATGACACGCCAGTCGGCCGGCCGTGCCTGGCGGATCTCGGCCGCAATCCGGTGGTACATGGCGGCAAGCAGGTCGAGCCGGCCATGCACGTCGCCGACCGCATAAAGGCGGATGCCTTCCGGTCCGCGCGCGTCGAGAAAGTGGATGCCGGGGGCGGTCAATGCTTGCATCTCTGTGATCATGCCGTCACGGGAGTCTAACGTCGAAGCTGATCCTTGCCCATGTCGGTTACCAAACGCTTTCCGCACAGCGCCAGCGTTATGTCCATCTCCTTGCGGATGATCTCCAAGGCTTTTGTCACGCCTTCCTTACCGAGCGCGCCCAAGCCGTAAAGGAAAGGCCGGCCGATATAGGTGCCCTTGGCACCGAGGCAAAGCGCTTTCAGCACATCCTGGCCCGAGCGGATGCCGCCATCCATATGGACCTCGATCGTGTCGCCGACCGCGTCGGCGATCTCTTCGAGCACTCCGATCGACGACGACGCACCATCGAGCTGGCGTCCGCCATGATTGGAGACGATGATCGCGTCGGCGCCGGTCTTGGCCGCCATCAGCGCGTCTTCCTTGTCGAGGATGCCCTTCAGAATCAGCTTGCCGCCCCAGCGCTCCTTGATCCAGGCAACGTCCTTCCACGACAGATGCGGGTCGAATTGCTCCGTCGTCCATGACGACAGCGAGGTGAGGTCGCCGACGCCCTTGGCGTGGCCAACGATGTTGCGGAAGGTCCGACGCTTGGTGCCTGCCATGCCAATGCACCAGCCCGGCCGGGTCGCCACCTGCCACATGTGCTTCGGCGTGAAACGCGGCGGCGCCGAAAGCCCGTTGCGGATATCCTTGTGACGCTGGCCGAGAATCTGCAGATCGAGCGTCAGTACCAGCGCCGAGCATTTCGCTGCCTTCGCCCTGTCGATCAGGTCGAGGACGAAATCCTTGTCGCGCAGCACGTAGAGCTGGAACCAGAACGGCTTCTTGGTCACCGATGCGACATCCTCGATCGAACAGATGCTCATCGTCGACAGCGTGAACGGCACGCCGAATTCCTCCGCCGCCTGCGCCGCCAGCATCTCGCCGTCGGGGTGCTGCATGCCGGTCATGCCGGTCGGCGCCAGCGCCACCGGCATCGCCACTTTCTCGCCGATCATGGTCGATTCCAGCGAACGGTTGCTCATGTCGACCAGCACGCGTTGGCGGAATTTGATCTTTTGGAAATCTTCCTCGTTCGCCCGGTAGGTGCTTTCGGTCCATCCACCTGAATCGGCATAGTCGAAGAACATCTTCGGCACGCGGCGGCGCGCCAGGTCCTTGAGATCGGCGATGGTGAGGATCATGCTCATGGGCTTCCCGCTGGTTCTTCGCTAATTCGTCGTTGTTGATTTTTTCTTGCCGGCGCTCAAGAGCGTTTCTTTGCCGGCTCGCTGTCGCCGGCTTCGGAGCGCTGCATGAGCCTCAGGCGCGACACGCGCTGCCAGTCGCCGCTGCGCTCGGCCTCGGTCATGGCGCGTTCGACATGGGTGATGTGGTCCATGGCCGCCTGTCTTGCAGCCGCCGGGTCGCCGGCTTTCACCGCTGCGTAGATCGCCCGGTGTTGCGAAAGCAGCGCCTCGCGCGCGCCCGGCACGTTGAACACCAAAAGCCGGTTCTGGAACACGCCCTCCGACAGCAGCCGGTAGCACGAGCGCAGCGTATGCAAGAGGATGATGTTGTGCGCACATTCGCAGATCGCGTGGTGGAACTCGACGTCGATTTCCGCCTCGTCGTCGAAGTTGCCGGTCCGGTGCGCCTCGTCCATGCGCGCCATGATGCGGTCGAGCAGCGCCAGGTCGTCGGATGTGGCGCGTCGCGCCGCGTACTCGGCCGCTACCGCTTCGATCTCGCGGCGGTATTCCAGATAGTCGGTCGCCGCTTTGCGGTGCATAGAGATCAGGTCCGTCACCGGCTTGGTGAACAGCTGGCCGATGACGTCGGCGACATGGGTGCCGCCGCCGGGCCGTGTCGTCAGCAACCCGCGCCCCTCCAGCACCTTCAGCGCATCGCGCAGGATCGGCCGCGATACTTCGAACCGACGCGCCAGCTCGCGTTCGCCCGGTAGCTTGTCGCCGGTGCGCAGGACGCCTTCGAGGATCAGGTTTTCGATCTGCTGCACCACCTCGTCGGCGGTCCGAGAATGCTCGATCCTGGAGAAAATGTCGCTCAACGGGAATGCCTGGGTTGAACCGGTCTTGCGCAGGATAAAGCCAGTGTCGATAGGTGGTCAAATTATTTATCCAATTGGTTCGCCGGGCAGATTGCGACGCTGAGGCGGATATCGTCTTCGGCTAATCTCTTATTTGCGACAAAACATTCTCGGCATCGAAAATTGCGAGCCGTCGGGTTTCCCGAATTTGGCAAGTGGGATTTGCAACAGTGACAAGTCGCTGGTAAAACATTTTTACCACTCAATTGAAGGAGGCTGTGAATGTCCGGCCTGCTGATGCCGAAGCCAGACGACGCCACGATGCGCCGGCGCGACGAGATCGTCGCCGATATGCGCATCATCGTGCCGGGCGAAGGCGTCGTCGACGCGGCCAATTCGATGCGTGCGTTCGAGAGCGACGGCCTCACCGCCTATCGGCAATTGCCGCTGGTCGTGGTGCTGCCCGAAACGGTGGCGCAGGTGTCGCGCGTGCTGAAATATTGCAACGACCGCAATATCCGCGTCGTGCCGCGTGGTTCCGGCACCTCGCTGTCCGGCGGCGCGCTGCCGCTCGAAGACGCCGTGCTGCTGGTGATGAGCCGGTTCAACCGCATCCTCGAGATCGATTTTCCCAACCGCATCGTCGTCGCCCAGCCGGGCGTCACCAATCTTGGCATCACCACCGCCGTCGAGCAGGAGGGCTTTTATTACGCCCCCGATCCATCCTCCCAGATCGCCTGCTCGATCGGCGGCAATGTCGCGGAGAATTCCGGCGGCGTGCATTGCCTGAAATATGGTCTTACCGCCAACAATGTGCTCGGTATCGAGATGGTGCTGATGAACGGCGAGGTGGTGCGGCTCGGCGGCAAGCACCTCGACGCGGAAGGCTATGACCTGCTCGGCGTCATGACCGGTTCCGAAGGGCTTCTTGGCGTCGTCACCGAAGTCACCGTGCGGATCCTGAAGAAGCCGGAGACGGCGCGGGCGCTTCTGATCGGCTTTCCGACCAGCGAGGAGGGCGGCCAGTGCGTCGCCGACATCATCGGCGCCGGCATCATCCCGGGCGGCATGGAGATGATGGATCGCCCGGCTATCCACGCGGCCGAGGATTTCGTCCATGCCGGCTATCCCCTGGATGTCGAGGCGTTGCTGATCGTCGAGCTCGATGGACCCGGCGTCGAGGTCGATCATTTGATCGGCCTTGTCGAAGCCATCGCCTATAGGAACGGCTCGACCACATGCCGCATCTCGCAGTCGGAGCAGGAACGGCTGAGCTTCTGGGCCGGCCGCAAGGCAGCCTTCCCGGCGGTCGGCCGCATCTCACCCGACTATTACTGCATGGACGGCACCATCCCGCGCAAGGAACTGCCGCGCGTGCTCGCCGGCATGCGCGAGCTCTCGGAAAAATATGGCCTCGGCGTCGCCAATGTCTTCCATGCCGGCGACGGCAACCTGCATCCGCTCATCCTCTATGACGCCAATATGCCGGGCGAGCTCGACAAGGCGGAAAGCTTCGGCGCCGACATCCTGCGGCTCTGCGTCAAGGTCGGCGGCGTGCTGACCGGCGAGCACGGGGTCGGCGTCGAGAAGCGCGACCTGATGCCGGAAATGTTCAACCAGATCGACCTCGACCAGCAGATGCGGGTCAAATGCGCTTTCGACCCCAACCATCTGCTCAATCCGGGCAAGGTGTTTCCGCAGTTGCGCCGCTGCGCCGAGCTCGGACGCATGCACGTGCATCGCGGGCAGACGGCGTTTCCCGACATTCCGAGGTTTTGATGGTAGCGTCGCAGAATGGCGGTTCCTCTCCCCCGCGTTGCGGGGGCGAGGAACCCAAGTTCTGCCGCGCTTGTCCACATACCCGCGTGAGGCCTGAGTTGCTGTTCAAACAATCCTCGCTGGACAAAATCGCACGCGGCGACATTACGCTCGCCTTTCGCCGATGGAAGCGGCCGACGGTCAAGGCCGGCACAAGGCTGCGGACGGCAGCCGGAGTCGTGCGCATCGGCAAGGTCGAACCGGCAGACGAGACCGGACTGACTGACGCAGATGCGATGGCTGCGGGTTACGCCGATCGCGCCGCCCTCCTTGCTGATCTCCGCGCCGGTGGTGATCGCAGCCTCTACCGGATTGCTTTCGACGGCGTTGAGGTCGACGCACGGATCGGCTTGCGCAATTCGGGGGACCTGTCCGATGCCGATTGGCATGCGCTTGCGGCGCGTTTCGAACGCTGGGACAAGACCGCTCCTGGCTACTTCGCCGCGATACTCGGCTTGATTGCGAGAAACGCTGCCACGCCAGCAGCGTCCCTCGCCGACAAACTCAGCGTCGAAAAGCCGAAATTCAAACAGGATGTCCGCAAGCTCAAGGAGCTTGGCCTGACCGAGAGCCTTGATGTCGGTTACAGGTTGTCGCCAAGAGGTGAGGCAGTTCTCGAAAGACTTCGGGAGCATAGGCTTTGACCACCTTCACCCCATCCACATCAGCCGAAGTCCTCTCCACCGTCGCCTGGGCCGCGGCGGAAGAATCGCCGCTCGAAATCCTCGGCCACGGCTCCAAACGCGGCATTGGCCGCCCGCTGCAGACGGAACACACGCTCGACCTGTCGAAACTGTCCGGCGTCACGCTCTACGAGCCGGCCGAACTGGTGCTGTCGGCGAAAGCCGGCACGCCGCTCGCCGAGATCGAAAGCCTGCTTGCCGAAAACGGCCAGCAGCTTGCCTTCGAGCCGCTGGATTTCGGCCCGCTGCTCGGCGGCGAGAAGGGAAAAAGCACCATTGGTGGTGTGCTGGCGGCGAACCTTTGCGGCCCGCGCCGGCTGAAGGCGGGCGCGGCGCGCGACCATATCCTCGGCATTGCAGCGGTTTCGGGCCGCGGCGAGGCCTTCAAGTCGGGCGGTCGTGTGGTCAAGAACGTCACCGGCTATGATCTCTCCAAGCTCATGGCCAACAGCTGGGGCACGCTGGCTGTGTTCACCGACGTCACCTTCAAGGTCCTGCCCGCTGCCGAAACCGAAGTCACGCTCGCCGTCCGTGGCCTGCTCGACGACCATGCCGCGGCGGCCATGGCGCTGGCGCTCGGCTCCAGCGCGGAAGTGTCGAGCGCCGCCCATCTTCCTGAACGCGTCGCCGCACGGGTCGCCGGCGGCAGTCTCGGCGGTGCCGCGGCGACATTGCTGCGCGTCGAAGGGTTTGGGCCGTCGGTCGCCTACCGCATCGCCGCTCTGAAAGACCTGCTCCGAAATGCCGGCCCGCTCGAGGAAATTTCGGGCGATATCTCGCATTCCGTCTGGCGCGATATCAGAAATTGCGCACCGTTTGCCGACGGCCTGGAAAAGCCGGTGTGGCGCGTGTCGATGGCGCCGGCACAAGGTCACCAGATGGTGCTGGCACTGCGCATGCAGGCGGCCGTCGATGCCTTCTATGATTGGCAGGGTGGACTGGCCTGGCTGCGCATGGAACATGGCGATCCCGAAGCCGATCTCCTGCGCGGACTGGTGAGACAATATGGCGGCGGCCATGCGACGCTGGTGCGCGCCGCCCCTTCGCATCGCGCCGCTGTGCCGGTATTCGAGCCACAGGCGCCGCAACTGGCGGCATTGTCGGCGCGGCTCAAAGCCGAGTTCGATCCCAAGAATATCCTCAATCCCGGCCGTATGGCGCCGGCTGCAGGCTCTGCTACTCTTGGCCCGGCAACCGAGAGAGCAGCATCATGAGCGACATCAATCCAGGCCCGACCGACTCAGGCAAACCCGCGCCGCGCCAGACCGACCGCTGGCTGGAGCCCGGTCCGACCAACGCACTGGTCATCTACATCCTCTATCTTGCCAGCCTCGTCATCGGCGTCACCGGCATTGTCGGCATCGTTCTGGCCTATATCAACCGCGGCAAATCGGGCGGCTTCGTCGAGAGCCACTACACATTCCTGATCCGCACCTTCTGGATCGGCCTGCTTTATGCGCTGGTCTCGGTTGTGCTGATGATGGTGGCGATAGGCGTCGTGCTGATGTTCGCCGTCGCCGTCTGGTTCATCGCCCGCTGCATTCTCGGCCTGCAGGCGCTGCAGCGCGGCGAGCCGGTCAAAAATCCGGAAAGCTGGTTTCTGGGATTATAGGAATTTCTAGTGCAGACCAATTTCTCAGCTGCCCAGCTCGCCGATCCGCATGTCGCGGAATCGGAAAAGATCCTGCGCAAATGCGTGCATTGCGGCTTCTGCACAGCCACCTGCCCGACCTACGTGACGCTTGGCAACGAGCTGGATTCGCCACGTGGGCGGATCTACCTGATCAAGGACATGCTGGAGAACGGCCGTCCGGCCGACAAGGAAATCGTCACCCATATCGACCGTTGCCTGTCCTGCCTCGCCTGCATGACCACCTGTCCGTCGGGCGTCAACTACATGCATCTGGTCGATCATGCCCGCGCCCATATCGAGGGAACCTACAAGCGCCCGCTGCTCGATCGCCTGACGCGCGCCATGCTGGCTTTCGTGCTGCCTTATCCCGCGCGTTTTCGAGCTGCGCTCAAGCTGGCGAAGCTCGGCCAGCCATTCGCCGGTCTGTTCGAAAAGGTCTCGGCATTGAAGCCGCTGGGCGCGATGCTCAAGCTCGCTCCGGCGTCGGTTCCCGTCGCCTCGCCAATGGCTTCGCCGGGCATCCATGCCGGCCAGGGTGCGAGAAAAATTGGCCGCGTCGCCATCCTCACCGGCTGCGCGCAATCCGTGCTCGATCCCGGCATCAACGACACGACGATCGCGCTGCTGACGCGGCTCGGCGTCGACGTCGTCGTGCCTGAGGGCGAGGGCTGCTGCGGCGCGCTGGTGCATCATATGGGCCGCGAGGAGGCCGCGCTTGCTGCGGCCAGGCGCAATGTCGACGCCTGGACGCGCGCCATCGACCAGGGCGGGCTGGATGCCATCGTCATCACCGCGTCCGGCTGCGGCACCACCATCAAGGATTATGGTTTCATGCTACGCCTCGATCCGGCCTATGCCGGCAAGGCGGCGCTTGTGTCGGCGCTGGCCAAGGACATCACCGAATATCTGATGGGCCTCGACCTGCCGGAGCCGGTGCGCAAGCCGGGCACCATCGTCGCCTATCACTCGGCCTGTTCGATGCAGCACGGCCAGAAGATCACCCGTCAGCCGAAGGAGCTTCTGGCCAAAGCCGGCTTTGTCGTGCGCGAGCCGCGCGAGGGGCACCTGTGCTGCGGCTCGGCCGGCACCTACAACATCCTGCAATCCGAGATTTCGGCTCAGCTGCGTGACCGCAAGGTCAGGAATATCGAGGCGACGGGTGCTGAAATCGTCGCCACCGGCAATATCGGCTGCATCACCCAGATCGCCTCGGCTGCGAAGCTGCCAGTGGTGCATACGATAAAACTGCTCGACTGGGCCTATGGCGGGCCGAAACCGGACGGCGTGCGGGAAAACAGGTCGGTCGTGGCAGCGGAGTGACGTTACTCCAGACTGCTCTCACTCAGCAGCGAGCTTGTCCACCACGCCGTAGGTCGCCTGGTAGCGCGCGCGCTGGCGGCTGAGCGCCACCATCGTGTTGCGCAAAAGAATCGCCACGGTGATGGGGCCGACGCCGCCCGGCACCGGCGTGATCCAGGACGCGACATGCTTGACGCTCTCGGTATCGACGTCGCCGACGATGCGGCTTTCCCCGTCCGGTCCGATCTCGGCATTGATCCCGATGTCGATGACTGCCGCACCCGGCTTGACCATGTCGGCCTTGATCAGCCGCGGCTTGCCAACCGCGACGAACAGCGCGTCGGCGCGGCGCGCGTGCGCTGCCACCGAACGCGTCATGTGATGGCAGACCGTCACCGTCGCGCCTTCGCTCATCAGCAGGAAGGCGATCGGCTTGCCGACGATCTCGGAATGACCGACGATGACGACCTCTAGCCCCTTCAGATCGAGACCGGTTTCCTTGAGCAGTTCGACCGAAGCGGCGGCCGTGCACGGCGCGAGGTCGAGCTGGTTGTAGACGATATTGCCGATTGAGGCTGGATGCATGCCCTCGACGTCCTTGAGCGGATGCACCGCCGCTTGCAGTGTCTTGATCGGGATATGCGCCGGCACCGGCCGCTGGATGATGATGCCGGTGACGCGTGGATCGGCATTAAGGCCGTGGATCGCCGCTTCCAGTTCGCCTGATGTGATGTCGGCGAAAAACCGTCTTTCCTCGAAACCGATGCCGGCCAATGCCGCCTTGGCGCGCTGGTTGCGCACATAGACATCGACCGCTGCGGTGTCGCCGACAGTGATCGATATCAGTTTGGGCGGAAAACCTTCGGCGGTGGCGATCGTTGCATCCTCGCGAACGGCAGCGATGATGCGTTGGGCGACCGGGCCACCTTTGAGATAGCGGCTGTCGTCGGGCAGGGGCATAGAGATGGGCCTTTATCTGGAAGCGCTGCGGCCGACATAGCAAAAAAACGAGAAGAATGGCAGCGAGAATGCGAACCGCCATACCTTCAGCGCGACGTGCTGGCCAAGCCCGATCGTGTTCCAGAAACAGAAAGGGCAGCGCGGTTTGCCGTGCTGCCCTTTCGTGACTGGCCGCATCCCCACACGGCCCGTCCCCCGTTATCCCGGATCCAGAGTTTTCTGGTATCCCTGATCCAGAGTTGTCTGGTATCCCTGATCCAGAGCTTTTCTGGACAGAATCAGCAATAAAATCAACTGCAAATTATATCACCACAACCGTCGTGCCAACATTGACGCGTTCATAAAGGTCGACAACATCTTCGTTGCGCATGCGAATGCAGCCCGACGAGACCGCGCCGCCGATTGTCCATGGCTGGTTGGTGCCGTGGATGCGGTAGAGCGTCGAGCCGAGATAAAGCGCGCGCGCGCCGAGCGGGTTCTCGCTGCCGCCGGCGACATAGGTCGGCAAATAGCGCCCCTTGGCGGCCTCGCGCGTGATCATCTCCGCCGGCGGCCGCCATTCGGGCCAGACCTTCTTCTGCGAGATCTTGTGCTTGCCGGCCCATTCGAAGCCTGGCTTGCCGGTGCCGACGCCATAGCGGCGCGCCTTGCCGTTGTTCTCGACCAGATAGAGAAAATTCTCCGTCGTATCGATGACGATCGTGCCCGGCTTGTGCGGGCCGTCATAAGCGACTTCCTGCGGCAGGTAGATCGGGTTGATCTGCGGGCGCGCGACCATGCGCTTCTTGGACGGCGCCTGCACCGCGGCCGTGTGCAGCTGAGCCGGTTGCGCCTGCCGTTGATAACGGCGCTGCGGCCTTTGCATCTCTTGCCTGCCCTGCCGGACGATGCCCGGCGCGCGGCCAAGCTGCAGCACCCAGGGCGCCGAAAGGTCAGGGCTCACCATCACCGGCGGCCTGTCGGCATAACGGTCGCGGGCACTGGAGGATGTAGCGGCGGCGGCCAGTACGGCTGCGGCGCCGAGCAGCGGGAACAAAAATGTTTTCATCGAAACGCACCTTGATCGTCGAACACGCCGGGGCGCAAAGGCGTCCCCGATCGCCCGGACATTGGCGCGAAGCGGCAACTGAAACATGAATCGGAATGCGTAAAATGCCGATGTGTCAGTAAAGCTTTCGGTGTGGTTACCGGCCGGTTCAGGAATCTGGTAAAGCCGGAGTAAAGCGGCGCAAAAGCGCATTAACGAAGTGGAATTCCGCCATGGATGAGAACACAGGCCTGCTCGCCGGCCCCGATGGTATCGCGCGCTGCTTCTGGCACGGCAATCTACCGGACTATCTGCACTACCACGATCACGAATGGGGCCGGCCGGTCACCGACGACCGCAGGCTGTTCGAAAAGATCTGCCTCGAAGGCTTTCAGTCGGGCCTGTCCTGGCTGACCATATTGCGCAAGCGCGAGAATTTCCGCGAGGCCTTCGCCGGCTTCGATATCGACAAGGTCGCCGCGTTCACCGACAAGGATGTCGAGCGCCTGCTCGGCAATGCCGGCATCATCCGCCACCGCGGCAAGATCGTCTCGACCATCAACAACGCCAAGCGTGCGCGCGAAATGGCCGACGAGGCCGGCTCGCTGGCCGCCTGGTTCTGGAAGTTCGAACCCGGCCCGGACGAACGGCCAGAAATCGTCGATCTCGCCCATCTGCGCGCCAATCCGACCACGGCGGTCTCGGTGCGGATTTCGAAGGAGCTGAAGAAACGCGGCTGGAGCTTCGTCGGCCCGACCACCGTCTACGCCTTCATGCAAGCCATGGGGCTGGTCAACGACCATCTCGAAGGCTGCGTTTGCCGCGAACAGGTCGAAGCGGAACGCAAGACGTTCAAGCGCCCGAAGTGAGCTTCCTCACCGCCGAAGCGGGCGACAAAACTCAAGCACCGCCGGCGCCGGCCAGAAAAAGCCCGGCGACGATGGCCGCTATCGTGGCAAAAGCCGGATAGATCACCAGCAGGCTGGTCATCAGCGCATCGCGCATGGTCGGTCCTGTACGCTCGTCCGCGGCGATCTCGAATGGCCCCGCCGTTTGGCCGGCCAATCCGCGTGCATGGCCATCGGCCCGTCGCAGCCGGGGCAGGTCGGCGGCGCCGTTGTCGATAGTGTCGAATTCCCGTGCCGTGATCATGGCCCGAACCTCTTGTTTCGGCGCGCTTTATCGGCTGCGATTGTGTCGGCACAATGCCGCGCTTATGGCGGAATTGTTTCGTTTTGGCTCCGGTTTGTTTCAGGAAACGTGCAAACGCTTGCCGCTCCCGGCTGCATCGGTTAGGACACCCGCGCTGTGGAAATTCAGCAGTTTTGCCGATCCACGGAACGCCACGAAACACCGGGTACCCATGCCATGGCCGACAAATCGGAAAAGACGAAAGCGCGGCTGCCGCGCGGCTTTGCCGACCGCAGCGCCGACGACATCCGTGCCGTCGAAAAGATGATGGCAACGATCCGTGGGGTCTACGAGCTTTACGGCTTCGAGCCGGTCGAGCAGCCGCTGATCGAATACACCGATGCGCTGGGCAAATTCCTGCCCGACCAGGACCGGCCAAACGAAGGCGTGTTCTCGTTCCAGGACGATGACGACCAGTGGCTGTCGCTGCGCTACGACCTGACCGCGCCGACGGCACGTTTCGTCGCCGAGAATTACGAGCGCCTGCCGAAACCCTACCGCAGCTACCGCTCCGGCTGGGTGTTCCGCAACGAAAAGCCCGGCCCCGGCCGCTTCCGCCAGTTCATGCAGTTCGACGCCGACACAGTCGGCACGCCGGGTGTGGCTGCGGACGCCGAGATGGCGATGATGATGGCCGATGTGATGGAAGCGCTCGGCATCAAACGCGGCGATTACGTCATCCGCGTCAACAACCGCAAGGTGCTCGACGGCGTGCTGGAGGCGATCGGCCTTGGCGGTGATGAGAATGCCGGACGCCGGCTGACGGTGCTGCGTGCCATCGATAAGCTGGACAAGCTTGGTGTTGAGGGTGTGCGCCTTTTGCTTGGCGCCGGGCGCAAAGACGAGAGCGGTGATTTCACCAAGGGTGCGGGGCTGAACAACGTTCAAGCTGAGGCAGTACTTTTCGCTACCTCGAAGCCTGAGCGAGGTGATTTAGGGCACCCGGATTCTGCAGTGAGAGCCAGCCAGTTTTTCAATGAAGGCGTTGCCGAACTATCAACCATTGAAGACTTGGTAAGAGCAGCTGGATACGGCGAAGACCGCATAGTTATGGACCGTTCCGTCGTCCGCGGCCTCGAATATTACACCGGCCCGGTCTACGAGGCCGAGCTTCTTGCGGAAATCCCCAATGAGGATGGCCAGATCGTGCGCTTCGGCTCGGTCGGCGGCGGAGGGCGCTATGACGGCCTCGTCTCGCGCTTCCGTGGCGAGCCGGTGCCGGCAACCGGCTTTTCCATCGGTGTCTCCAGGCTGATGACCGCGCTGAAGAACCTCGGCAAGCTCGACACGTCGGACATCGTCGCGCCGGTCGTCGTGCTCACCATGGACAAGGACACCGAAAGCCTTGGCCGCTACCAGAAGATGGTCGCCGAACTGCGCGCCGCCGGCATCCGCTCCGAAATGTATCTCGGCGGCGCCGGCATGAAGGCGCAGCTCAAATATGCCGACCGCCGCGGCAGCCCCGTCGCCATCATCCAGGGCGGCGACGAGCGGGCCAAGGGCGAGGTGCAGATCAAGGACCTGATCGAAGGCGCGCGCATGTCGGCGGAGATATCAGACAACGCCGAATGGCGCGCCGCACGGCCGGCGCAGGTGACGGTGGCGGAAAGCGGGTTGGTCGGCGAGGTGAGGAAGATACTCGCGGCGCAGGCGGCCGATCGCGCGAAAGGTGGCGCTTGAACACCCCCCTCTGGCCTGCCGGCCATCTCCCCCGCAAGGGGGGAGATCGGCAGCGTCGGCACCGGCACTTACCTCTCGACCCTGAAAATAGGGCGAGGGCGGTGACGAGAGCGATCTCCCCCCTTGCGGGGGAGATGGCCGGCAGGCCAGAGGGGGGTGCCTCGCGCCCAACCGATCAATGACCTCCCGCTATCCCGCCATCGCATCAGACATCGCCGAGCTCTTCGCCGCGCGCAACACCCACGCGGTGGAAGTTGCGGTGCTGCAGCCGGCCGACCCGTTTCTCGACATGGCCGGCGAGGATCTGCGCCGGCGTATTTTTCTCACCGAAAGCGAGACCGGCAATACGCTCTGCCTGCGGCCCGAATTCACCATTCCGGTCTGCCTCGACCACATTGCCAGCCAGGCCGGCACGCCGCGCCGTTATTCCTATCTCGGCGAGGTGTTTCGCCAGCGCCGCGAGGGCGGCAATGAGTTTTTCCAGGCCGGCATCGAGGATCTCGGCGACCGCGACACGGCCGCCGCCGATGCTCGCTCGCTGGCCGATGCGCATGCACTGCTTTCCCTGGCGCTGCCGGCACGGCCTTTGACGGTCACGCTCGGCGACCAGACTTTATTCGAGGCGGTGCTCGCCGCCCTCGGCCTGCCGCGTGGCTGGCGCATGCGGCTGGCCCGCGCCTTCGGTTCGGCGGCGATGCTGGAGGCAGCGCTTGCCGACCTCGCCAACCCGCCGCGCAACGGTCAGCTCGCCGGTGCGGTCGCTGCCCTTGTGCTCGATGGCGATCTGGAAGGGCTTTCGTCGCACATCGCCGGCGGCATGGAGCAAGCCGGCCTGTCGGCATCGGCCGGGCGCTCGCCATCCGACATTGCGCGGCGCCTGATCGAGAAGGCCGAGTTACGCAGCGTGCGGCTGTCGAACGAGGCGTTTTCGGCGCTGAAGACTTTTTTGGCGATCGACGTGCCGCTCGACGGCGCTGCAAAAGCGCTCGAAATCTTCGCGACCGGCGCCGGGCTTTCGCTGGGCGCGGCGCTGGACAATTTTTCCGCACGTGCAAAGTCGATCGAAGCTCTTGGCCTGCCAGTCGAAAAAATCCGCTACGATGCCGCCTTTGGCCGTCCGCTCGATTACTACACGGGCATGGTCTTCGAGATCGCTACGGAAGGCGGCGAGCGGCCGTTGGCCGGCGGCGGTCGCTATGACCGGCTGCTGACGCTGCTCGGCGCGAAAACGCCGATTCCCGGCGTCGGCTTTTCCGTCTGGCTCGACCGCATCGAAGCGCTGCGGGAGCAGGCGCCATGATCACGCTGGCGATCCCGTCGAAGGGTCGGCTCAAGGAGCAGGCGCTGGAGGTGTTGACCCAGGCCGGGCTTGCCGTCAGCCTGCCCGGCGACGAGCGCAAATACCGCGCCCGCATCGAAAGCGCGGAAGCCGTTGAGGTGGCGTTCCTGTCGGCGTCCGAAATCGCTGGCGAGATCGGCCAGGGTTCGGTCGATCTCGGCATCACCGGCGAGGATCTGGTGCGCGAAAGCCTCGCCGACTGGGAGGCACGCGCGGAGATCGTCGCCCGGCTCGGCTTCGGCAATGCCGATGTCGTGGTGGCGGTGCCCGACATCTGGCTCGACGTCGATACGATGGCCGATCTCGACGACGTCGCCGCCGATTTCCGCCAGCGCCACGGCAGGCGGCTCAGGATCGCCACCAAATACTGGCGGCTGACGCAGCAGTTTTTTTCGCAAAAGCACGGCATCCAGGTCTACCGCATCGTCGAAAGCCTGGGCGCCACCGAGGGTGCGCCGGCAGCAGGACTGGCCGATGTCGTCGTCGACATCACCACGTCAGGCTCAACGCTGCGCGCCAATCATCTGAAGGTGCTGGCCGACGGCGTCATCTTGCGCTCGCAGGCCTGCCTTGTTGCGTCGAGGAAGACGCGTGCCGCTGCGGATGAAGCAGTGTTGCGCGACATCGCCGCGAAGATGGCTTCGGTCGCGTAAATCCCTTCCCCTTGTGGGAACTGCGGCAGAGGGGGTGGAAAGGATCGTCCTGGGGCGGAGCATATTTGTTCTTGCTTTGTGCCGGCACTTATGCTATTAAACTCCGCATCGTGCTGATTTGCGCCAACCACCCGCCGCTAAGGCGGGTTTTTTTGTTTCCGGCGCCATCCTCACCGGACTCCGACTTGGCGGCGCGACCTGACTTCGAAGCTCCGGCCGTACCATCGACGGGATTTCCACCACCCCGGCAGGCTGATAGACTCAGGCTGTCTGCGGAGGAGACGGCGATGCCGATCAATCTCGACGAGTTGAAAAATGCCACCAATCTGGGCGGCAAACGCAATGGCGGGGCCTTCATTGCGCCGGTCGACGGCCGGGCGCATGTGTCGGGCGAGCGCACCGTTCCGCTGCTGCAGCAGACCATCCCGGCGCTGCTCTCGGATACCGTCAGCAAATACGGCACGCTCGATGCCGCCGTTTTCGTCGAACAAGACAAGCGCTTCACCTGGAGCGAACTTTCGGACACGGTGGACGCGCTGGCCGCCGGCTTTCTGGCGCTCGGCCTGGCAAAAGGCGACAGGGTGGGCATCTGGTCACCCAACCGCTGGGAATGGCTGGTGACGCAATTCGCCACCGCGCGCATCGGCCTGATCCTGGTCAACATCAATCCGGCCTACCGGCTGGTCGAGCTGGACTATGCGCTGAACAAGGTTGGTTGCAAGGCGCTAGTGACGGCTGCCAAATTCAAGACTTCCGACTATCTCGGTATGATCGAGACGCTGGCGCCGGAGATCGCGACGGCGACACCGGGCAAGCTCGACGCAAAAAAATTGCCGGCGCTGAAGATCGTCATCCGCATGGGCGAGGAGAATTCGCCCGGGATGTTCAATTTCGCCGACGTGCTGGCAATGGCCGGGCGCGACGAGCATGACAGCCTCGACCGCATCTCCGAGGGGCTGAAGCCTGGCGACGCCATCAACATCCAGTTCACTTCAGGCACGACAGGCGCGCCAAAGGGCGCGACGCTGACCCACAACAACATCGTCAACAACGGCAATTTCGTCACCTCGGCGATCAGGTTGACCGTCGACGACCGGCTGTGCATCCCGGTGCCGCTCTATCATTGCTTCGGCATGTCGATGGGCACGATCGGCTGCGTCACCAAAGGCGCGACCATGGTTTTCCCCGGCGAGGGCTTCGACGCCGGCGCCACGCTGAAGGCGGTGGCGGGCGAGCGCTGCACCGGCCTCTACGGCGTGCCGACCATGTTCGTCGGCATGCTCGATCACCCGGATTTCCAATCCTTCGATCTCACAAGCCTGCGCACCGGCATCATGGCCGGCTCGCCGTGCCCGATCGAGGTGATGAAGAAGGTGGTGTCGCTGATGCACATGGCGGAGGTGACGATTGCCTATGGCATGACCGAGACCAGCCCGGTCTCGTTCCAGAGTAGCGTCGACGATCCGCTGGAAAAGCGCGTGTCGACGGTCGGCCGCATCCACCCCCATGTCGAGGTCAAGGCGATCGATGCCGACGGCGCCACCGTTGCGGTCGGCGCGCCGGGCGAACTGTGCACACGCGGCTATTCGGTGATGAAGGGCTATTGGGACGACGAGGAAAAGACCCGCGAGGCGATCGACGCCGACGGGTGGATGCACACCGGCGACCTCGCCACCATCGACGCCGAGGGCTATTGCAACATTGTCGGCCGGGTCAAGGACATGGTCATCCGCGGCGGCGAAAACGTCTATCCGCGCGAGGTCGAGGAATTCCTCTACCGCCATCCCAAGGTCAGGGAAGTGCAGGTGTTCGGCATTCCCGACCCGAAATATGGCGAGGAGCTTTGCGCCTGGATCGTGCTGAAGCCCGGCCAGATCGCCACCGAGCAGGAGATCAAGGCCTTCTGCGCCGGCCAGATCGCGCATTACAAGATCCCGCGCCACATCCGCTTCCGCACCGAATTGCCGATGACGGTGACCGGCAAGCCGCAGAAGTTTCTCATGCGCAAGGCGATGGTCGAGGAACTGGGATTGGTGGCGGCGAAGACGGCTTGAGGGGGCAACGGCTCCCATTCGTATTACGCGTTTCAAGAACAGAGGCGTCGTCTCAATGTCAGGCGACAATGAGCCGGTCGAACGGGGGTCCCCGCTGAGACGGATCCCGAGCCAGCACCAGTGACGGACCGCGATAAGATGGTACCGCTACCCGGGAAGTGTAGGTGTGTACTCACGCTTCGCCTTGCGCGCCGCGCGCCACTCCTCGAATCGCTGCAGAATTACGAAGAAGGAAGGCACGAAGAGCACGGCGAGGCAGGTCGAGGCGATCATGCCGGAAAAGACCGTGATGCCGATCGACTTGCGTGCGCTGGCACCGGCGCCCGTCGCCACCACTAGCGGCGCGACACCGAGGATGAAGGCGAAGGACGTCATCAGGATCGGGCGGAAACGCGCACGTGCTGCCTCGACCGCCGCTTCGACGATCGGTCTGCCGGCGGCGCGCAGTTCGCGCGCGACCTCGACGATCAGGATCGCGTTCTTGGCGGAAAGCGCAATCAGCAGGATCAGGCCGATCTGGACGTAGAGATTGTTGTCGATGCCGAGGCCGTTGAGGACCAGGACCGGACCGACCAGCGACAGTGGTGCGGCAAGCAAGATCGAGATCGGGGCCAGCCAACTCTCATATTGGCCTGCCAGCACCAGATAGACCAAGAGTAGCGCCAGACCGAACACCAGATAGATCTGGCTGCCGACGAGCTTCTCCTGGTAGGAGAGCGCCGTCCAGTCGTAGCCCGTGCCGGGCGGCAGTGTGTCGGCCGCGACCCCTTCCATCATTTTGATCGCTTCGCCGGACGAGAAGCCTTGCGCCTGCACGCCGATGATCGATGCCGAGGGATAGAGGTTGTAGAGGCTGATCAGCGAGGGGCCGACGCTCGGCGTGATCGTCAGTAACGTGCCGAGCGGAATCATGTCGCCATTCTGGTTGCGCACGCTCAGGCGGGCGATATTCTCGGGCGTCAGGCGGAATTGCGCATCGCCCTGCACATAGATCTGGAACACCCGCCCGAACTTGTTGAACTGACTGACATAAGTCGAGCCTAGATAGCCGGCGAGCGTCTGGAAGACCTGGTCCGTGGTCAGCCCCAGGGTTTGCACCTTCTCGCGGTCGATCTCGACCGTGTATTGCGGGACGTTGGCCCGGAACGGCGCCGATACGCGCTGGATGCCCGACTGCGTCTGAGCAGCCCTGGTCACCGCCGCGACCGCGCCCTGCAGCTTGGCAAGGTCGAAGCTGCCGTCACGGAGCTCGACCTGCATGGTGAAGCCGGCGGCGTTGCCGATGCCCTGGATCGGCGGTGGCGGCAGCACCAGCACAGTTCCGTCAGCCATGTCGGACATATTTTTGTTGAGCGTGGCGTAGAGCGAGGCAAGATCCTCGCCCTTGCCGCGCAGGCCCCAGTCCTTGAGGATGATGTAGGCGACGCCGGCATTCGCCAGTGTCGAGTTGTTGTCGAGCGCAGAGATGCCGGCGATGGTCACGACCTGATCGACGCCTGGGGTGGCCTTGGCGATCTTTGAAACCTGTTGCAGCGTCTCCTGCGTACGGCCAAGTGCGGCGCCGTCGGGCAGCTGAACCGCAGCGAGCATGTAGCCCTGGTCCTCGATCGGAATGAAGCCGGTGGCCACGCGCGATATGCCATAGCCCGCCGCCCCGATGATCAGCAGCGCAATGATGCCCATCACCGTGCTGTGACGCACCATTGAGCCGATCAAGCCGGCATAGCGGTTCTCCATACGCTGGTAGACCGCGTTGAAGCCGCGAAAGAAGAAATTGCGCTGGTCCGGCGGCACCGGCCGCCTTAGCCAGGTCGCACACTGTGTCGGCTTGAGCGTTGCCGCGTTGATGGCGCTGATTATGGCGGTTGCCGCAATCACCAGTGCGAATTGCGCATACATTTGCCCCGTGAGGCCGGGCAGGAACGCAGCCGGCAGGAACACCGCCATCAGCACCAGCGTGATGCCGATGATCGGCCCGAACAGAGCGTTCATGGCGGCAATCGCCGCGTCGTGGCCCGACATGCCGCGCTCCATATTGTGAGCGGCTCCCTCGACCACGACGATGGCGTCGTCGACAACGATGCCGATGGCAAGCACGATGGCGAACAGGGTCGACAGATTGACCGAGAAGCCGAGCGCGGCCATCGCCGCGAACGCGCCGATGATGGTCACCGGAACTGTCGTCGCCGGCACCAGCATCGCCCGCCAGTCCTGCAGGAAAAGCAGGATGACGATGAGCACCAGGACGGCGGCTTCGATCAGCGTCTTGTAGACTTCGTGGATCGCCTGGCTGACGAAGATCGTGGTGTTGAAGGGGATCGAGTACGCCAGGCCTTGCGGAAATTCGCCCGACAGTTCCTTCATCCTGGCCTCGACCTTGCCGGCCACATCGAGCGCGTTCGCGCCCGGCGACAGGAAAACGGCCATGCCCGCCGCCGGCTGGCCGTCGAGATTGAAGAACTGCCCATAGGTCTGGGCGCCGAGCTCGACCCGGCCGACGTCGCGCACGCGCGTCATGTCGCCATTGGCGCCGGTCTTGACGATCACGGCCCCGAACTGGTCGGGGTCGTCAAGGCGGCTGGACACTTCGACCGTGTACTGGAAGGACTGGCCGTCCGGCGCCGGCGGCGCGCCCATCTGGCCCGCGGTGACCTGCTCGCTCTGCTGCCCCAGCGCCTGGACGACGTCCTGCGTGGTAAGGCCGCGCGCCTGCATCTTCTCGGGATCGAGCCAGACGCGCATGGAATACTGGCCGGCGCCGAACACATTGACATTGCCGACCCCCGGTATCCGGGAGAGTTCATCCTTCAGCTGGATGGTCGCGTAATTTGCGAGATAAAGGCTGTCATATTGGCTGTCAGGCGAGGTCAGCGTGACGATTTCGAGGATCGAGGTCGACTTCTTCTGAACGGTGACGCCCTGCACCTGCACCGCTTGCGGCAGCCCTGCGAGCGCGGAGGACACACGGTTCTGCACAAGCACCTGCGCCTGGTCGAGATCGGTGCCGATCGCGAAGGTGACGGTGAGATTGTAGGTGCCATCCGATGCAGCATAGGACTGCATGTAGATCATGCCCTCGACACCGTTGACTTGCTGCTCGATCGGCAGCGCCACCGTGTCGATCACCGCGCGGGCGCTGGCGCCCGGATAGCGCGTCGTTACCGAAACGGTGGGTGGCACCACATCGGGATACTGCGCCACCGGCAGGGCAAAGAGCGAGATGATGCCGATGAGGACCATGAGGATGGCGATGGCGTTGGCCAGGACCGGCCGCTCGATGAAGAATTTGGAGATCATCTTGCCGCGCCGTCCGTGGCGGCCGCTTCCAGTTTCTTCTCCTGCGGTTCGATCTTCTGGCCAGGCACGGCCGTCAACAGGCCGGAGACAAGGACACGGTCACCCGGCGCGACACCTTTGGTGATGACACGCAACGCTCCGACCAGTTGACCGATCTCAACCGGCCGCTGCTCGACGACATCATCCTTTCCGGCGACCAGCACGTAGCGCCCCTTCTGGTCGCTGCCGATCGCCCGGTCGGGAATGAGCAGCATGTCCGGCTCTTCGCCCAGCGGCACGCGCACGCGCACGAAATAGCCCGGCAGCAGCGCCCGGTCTTCATTGGGCAGCACGGCGCGGACCGCCAGCGTGCCGGTGGCGGCCGTAACTTCTGGCGCGGCATAGTCCAGCATTCCTGCATGGGGATAACCCGTCTCGCTTTGCAGGCCGACCTCGATCGGTATTTTTTTGAGGTCCTGCGCGGTCATTCCACGCTTGGCCATGGCGGCGCGAATGCGCAGCACATCCTGCTCCGAGATATTGAAATTGACGTAGATGGGAGCGAGCTGAACGATGGTCGCCAGCGTGGTGGCGCCGCCGGCGCCGACCAGCTGCCCCATCGAAACCTCCCGGGAGGTGACGGTGCCCGCGAACGGCGCCTTGACCTCGGTGTAGCTCAGATTGAGTTGAGCCTGTTTGACGTCGACCGCGCTCTGCTTCTGCTTGGCGATGTCGACGTCTGCTGCCGCGGCGGCCTGGTCGGCGGTCGATTGCGAGATGATTTTCTGGGACAATAGCTCCTGCTGCCGCTTTAGGTCAGCACCGGACTGTTTGGCGGCGGCATCAGATGAACCCTGCCCGGCCTCGGCTTGCTCGAGCGCCAGCTGGTAGGAATCGGGCTCGATCAGGAACAGCCGGGCGCCGGCCTTGACCTCGTCGCCATCCTTGTAGTCGATTTCCTGGATGAAGCCCGAGACGCGCGCAACCAGAGGTGTCGTGTTTACCGCCGCGGCGCTGCCAGTGGCCTCGAGATAGGGGGTCACGCTCTGCTTCAATGGAAGTGCCACGTCGACCTTGGGCGGAGGTGGCGCCACGTAAGCGTTTTGTTCGTTGCATGCGGACAACAGTATTGTGACGGCGACCAGGCCTGCCGCCGGCGCGATTCTACCTGATACGAAAAGCATTTTCCCCCTCTGGATACTTCCCGGTGTATATCGCATTATATGAAAGTGAGCTAATTTACATGTTTGAGGGGAGTTTGTCATGCGGATTGCGTTAAGCGTGCTTTTCCTGGCAACCCAGATGGCGGCGACAGCAGCGCTGGCGCAGACTGCGTCCGAGCGCGAGGCCTGCGAGGCGGACTACAAGAAATTCTGCAGCGGCGTGGAGCAGGGCGGTGGCCGCATCATCAAATGCCTGGCCGATCACATGAGCGAACTGACGCCGGAATGCCAAAAGGTCGTCAAGGCGAACACGCCCGGATAGCACCACTGAGCGCTGGCGGCTGGCGGTGACGAAGCGTTTGATGCCATTGATGACCATGGAGAAAATCGACGTCGCCGCGATCGAGGCGGCGCGGCGCGGCTGACGGTCCATCGCGACCAATTGCTGCCAGAGCGTGTCAGTTCGCTACCAGTGCGGCCGTCCGCCCGTGCCTTCGATTTCCACGGTCAGCTGGCTCAGAGCAGGCTCGTAGCGCGATCAAAGCGACCTTCGCACACTCCTGCGAAGCGCACGCCCGATGCCAATGATGCAGTACACCTCGCCTCAGGCCGCCAGCACCGCCGCATCCAGCCCGCGAATAATCTTGGCCAGTTCCACACATTCATCGTGCCGAACCTTGTTGCGCCGCCAGGCGAGACAGATCGTGCGCTGCGGCATCGGCTCCTGGAAGGGCACGATCTTCAAATCGCGCATGGCGCTGGCCGGCCCTGTCGCCATTTCCGGAATGAGCGTGACGCCGAGCCCGTGCGCCACCATCTGCAGCAGCGTCGTCAGGCTGGTCGCGCCGTAGCTCGCCATTGCCACCGGGCGCACGCTGCCGCAGACGGCAAGCGCCTGTTCGCGCAGGCAATGGCCTTCCTCCAACAGCATCAGCCTTTCCAGCGCCGGGCTTTCGGGTGGAACCGGCGGCGAGGCGAAGGCGGGATCGCCCGCCGGCACGGCAAGGAAGAACCGGTCGGAGAAAAGCGCCTCGGTGATCAGGCCCGGCTGATCGAGGGGAAGGGCCGCGATGAAGGCGTCGAGCTTCCCCAGGCCGGTGTCTTCGATCAGCGACGCCGTCACCGCTTCGCGCAATTCGAGCTGCAAGGCCGGGAAATGACGTCTCAGCTCCGGCAGCACATGCGGCAGGAGATAGGGCGCCACCGTCGGGATGATGCCGAGCCGGAAGCGTCCTTCCATGGCGGGGCGCCCGCGCCGGGCCGTCGTCTCGATCTCGCGAATGTCGGCAAGAATACGCTCGATGCGCGGCAGCATGACCTGCGCCTCGTCGGTCATTCGAACCGATTTGCCGCCACGCTCGAACAGCCGACAATTCAGGCGCAGCTCCATCTCCGCGATCTGCGAGGACAGCGCCGGCTGGCTGACGCCAGCGAGCTTCGCGGCGCGGCCGAAATGCAGCGTCTGTGCCAGCGCCTCGAAATACTGCATCTGCCGGACGGTGAGACCTATCATAAGGAAAACCTATCGCAACAAACAGGAAAGGCAATTTGTTTTTATCGGCAATGCGGCCTAGTCTGGAACCATTCCAGAATGGCGTGGCTCAAGGCCCGTCCGGCAACAAATCCCGAAAAAATCAAACAAATCGGAGAGAACGATGGACGCAAAGACCGATGACAATAGCGTGGGAAAATGCCCGGTCGCGCATGGATCGGCCGGCAGGACCAACCGTGACTGGTGGCCAAACCAGCTTGACCTTGCCGTTCTCCATCAGCAGTCGAGCCTCTCGGATCCGATGGGCGAGAACTTCGACTACGCGGAGGAATTCAAGAGCCTCGATCTCGATGCGGTGATCAAGGACCTGCACCAGGTGATGACCGATTCGCAGGATTGGTGGCCGGCCGATTTCGGCCATTACGGCCCGCTCTTCATCCGCATGGCCTGGCACAGCGCCGGCACCTATCGCATCGGCGATGGCCGTGGCGGCGCCGGCGCCGGCCAGCAGCGTTTCGCGCCGCTCAACAGCTGGCCGGACAACGCCAATCTCGACAAGGCACGCCGGCTGCTGTGGCCGATCAAGCAGAAATACGGCAGGAAGATCTCCTGGGCCGATCTGTTGATCCTCACCGGCAACGTCGCCCTGGAATCGATGGGCTTCAAGACGTTCGGCTTCGCCGGCGGGCGCGCCGATGTCTGGGAGCCCGAGCAGGACGTGGACTGGGGGTCGGAAACCAAGTGGCTCGGCGACGAGCGCTATTCCGGTGATCGCGAACTTCGAGGCCATCTCGGCGCCGTGCAGATGGGGCTGATCTACGTCAACCCGGAAGGGCCGAATGGCACGCCCGATCCGTTGGCCTCGGCACGCGACATCCGTGAAACCTTCGCCCGCATGGCCATGAACGACGAGGAAACCGTCGCGCTGCTCGCCGGCGGTCACACCTTCGGCAAAACCCACGGCGCCGGTGATGCATCGCTGGTGGGCGCGGAGCCGGAAGGCGCCGGCATCGAGGCGCAGGGCCTCGGCTGGTCGAGCAAGCACGCCACCGGCATTGCCGGCGACGCCATCACCTCGGGCCTCGAAGTGACCTGGACCACGACGCCGACCAAATGGAGCAACAACTTCTTCGATAATCTGTTCAACTACGAATGGGAACTGACCAAAAGCCCGGCCGGCGCCCATCAGTGGACGCCGAAGGGCGGCGCCGGTGCAGGCTCGGTGCCGGACGCGCACGATCCGTCGAAGCGCCGCGCGCCGGCGATGCTGACCACCGACCTCGCGCTACGGGTCGACCCGGCCTATGAGAAGATCTCGCGACGTTTCCATGAGAATCCGGATCACTTCGCCGATGCCTTCGCGCGCGCCTGGTTCAAGCTGACCCATCGCGACATGGGTCCGGTTGTCCGCTATCTCGGCCCGCTCGTGCCGAAGGAAGAGCTGATCTGGCAGGACCCTATCCCGGCCGTCGATCACGAACTGATCAGCAAGCAGGACATCGCCTCGCTGAAGGCGAAGATACTGACCTCTGGCCTGTCCGTTTCCGAACTGGTCTCGACCGCCTGGGCCTCGGCTTCGACGTTCCGCGGCTCTGACAAGCGCGGCGGCGCCAATGGCGCACGCATCCGCCTGGCGCCGCAGAAGGACTGGGACGTCAATCAGCCGACCGAACTATCGAAGGTGCTTGCGCAGCTCGAAGGCATCCAGAGCGAGTTCAACGCGGGGCAGACAGGCGACAAGAAGGTCTCGCTTGCCGACCTGATCGTTCTCGGCGGCGTCGCCGCGGTTGAGAAGGCAGCCAAGGACGCCGGCCATGACGTGGAGGTGCCTTTCACGCCAGGCCGCATGGACGCCTCGCAAGAGCAGACGGACGTCCAGTCCTTTGCCGCGATCGAGCCAAAAGTCGATGGCTTCCGCAATTACGTCAGGGGCAAGCCGCCGATGTCGGTCGAAGCGATGCTGGTCGATCGGGCGCAGCTGCTGACATTGACGGCGCCGGAGATGACGGTGCTCGTCGGCGGGTTGCGGGTACTCGGCGCCAACACCGGCAAGTCGAAGCACGGGGTGTTCACCGACAGGCCGGGCACGTTGACCAACGATTTCTTCGTCAACCTGCTCAGCATGAACACGGTCTGGGATCCGGTCGCCGGCTCCGATGAGGTCTACGAAGCACGCGACCGCAAGATCAAGGCGGTCAAGTGGACCGGCACCCGCGCCGACCTGATCTTCGGTTCGCACGCCCAACTGCGCGCGCTGGCCGAAGTCTACGGGTCGGCGGACGCCGGGCAGAAGTTCGCTAGGGATTTCGTTGCGGCCTGGACTAAGGTGATGAACCTCGACCGCTTCGACCTCGCTGCCTGATCCAGGCACAAGGATTTCTGGACGCAACAAAAAAAGCGCGGGCCGTGGCCCGCGCTTTTTCCTTATATTCAGGCTTCGAAAATCAGTCCTTCTCGAAGATCCGGGCCTTGGCGACCACGCCGGCGATGGCGCCGCCGATCAGCGGTGCGACGATGAACAGCCAGAGCTGGCCGATCGCAGCACTTCCCGAAAACAGCGCCGGGCCGATCGAGCGGGCCGGGTTGAGCGACGTGCCGGTCACCGGGATGATGGCGAAGTGCAGTCCCGCCAGTGTCAGGCCGATGACGAGGCCGGCAAAGGCTGTCGTGTGGCTGCCGCTGGTGACGCCGAGGATCACCGTGACGAAGGTGAAGGTTCCGATCAGCTCCCACAGGAACGCCGAGCTGACGCCCCATTTCGTCGCATCCCAGCCATTGGCGCCGAAACCACCGGTGTGTCCGCCGACCTGTCCGGAGACGATGATCCACAGCGCCAGCGACGCAATGATGGCGCCGATGATCTGCGCGATCCAATACGGAATGACGTCCTTGGCCTGCATCCGGCCGGCAAGGAACACGCCGAGTGTCACCGCCGGGTTGAGATGCGCGCCCGAGATCGGGCCGATCGCATAGGCCGCCGCAATCAGGCCGATGCCGAATGCAAGACCGATGCCTTCCTGGCCGAGCGGCAGCGCGCCGCCGAAGCCGCCCGTCACCACCGAAGCCGTGCCGATGAACACCAGTAGAAATGTCCCTAGAACTTCAGCCAGATAAGTCTTCATTGCCCTCTCCTCGTAATTTCCCGCCGATCCGCTTGCAGTTCTTGGCGAATCACGCAGCGAAAGAGTATCGCAACTTCAAAACTTTGGAAGCACAAGCATTACGCCCGACTACAGCGCCGCGCGTCCATTGGGACGCGCACAGGACGCTGTAGCACTTTGATTTTGCGCATGATCCTTACCGAAAATCGGATCCGATTTTCGGGGTCATGCGCTAGATCTGTGGGTGCTAACATATCTGCGCTCGATCTGGCGTCCGAGGCTCTCCCGGCTTGTGTGCGCCAGTCCAGCGCTTTAGAGCAGGGCGGAAGTAATTTGCTGAATAACGGAATGACAAGATGCGACTGGGCGGACGGCTGGCGGCGGCCATCGAAGTGCTGGATGATATCGGCCGGCGTCACCGGCCGGTCGCCGATGCGCTGAAGGACTGGGGCCTGTCGCACCGCTTCGCCGGCGGCGGCGATCGCGCGGCGATCGGCAACATCGTCTATGACGCGCTGCGCCGGAAGCGCTCCGCCGGCTGGCTTTTGGACGAGGACACGCCACGCGCCATCGGCTTCGGCGCGCTGCTGCTTGAATGGAACCAGACCGCGCAGTCGCTGAACGAGGCGCTCGATGGCGACAAATTCGCGCCGCCGCTGCTCAACGCCGACGAATTGAAGGCGATCGCCGCCCGCCAGCTGGACGATGCGCCGCCGGTGGTGCGCGCCGACATTCCCGATTGGTGCGAACCGCTCTTCGAGCAGGCCTTCGGCGCCGCCTGGGTTGAAGAGGGTGCCGCGCTGGCGACCCGCCCGCCTCTGGATATCAGGGTCAACACGCTGCAGGCCGATCGCAGCAAAGTGCTCGCCGAGCTGGCCGAGACCGGCGCCAAGGCTGCACGGATCGCGCCGCACGGCATCCGCATCCCGCCGATCGCAGGTGACGGTAGGCACCCGAACGTGCAGGCGGAGCCGGCCTTCCAGAAAGGCTGGTTCGAAGTTCAGGATGAAGGTTCGCAGATCGCCGCCACGCTGGCTGGCGCCGAGGCCGGGATGCAGGTTCTCGATTTTTGCGCCGGCGCCGGCGGCAAGACCCTGGCATTGTCGGCGGCGATGGACAATCGCGGCCAGGTGTTTGCGCATGACGCCGAAAAGGCGCGGCTGGCGCCGATCTTCGACCGCATCCGCCGCTCGGAAAACCGCAATGTGCAAATCGTCACCAAGCCGGCGGAGCTCAGCGCCCTTTCGGGCCACATGGATATCGTGCTGGTTGATGCGCCGTGCACCGGCAGCGGTACCTGGCGGCGCCGGCCCGATGCCAAATGGCGGCTGACGCAGAAGCAGCTGGATGCACGCAAGGGCGAGCAATCGGCCATCCTCGACGCAGCCAAAGCCTTCGTCAAACCGGGTGGGCTGCTGGTCTACATCACCTGCTCGGTGTTCGACGAGGAGAATGGCGAGCAGGTCGCGGCCTTTCGGGATCGGAACAGCGGCTTTGTCCCGGTCGACCATCGTCAGCTCTGGGACAGCCGCTTTCCGGGCCACGAGGCGACCGCGCGTATCGGCGCTGCAGGCGGCATTTCGCTGTCGCCGGCGCTGAGCGGTACCGATGGGTTTTATGTCTGCGCGCTGCGTAAGGGCGGCTGAACTTGGCCAGCGAGCCTGATTGCTGCAGTGCAGCAATAGCGATTGCCTGCCGCTTATGCCTCTGCAATAAGCTTTTCTGACAGGAGCGTGAAAAGCCATGGCCGCAAAGATCGTACCCGCCTCCGATTATGAGGATCGCGTCAGGACATCCTTCGCGCGCCAGAACGCCATGACGACCATAGGCGCCGAGCTGACGTTGGTGACGCCCGGCATCATCGAGATCGAAATGCCCTATTCGGCGGCGCTGACCCAGCAGCACGGCTTTCTCCATGCCGGCGTCATTTCGACGGCGCTGGACTCGGCCTGCGGCTACGCGGCTTTCTCGCTGATGCCGGAGAATTCCGGCGTGCTGACCATCGAGTTCAAGGTCAATCTGCTGGCGCCGGGCCGGGGCGAGCGTTTCCTGTTCCGCGGCTCGGTGACGAAACCCGGCCGCACCATCATCGTCGCCGACGGCCAGGCCTATGCCTTCGCCGTCGACGGCGAGGCCAAGCTGATCGCCACCATGACCGGAACGATGATGACGGTGGTCGGTCGCGATGGCATTGAAGGTTGATCCGATGCCCAAGGCGGTCAGAATTGCGGGTAGGGACGTCCTCTTCGTGATGGCGGCGCAGGCCGAATACGGTCCGCATCTGCAGCGGCTTTTCACGCCTGTCATGACAGGCGTGGGGCCGGTCGAGGCGGGCGTCAGGCTGGGTGCCGAACTGTCATGGTTGAAGTCTGAAAAGGCGCTGCCGGACCTCGTCGTGTCGCTCGGTTCGGCGGGCAGCCGGACACTGGAACAGACGGAAATCTACCAGGCCGTTTCGGTCGCCTACCGCGACATCGACGCCTCGCCATTGGGGTTCGAAAAGGGCGCGACGCCGTTTCTCGACCTGCCGGTGATCGTGCCGCTGCCGTTCAGGATTCCCGGCATAAGAGAGGCGACCCTGTCGACCGGTGCGGCGATCATTTCCGGCAGCGCCTACGATGCGATTGCTGAGGACATGGTCGACATGGAGACCTTCGCCTGCCTGCGTGCCTGCCAACTGTTCAGGGTGCCTCTCGTCGGCCTGCGCGGCATTTCCGACGGGGCCGCCGATCTCAGGCATGTCGGCGACTGGAAGGAGTATCTCCATGTCATCGACGAGAAGCTGGCGGATGCGGTCATGCGGCTTGAACAGGCGATCGGGTCCGGCGCGCTGCAGTTTGGACCACCACATGAAGACGCGGAATCAGATTGAGAGAGACGCCTCGCAACCCATTGCGCCGACTCGTTTCTTTCTCTAAACGCTCGCCATGAAGATAGCCAATCACCCCGACACCGTCCTGATTGTCGATTTCGGCAGCCAGTTCACACAGCTCATCGCCAGGCGCGTCCGCGAGGCCGGCGTGTTTTCCGAGATCGTGCCGTTCCAGTCGGCCGAAGCGGCGTTCAAGCGCATCAAGCCGAAGGCGGTGATCCTGTCCGGAGGCCCGGCCTCGACCAGCGACATCGGCAGCCCGCGCGCGCCGCAGATCGTCTTCGATGCCGGTGTGCCGGTGCTCGGCATCTGCTATGGCCAGATGGCCATGTGCGTGCAGATGGGCGGCGTCGCCGAAAGCTCCGACCATCGCGAATTCGGCCGTGCCTTCGTCGAGATCCAGAAGGACAGTCCGCTGTTCGGGGGCCTGTGGGCGCCCGGCCAGCGGCACCAAGTGTGGATGAGCCACGGCGATCGTGTCATCTCCTTGCCGGAAGGCTTCGAGGTGTTCGGAAAATCGGAAGGCTCGCCCTTCGCTATCTTCGGCAATATCGAGCGCAAGATGTACGGCATCATGTTCCACCCCGAAGTGGTGCACACCCCGGACGGCGCCCGGCTGCTCAGGAATTTCGTCCACAACATCGCCGGCATCGAAGGCGACTGGACGATGCGCGCCTATCGCGAGCATGCGGTCGAGACAATCCGCAAGCAGGTCGGCAAGGGCAAGGTCATCTGCGCGCTTTCGGGCGGCGTCGATTCCTCGGTCGCTGCACTCCTGATCCACGAGGCAGTCGGCGACCAGCTCACCTGCATCCTTGTCGACCACGGGCTGATGCGCAAGGACGAGGCGGCAGGCGTGGTCGAGATGTTTCGCCAGCACTATAATTTGCCGCTCATCCTGGTCGACGCTTCGGACCGTTTTATCGGCGCGCTCGAGGGCGAGTCGGACCCGGAAAAGAAGCGCAAGACCATCGGGCGGCTGTTCATCGAGGTGTTCGAGGAAGAGGCCGAGAAGCTCGGCGGCGCCGATTTCTTGGCGCAAGGCACGCTCTATCCCGACGTCATCGAAAGCGTCTCTTTCACCGGCGGCCCGTCGGTGACGATCAAGTCGCACCACAATGTCGGCGGCCTGCCCGAGCGCATGAACATGCAACTGGTCGAGCCGCTGCGCGAACTGTTCAAGGACGAGGTGAGGGCGCTCGGCAAGGAACTCGGCCTGCCCGACAGCTTCATCGGCCGGCACCCATTTCCCGGCCCTGGTCTTGCAATCCGCTGCCCGGGCGGCATTTCTCGCGAGAAGCTGGAGATCCTGCGCGAGGCCGACGCCATCTATCTCGACGAGATCCGCAAGGCGGGCCTCTACGACGCCATCTGGCAGGCGTTTGCCGTGCTGCTGCCGGTGCAGACCGTCGGCGTGATGGGTGATGGCCGCACTTATGAATTCGTCTGCGCGCTGCGCGCCGTCACCTCGGTCGACGGCATGACCGCGGATTTCTACCACTACGACATGGCGTTCCTGGGCGCCGCCGCCACCCGCATCATCAACGAGGTGCGCGGCATCAACCGCGTTGTCTATGACGTGACGAGCAAGCCGCCGGGCACCATAGAGTGGGAATAAAGGTCGGTCGTTCGCCAGCATTCGGCGACTATCGAACAAACTTCATTAAACGTCTGAATCTTATCTGCTTTTCTCGCTACGTCTATCGCTGACTATCGCCCCTAAGCGGAATCATTTGACGGTATACCTGACGGCATTCCTTTTCGCGTCATCTTCGCTGCAGACTGATGCCGTCAGTGCGCCGGACTCAAGCATGTTGGCATATTTCGGGGTAAGGCATTTAGTTCAGTGGGCTCTCCCAGAGCCTTGACGGTAAAACGAATGACGGTAAAATTAGGCATGTCACAATCCTAGATGCGCCCGTCCGTCTCCTCCTATGCTCACAGACATCGCACTTAAGAAGCTGAAATCAAAAGAGAAAATATACAAAGTCACTGATCGTGACGGTATGTACGCGACCGTGGCTCCCACAGGGCAGATATCGTTCCGATACGACTACCGAGTGAATGGTCGGCGAGAGACAGTGACGCTTGGCCGCTATGGTGAGGGAGGCATCTCGCTAGCAGAGGCGCGTGACCGCTGTCTTGCCGCACGAAAAATGGTGGCAGCCGGAAAATCGCCAGCCCAGGAAAAGCAGCGTGACAAGAGGCGCCTGTCTGAGACGGGCACGTTCGGCGATGCCGGCAGAAGATGGTTTAAAGAGGCGAAGATGGCGGACAGCACGCGCTCCATGCGCAAAGCCGTCTTCGATCGAGACATCTTGCCGATTTGGGACAAAAGGCTCCTCACAGAAATAACATCGGACGATTTGCGGGCGCTGTGCGCAAAGGTGCGGGACCGTGGCGCACCAGCAACCGCCATTCATGTCCGGGATATTGTTAAGCAGGTCTATGGCTATGCCATTCTGCACGGCGAGAAGATCGCCAATCCGGCAGACGAGGTTGGGCCATCTTCGATAGCCACCTTCGAAGCGAAAGACCGGGGGTTGTCACCCGTAGAAATTCGAATCATGCTGAAAGAGTTGGAGAATGTGCCGACTTTGCCGACTATTCGGCTGGGCCTAAAGCTGATCCTGCTCACGATGGTTCGGAAGAGTGAGCTTCTGGACGCGACGTGGGATGAGGTCGACTTCGAGAACGCGGTATGGAGCATTCCCAAAGGGCGAATGAAGCGGAAGAAGCCACATAACGTCTACCTGTCCCGCCAGTCCCTCGACATCATGATTGCGCTCAAGACTTGCGCTGCGAACTCTCGATACGTGCTTCCATCTCGATATGACGCCGACGAACCCATGTCGCGCGCGACCTTCAATCGGATTACGATGGCGATTGTGGACCGCGCAAAACAACAAAATCTGCCGCTTGCTCCGTTTACGGTGCACGATCTACGGCGGACCGGCTCCACGCTCCTAAACGAGATCGGATTCAATCGCGACTGGATCGAAAAATGCCTTGCACACGAAGACAGTCGCTCCTCCCGCGGCGTTTATAACAAGGCTGAATACGAACCGCAGCGGCGCCACATGCTGCAGGAATGGGCCGACATGATTGAAGCGTGGGCAGCTGGCAATAAACACGCACCCACACTGCAGCCGATTTCCGGGGCAGCCGTCATCCTCGATCCGATTTGACCGGCCTCGTTTTCCGCGACCGCACGTCTGGTGCCGGGGCCAGTTCGATCGAACCAGCAAAGGACGCGTTCCGCCGTTCCTGAATCCAGGCTTCGACTTCTCCTAGGTCCCAAACGACGCAGCGGGGGGTCAGATTGAACCGTCGGGGGAACTCGCCTCGCTGTTCCATTTCAAAAATGGTCGTGTCCGATAGCGGGACGATTTCTCGCAATTGCGATCGGCGAACAGTTCGCACGACCTGTCGCGCCTCAATGTGCGGTAGAAACGGAAGGGGGCGATCCGCTGGCGCGGCCTCTATGCCCTGGCAGCTTTCGCGTTGAGTTTGCTTCTGCCGTTTGACCATTTGCATACCGAAGGGCTCCTTCGGGCCAATGATCGCGCATCTGCTCCAATCTGAGTATAGCTCTCAACTACGACCACATCGTCTCCTTTTGACCAACCGGCGAGCTTTGCGATGGTCGGCAAGCCTAGGTCTTGCTCACGAGCACACCGACTTCGCGACTGCGTCTCGAAGGCCTTCTGCCTCTTGGGCTGTTTGGACCTGTCCTCTTCGCTCACGGTTAACCCTTTGCATGGCTCCACGTCGGGTGGATTCATGTAGTCCCGGACTCCAGGCTCATCGCTCGGATTCTCGGCTTGCCGAATGAACTGATCGTCTCGGCGAAGTGCGGCGCGTGACGGTCCCGATGATCGGGCCGACGTTGCTCATCTCATACTGCCTCGCCGTGTTCGAGGACGGGATGGAGGACCAGGCCATCCATTGGGTCTTGGATCACGCGCTAAGCTGGGCCAGGTTCACCTGAAATATCCGAGGGACTTGCTCACCTAGGACGGCCATGGCGTTCGCCAGCTCCAGAGCGGAAACCAGAATCGTTCCAGCAGAGTGCGGCGACATCCATCACGGTGATAGAGCGGACGGCGAACACGCCCTGGACATCGGCGGCGTGCTGTGCCCCGATGGAATTCGAGACCAGCTTGCCCTGATCCTCAATGCAGGTCGTACCATAGGTGCGCGGCGGCCATGTCGAAATCCGCCCAAGTGACTATAAGCTTGCGCGGGACGCTCAGAAAGTCGCCTGCGTCGCACGATTGCGTGGGCTGGCAGACCGCGGGAAGCGACCTCAGCCGCGATCAGCCGCCTGACCCGTTTCCCTGACGCGTAAATCTCGACGGCCGGAACGATCGGCTGGGGTAATCGAAAGAGCAGACAGGCCGTTTGCGAAAAATCATGGTTCAATTCCTCGATCAGTGGGGGCGACACCCGGCCAGTAGTGGCCGTCAGGCGTCGGCCGCTTGCCGAAGATGGCCTGACCAACGCGCACGACAGTGGCGCCTTCCTCGAAGTCTCCGGTCATGCCCATGGATAGCCCGGTCAGCGCGGCGTTATGCTTCACGGCTTTGTCCCGCAGCCGGCGCAACAGAATGAAGCAAGGCCGCACCTTGGCCATGTCGGAGGAAAACAGCGCAAGTGTCATCAACCCGCATGGACGGAGACGGGGAAGCTGATCGCGAGACTTCACGAAGGGCAGCAGTGCGTTCGGATGGAGGCCGAACTTGCTGTGCTCGCCAGACGTGTTGACCTGCACATAGACGTCGAGGAAGCGATCTTCGCGCTCCAGCCGTGTTCAGAAGGTCGGCGAGCTGTAGGCTGTCGAGCGCATGAAACTCACGCGCGAAGCGGGGCAGATATTTGGCTTTGTTGGTCTGCAGATGTCCGACGATGCTCCAGTCGATGGCGAGATCGTGAAGCGCCTCGCATTTTGACATTGCCTCCTGGATCTTGTTCTCGCCGAAGGTGCTGATGCCGACGTCGAAGGCATATCGCAGGATTTAGGCCGGCACCGTCTTGGTGATCGGCAGCAACCGCACGGAGGCTCGGTCGCGCCCGACCCGTGCGCAGCGGCAGATTGTTCGTGCCCATTGTGATCTGCCCTTCACCGCACGGTGACCAGATAGCCGCCGGCTTGCGTGTCCGCACGCGCGCAAAGGCCCAGGATTCGAAGGCAATCAAGGTGCGCTGCCGTCCGTAGGCGACCGACCAGTGTCATCATTGGTCAGTATCAAGCCACATTGAAAGACTGAGCACTCCTGCTGACTTTGTCATTTGGCGTTCTCACCAGATGCTACAGTTCCAACAAATTTATGTTTGCTTACCATTCCCAGCGGTTCGGGGGTGCTAAGAGCCAATGAATTTCTTTGAAGAATCTGTTGCAACGCCTGCACGCGGATTGGCGGAGTGCTGATCAGGCAGCGAGACTTGCGAACTGCTTGGGCCAGGAGGTATTCGGACTGGAAGCGTATCTCGATTGTAGCGGCTAGTGCCGTGCCAGAAATTCCCAGCTCCGGGGCGACCTTACTGAGCGGCCTGTCGCAGACCCGTTTATAAGGCTCAAGACGTGTCAGATGCATTATGGAATGGTCTTAGTTCAATCGCAGCCGATGTCGCACTGCCGGGAAATGGCAAACAACGCGCTTCCGACGGCAATCTCTGATTATCGCCAGTTTGAAGAGTTTTTAAGAAGCAGCCGGCCGTCACATGCATGCAAGGCCAAACGTGCTCTGCTCGACGACGGCACCCCTCACCGCACGACTGCTTTGCGCCCGAAATCGGAGCTAGTTCCCGAACGCAGTCATTTGAGTTCGGGCGGGCGGCTCGCTTGCGCCAAACGACATCGCGAGCATCGATACGGCGTTGCCTTTGGCGTATTTGTTCATGACCGCTTGTAAACTGTTACTAAATCTATAGTTAGCTTGCGTTAGCAAAGCTAAGCTCAATGCAAACAGCGCGAAATGATTGCGTAGCGCGCAGCTTGCGCGCATAGCCCGGGGGGCAGATCGTTGGAATTGCAGGGTCGCCGAAGGGGCGTAGCACCAAGGCGCGCGTGGTTGAGTCCCAATATGGCGCTGCAGGTTGGTTGAGCCGTTGCTTCCTCAAGACATCCTCGCCGGTGCAGCTGTTCGCGACAGACCGAACCTGTTCGTGATCGGCTGTTTCGACCGGCGAATAACCTTTTACTCGCAGCAGGTCCGCGCCTTGTCGTTGATCCATGCACTCAAGGAGCAGGGATACCTAAACAGTAACCCAAGAATTGCAGTCATCGGAGGAGGAGCTGCGGGCGTCGCGGCGGCCTCAGCGGCGGCATTGGTATCATCATCCAGCGTTGTCCTGTTCGAAAGTGCCGCCGAGCTTATGCCGCTTCAGTCGACGACCGGGCGACGACGCCTCGATCCGCACATCTATGACTGGCCTGCGCCTGATACCAGCGACCCGATCGCTGACCTCCCAATCCTGGACTGGGAGTCTGGATCCTGCCGCGCGGTTCGCGACGATGTGCTGCTTGGCTTCGAGGATATTGCCGTTCGAATGGGTGGACGCCTCACAAGACGACTCCGGCACGATGTAAAGTCCATCGCCGTTACCGCTGATGGCTATGAGCTCGTCTTCACCAATCTGGATGCACCAATACCTCCTGCCGGCGCCGAGCCTCGCGAGCGCTTCAACATGGTGCTCCTGGCGGTCGGTTTCGGGCTATAGCCACGAGAAACTATCCCGGGCATCCAGAGCGCCAGCTACTGGTCAGATGCTGGGGTGCCGGTCGCGGAGTTCGAAGGCAGGCCGGCCCCTCGGTTTTTCATAAGCGGCAATGGCGATGGCGGCTTGATCGACTTCGTGGCCGCCGGCGCCGCCAACTTCGATCATGCAGCCATGATCCGGATGATCACGGAACATCCTGGCGCCGCAGAGCTGGGCGATGCTCTTGCAGCGATTGACGCACGCGCACGCGCGGCCGACGCAGCCGGCGCGCGCTTTGACTTCATCGACGCTTATGACAATGAGCTGTTGGCCAAAATGACAGAAAGCGGCCTGATCGCTGCCGTGGCGCAGCAGCTGCGGCTAGGCGTGAAGTTGACGCTACAGACACGGCATCCGGAAATGTTCGAGGTTTCTACCTCCGCGCTCAATCGGCTCGCAGCCTACGCAACCATCAGGGCCTGCGTGGCTGACGTGCAACGCTCCTTCAGACATCTGCAATGTGCGGCTCTGACCCGAACGGAGGCGCCAGATCCTGGCGCGGAGCACGCCGATTTCTGGCTTGATTGCGCTGGGGAGGCCGTCGCGGCAGACGCGGTGATCATCAGGCGTGGACCTCTACGCGCAGTTGTCAGAGGACCATTTGCCGCTCATCTTGCGACCTACGAAGCAACTCACGAGGAGTGGCTAGATCGCCACGGCGATGCCACGATCGTACCAAAGCTGTCTCGGTCGGCCCGGAAGCTGTTTTCGGATGCAGCCCGCAAAGCCGAAATCCCGCACTCGCCGCGGCTGCAGCGCCTGGCGGCCCACCAGTTTCCCATTTCGGTCCAAGTTCGGCGCGAAGCCGACCGAGTTCGGTGGTCTGGCGCCGTTTCCGCACAGCAATTGGTCAGTGCCTGGCGCAATGATCAAGCATTTGAGATCATTTTACCCGACGCGCCGGATGCGCTCGGTGCAGTCACGGACGCAATCCTCCGTGTTGCATGCCATAGTAGGAACGTTCGCCTCCATGCCATGCCAGCGGTTTGGAGCCCATACGTTCGCGCCCTGAGTATCGATTCCCTTCATGCCGAAGGCATGCAGATGCCAGCGATCATCGCCGGCAACCCAGGAGGCGCGGCACAGGATCCGATAGCGTTGGATCCCGCAATCCTTGCCCGGCGAATTCATCGCTCGCTCGATGCATACCTGCTTGAGAAGCTCGATGCCCATCTGCAACCGTATTTTGCCAATCGTGCAGACCCCGGCCGATTGATCGGCCTCGCGATTGCGGACGACCTGCGTGCCGCCATGGCGCAGACTTGGGCCGATTGGCGGGCCACTTTCACTGATGATCTGGAACTGCTCAACCGTTTCTTCCGACTCATGGTCTGCGCCGTCGATGATCCGAACGAACACGACGCTGCGCAGGTGCTGGTTGGGCCATTAAAGTGGCCAGCCATCGTTCGCGGCACTGCGGTGGCAGTCGCTATAGCGGCGGCCTGGCAGACGACTGTCCCCAGAGCGAACGGTCCGGGTAATCTCGCCCGCCAACGCGGGGGCGACCCGGAGTGGACCGGTCATGGGTGCGCTGCAGATCTCATCAACGGCAGCGACATGTCGGTGTCTGCAGCCAGCTTCATGTGGCGCACGCACTTCGTCGTTCTGATCGTCAAGGGCCCTGTCGAGGTCGCTAAGATCGCCGAGCGCGCCTTCGCGCAGACCGAAACGGACCAGCCCTCGCTCAGTGAGACAGACGGCGGGGGTCCTGTGCTACTGTCAATCAGCCGCGAGTTCTCGGAGACCGTGGCCGTTGGAATTGCACAGCTGAGGACACTGTTGGCGGCCGTTGAAGCCAAGCACTTTGAGGACTTGAACAGGGCGATCGAGAAGGGCGCGGCGGCATGACTGAAGGATTGACGCTATCACCAGCACTGCAGGATTTTGCTGGCCGACTGCGAAAGGCCGCGGCGGCGCTCAATCTTGAAGTCGAAGATCGGGCCTCGTTGGCGGGCACATCCTTCCAGGGTGGTTCATCGGCGTCGACTTCGTTGAGTCCGACCGACCTGCCGACCGAAAGCCATGCGATCCGGATCGATCGGTTCAACATCATAATCGGCGTATTGCCCGATGTGCCAACCTTGGAATCCGTCCGCGAAACCTTGCGACGGTATCGCAATCAATGCGTCGTGGCGCGCTCCTTCCTTGGCACAAATGAGACGCTCGACCTTCAGTTGATGCTTCTGGGGCCGCGTTCGAGCGAACGGCAGGACGCCTGGCGCGCATTGGCTTTGATGGTCGAGCGGGATGATCGCGTGGCGCGGAAGCTCGCCTGGCTCAGGCCGGAGGATCCGCAACGCGATGACGAGAGCTTCTCGGATTTCTTGAAGCGAACATTCCTCGCGCGCCCCTGGATTCATGACGAAGACGAGTTCGAAGATGCTGCTCTCGATGCCCTGAGCAGTGGCGCAACAACCCCGGGTCTGCCGCGATCGACTGCCGACGGATGGGAGCGCATCGCGCTGGACGAAAAGAAGAGTCCTGACGAGATCGTGGCGGCGCTCGTCAAGACTTGGGAGCGGAGGGGACAGGCATGAAAGAGATCTTCCTTTCGCGGATCACCATCCATGATTTTCGTACCTTTGGCGATTTCGAGGTGGACATCCCCGCAGCCCCGGGCCTTGTGCTGCTGACCGGCACGAACGGCCTTGGAAAGAGCAGTTTCTTCGACGCGATTGAGTGGGGGCTCACCGGCAAGATCCGTCGATTTGAGCCCTACTTGCAAAAGGGCCGGAGGAAACTCACCGAAAAAGACTATTTGACACGTCGCGGCGCTGAGCCGGGAGCGCACCACGTTTCTCTAACCTTCTCAGATGGTAAGCCCATAGTGCGGGGCGCTGCGAGCGCAACATCTATGACCGACATCCTCGCTCAGTTGGCACGGCCTGACCGGCGAGCGATCGACGATCTTGGAGCTTACCTCGCCCTGACCCACTTCTTGGGCCAAGCAGCCCAGCAGCGCTTCACGAGCCGGGATTCGCATGAGCAGTGGGATGCGCTCAAAGGACCAAGCGGCATCGAGCGTCTCGAACGCATCCGCGCCGGTCTGCGCGGAAGAGCCACCGTTTCGGCTTTTACTCGCCGTATTGAAAGCGAACAGGGCGCCATTACGCAACTCGAACGTCAGATCGCGGATTGGCAAGGTTGGATGGGGCGTCTTGAGCGCCTGCGGTCAGGCGCCCGCGCCACCGGTGTGCTGACGTCCGCCGAAATCGCCGAGCGGATAGATGGACTGGAGGCGGACCTCAAGCGGCTTGCAATCGATCCTAGCCAAGTGCTTTCCGGAGAAGAGGTGGGCAGCCGCTTGGCAGGTCTCGCCGATCACATCGGCGAGGCACTGCGTTCGACGGTCGATCGGAAATCTGTTCTGGAGGCGATGGCCTCGCTACCCGCACAGTTTGCCGTGACCAACGGTGACGCACAGTCCGATCATCCCACGCTTGTCCGCCTTCGCAATGACGTGACCGGCGCGCAAGAACGACTGGATCGAGCCATGCCGCTCGCAGAGGCCGCCAGAAAGGTCGTCTCAGCCCAGACCGCTGCCCTCGCGTCGATTGAACAAACCATTGCAACATTTGAGGCGGCTTTAACGGATCTGTCGCGTCGTGCGCAGTTGGCAGAACTCATCGCTACTGCATCCACAGAACACGGCGCATTGACGGATGCCATCGCCGTGCACCGAGCCACTCTCAGGGCCGCGGACATCGCAATAAAACAGCATTCGGACGCGGCTGCTGAGGTGGCACGTCTGCGCAGTCTCGCTGGCTCCGCCAAGACGCTCAACGATTCAGTGCCCGATTACCTCCGCCTCGAGGCGGAATCCGGTATCGCCGCATCGGCTTTGGACGATGCGCAGACGGCGTCTGAGACGGCCGCCACCGAACTTGAGCCGCTGGAGGCGCAATTTGCCGACCTCGGATCGCAGATTGCCATTGCGATACAGTCGAGGGCCGAGGCGGATCGCCATGCGACAGCCATGAGCGCGGCCTTATCAAAACTCGCCAGCCATATCCACCAAGATGACACCGACTGCCCCGTCTGCCGTACTAAGTTTGACCCCGGCGTGCTGAAGGCGCTTGCCGATGCTGCAGCATCCTCGAGCGATGACCGACTGGCTCGTGCTGACGAGGCTTTGGAAGCGCTGCGGGCAAAGGAGGCGGAGCTGAACGCCCGCATCGTCGCGTTGCGCGCTCTAGTTGCCGCGCCCTTTGAGATGCAAGATGCCGCCACTGCGGCCGGCAACGCCGCGAGCGACGCGAAGTCGGCAATCGCACTGGTTCTCGCTATCCCGCCGGACAGCGACATCGTTGCGATGGCAGCCCAGCGCGCCCGCGACTATGCCTCTGCGCTGATTGCTGCTGAAGCAGGTCTCGAGCCGCTTGCGGCGGGCGCGGCAGCCGCCTTGGACCAGAGGTCTTCCGTTGGTGCCGATCTTGAAGACCTGATCTCACGGGAGAGCCAACTCGCTACACGCCTAGCACAACTTCGCGCCGAAGACGTCGCGTGCACTGAGCGCATCGCGGCCCGAAACCTGTCGGATGTATTGCTGGTCGATCTCAGACGCCAATTGACCGGCCAGCGCCAGCAGTTGGAAACGGCCCGCGAACGACTCGGCCGGCTTTCCGAGGAAGCCACTGTCGCGATCGCGAACACCCAAGGTGAGCAGACCGCCTTTGATGCGGCAACGCGCGCGCTCGCGATCGCCGAAGCAACGAGGGCCAGCGCCGAGCAGTCGGCGCGGCAAATGCAACGGCGCTGGGCACAGGCTGGTCTTGCCGACACCCCGACCCCCGCCGCATATGAGCGCGGCCTCGCGGCCATGGACGCAACGATCGGGACTTTGACGTCAATTAGTGAGCGTCAGATGGCGCTTGCTAGAGAGAATGAAGACACGCTTCTGCAGCGTGAGATCAACGAGATCGTTTCGTCGATGCATGTGGCTGGGGGATCTGAAGGCGCAGGCGATCCGCCGAAACACCTTGGCGAACTCAATGCTATGCTCACTGATGCGCGCGCTGCGGTCAGGCTTACCAAAGGCGCTCGAGCAGCCGTGAACCGCTACTCCGAAGAACTGCAAGCTCAAGCCGACGACTTCTCGAGCCGCGTGCTCGATCCCCTCAATATCGTCATCGACGACTTCAACGAAGCGATGTTGAGCACGCCAGGCGAGAGTATACAGTTCAAGGCTGACACTCGGGTCGACGCGACGAGCTTCGGCATGGCCCTGCGATACCGAGAGAGGGTCGAGAACGCCATAGAGTCCCAGAAGGGCCTTCCGCCGCAAGTCGTACTAAGCGAGGGACAACTCGCAGCCAACGGGTTCAGCATCCTCTGTGCGGCCAGTACGGCCTATCCATGGTCGCGGTGGCGAGCGCTCTTGCTGGACGATCCCTTGCAGCACAATGACATCATCCACACCGCTGCGTTTATCGATGTCATGCGCAATATGGTCGAGCTCAACGGTTACCAGTTGATCATGTCCAGCCACGACCGCGGGGAGAGCGACTTCATCGCCCGAAAATTCGACGCTGCTGGGCTACCGTGTTCGACCGTCTTGCTGACGGCGCCGTCTGACAACGGCGTGGTTTGGGCTAGCCCAGAGAACAATCAGGCGGCGGAACGTTTCCTCCGTCGCAATGCGCCCAGCAGTGCGGGAAGTGCATAGCCCGCGACGTGAAACGCTGTTCGAAGCTGTGCGCCGCGTACTTTGCGAAGCGACAGGCCCGCTGACACTCGACGAAATCACTGTGCTGACCGAAAGGCGGCTGGGACGTAAGCAACCCCAAGGGTGGAGTTTCCGCTTGCCTTCACTCGGTCGGCGCAACCCATCATCCCACTAATCGTACCTGGGTGCCGTCGATGATTGAGGCAGATCAGGCGGATGAAGACGATTATGCCGCTAAGACAGCTGATGCGATTGGCTCTGAGGAGCCGGAGTGACAGAACATCTAGCTGATACCTCTCTCATGGCGTAGCAATGCCGCCACGTCAGCTACTCAACAAGCGCAGATTCAGGCTTTGGTGCCATGCACAACTGTAATGCTAATGCGGATATGGAAAATGCGGCAAACAGCTGCGCAACGGTCTTGAGCGAAAGGCTCCATGACCTATTGATCGCCGTGCGCGCTGGTGCCAGTTCATCGTTCTCGGGCATCGGCGTGTTGATCAGCTGTGATCCAACGATGCTGCCGATCACCCCGCTGCGTTCGGTCGAGGCCCCAGATCTTGAGGGTAATACGCTCGACACTCTAATTGCAATTTCCGACCTCACCAGCGAGTTTCATGACGGCTTTCACGTGCTTTCGCCTGATCTTCGACTCTTCCGCACCTCGCAGTATTTTTCACCGCCGATCGTCTTGGGTATCGGGGGAGATCCACAACGGCGCGTTGGTGGACGATATATGGCGGCGCTGTTCGGCTCGGCGCTCCCCGGCGTGCTCGCCTCAGGAGTAGTTAGTTCCACATACGGCATTGCCGTCTTCGAGCGCGGGCGAGAAATCAGGGGAGAATCATGAGTGACGGCAATCAGAATGCCTCGGACGAACTGTCTGAGCCGAAGCCGTTCCCGCACGTCAACGGCGCGTGGGACATGGCAATCCACTGGACGCGTGATGGCAAGGTTGACGTCCTCGTTGCCGATGCGGAAATCCGCCAAAACGGATCAGAGTTCAGCATGATTGTGCGGTCCGATCGGTCGGACTCGCATACTATTCTTGTCCAGCCGGCTTGGAGTGCGGTCGGTGATGCCGTTCTCTATTACATGTATGAAGTCGAACCCCGGGCCGCGCTTGCGGACGCGTCAGCGTCATACAAAGGGGCGGCAATCCTCCGCTACTATGCAGAAGGTCCAGAACTCAGTGGTACCTACTGGACCAGCCGGCGCAGCACGGGAACGTTCAGGCTGACACGCAAATCCCGTCCAATTCCGAATTCATTGCGCAATGCCACTGACGTTCTGCTGATAACGGCGCTAAAGGAGGAGTTCGAAGCGGCGGAACTAGCATTTAGCGCGGCTCCATTGGGTGGTGACGGCGTCCAGCAGTGGGTTGACCTCGCGCTTCCGGCGGCGAAGGCCTGCAGGCGTGGGGTGTTTCAGCGCGATGGCGTGCCATTGTTCACGGTGGTATTGGCCAGACCGCAGCGAATGGGGGGAATTGAAACCGGACAGCTGGCAGCGGTGCTGGCCGTCACGTTGAAACCTGGCTGTCTCGTCATGTGCGGCGTCTGCGCGGGAAATCCGAAAGAAGTAGCTCTCGGGGACGTAATTGTGTCCGAATTCGCTTACCAACATGACGAGGGCAAACAGGAAACGGAGGCCTTCGTCGGGGACCACCGCCACCGCGCTATCTCAAAATCCTGGCAGGATGCTGCCGAGGCACTGGAGGCCCGATCACTACCTAGCTTCGTTACCCCTTCGCCGCGTGATGTGCGGTCTTGGTTTTTAGCACGCCTGTATGCCGGCGATGACCCACAGGCACATCCAGCGAAGGACAGGTACTTCGCACATGGCGAGTGGAAGGCCCTCGTGGAAGCTCTTGTAGCTCAGTGCGTCATTGCAAGAGCCGGGACGTCGTTTAGGCTCCTGGATGCGGGGCGGGATGAGGTCGAGCGCTCGATTACAACCGAAATTGATCCGCCGGACCGACTACCGTTCGCCATCAAAGTTGGCCCGATGGCGAGCGGAAACATGGTGGTGAAGAACAGTGTGACTTGGGACAATCTGAAACACATGGGCGTTCGGAGCGTTGTCGGCCTCGAGATGGAGGCGGCAGCGCTTGCTTTAGCGGCCCGCAGCCTGGACGTTCCGGAATGGATAGTCATGAAGGGGGTCATGGATCACGGAGATCCTAAGAAGGATGACCGCTTCAAGCCTTTTGCCGCCCGCGCGTCCGCCGAAACGCTGCGCGCTTTCCTTGTCGAACGCTATTCGGCTGGCGCGAAGTCTAAGTCGGCCCGCAAGCCCGGGTAACGTGGTCCACGGTGTCCTATCGTCAGATAAAAGTTGGTGCTCATCACTAGCGACACGCATGGTAGCTTATTCTCTTCCAATACCGCAAACCTGCCGGTCCACAATCGCCTCGAAGGCTGCCGAACCGTAATGCGCCGCATTTCGCCGTTCAGGCAGCGTCGTCTACTGAAATCCGAGGTAGTCCCTGAGGACATCCCGAGACTTAAGGACCATATCGGGCGTCGATCGCGTCCGTACTTCGTGAGCTGACCTGATCGCAGTGGTCGACCTCCGCGTTGACGCGGCTTGGACCTTATAAGGTCGACAATGGTGCAAAACGGACCAGTTCTGCATTCACTCCGTAGCCGGAAAACCGATTTCGCTCTGTCTCTGGTGTGTTGTAGCAGCTTATCGTCCACCGTGCCGTCACAGGCACTTTGTTCGCGATCTCGGCGATATAAAGCGCGTCAACAGCGGCGAGGGAGTGACCTAAGATAAAGACATCGCTTACGCCCACAAGACCGTCGAAGAAGGCCTGGTTTTGGGCAAGGATTTTTTCAGTTGGTTTGAAGGTGCCGGCGAAATAGTCGTCAATGAGGCGGTAGCCTCCAACAATGCGAGTGTCGGTGTCTTCATCCACCTGCCTTAACAGCATTTCGTCCGCCTGCCTTTCCCATCCATGCCCGAGCACAATCAAGGAATCGGGATCAACCGCGCTGCCGTGAATATGCAGCACTTGGCCAGGGTGAACGCCGTAGAGCGACTGCAATGTGGGCGTGTAATTAAAGTTTAGGAACTTAGCGCGCCGTTCGATGCAATTGATCAATGGGACCGTACCTGGCAACGGAATTGGCAGCCCTCTTATCCAATCTGCGAAGTGCTTGCGCATTGTTCGAGAAAGGCCATCCACGATCTGCTCGATCTCATATTCGAAGTTGTGATGGTCGGCATCGCTCCAGTCCTCTGCACCGTAGGAGACGAGAAAGTTCTCCGCATAGTCGATGACGTGGTCCGAGTCGAAGGTTGCCAAGCGCTCTTCGAAACAATTCCAGAAATCCTTATCGACGAACAGATAGTCGCGGATCAGCTCAGAAACCTTCCGGTCGATGTCCTCAGCGTAGCGCCCGAAGTCGCTGTAACGGGAAGGTATCCCATGATGCAAATCAAAGCCGTTGCCTATAACGAAGAGCTGATCAGCCACAGTGTCCCCCTAAGCAAATGTTGCTACGCCTGGGCGGGAGCGCAGCACTCGATAATCGTCCAGCCGCGAGCCGCAAGTGTCTCGACGTCCCTCGCCGAATACACCTTGCGCATCGCCGGACACAGCAGTGGGTCGGGCGGGTCGGTGCGACATTGTGGAGCTTGAGGCGCCCAAGCATGCGGGGGTCTTCGAAGACTTGCCTGCCCCTGAGATTTTTCGAAGATCCGCCGGTTCCGTCCCTAGCAATCACGGCTTGAAGCTCGCTCAGGTGGTGGTTGTAGGGAGCACGAAGGCCTGATCACCTGCCCCAAATAAGGGAAAGTTGTCGATCCGAATCTCTGCGATGTACACGGCATCCCCCGCCCCGAGGACAACAGTTAGAGCGAGGGCGATAAACCAGCTTCTGCACATCACCGGAGCCACATCTACCATGGCGGAGCGAAGGTCCGTTATTTGGGTGAGGTCACCTGAAAGCCGTCGTTCCATGGCGTTCCTCGGCCCCAATGCGGTCATTCTGAAGCATGGCTCTGAACCTTCGCAGACTTGGTTAGTAAAAGTAAACCATATGGCCTCACGGGAGTATACGGAACCATACGGGAGGATTTTTGGTTTTGGCCCACGAAAAACTCAGTGAAATCAACGATTTTGATACATCCTCCGGGCCCACCAAAATTCTTAGATTTCAGCGGGTTAACCCGAATTCGCCGCAAAAGTGGGCCTATCTAGAGCTGGTTGTTAGTTATTCGTACATCTGATCGTTTCCCGGAAGCGGTGCAGCGTAAGGGCAAACGCTCATCCTCATCCGGGAGCTAAATTCTCCTGCTTGTTAACACCAGCAACACGTAGTGCAGATGCTCTTACTCTGAAAGATCTCCGAGTGATGAGTGCGGTAATCGGCGGCAACGACGTGCGAATAGGCGGGTTTTGACTGAACACAGATCTCCATTTCTGGCGGACGGCAGCTTGGCGCCCTCTTTCCGGTCGTTCCGAACTGAGGCTCAATCTCCCAGAGGTGGCCTTTGCAATGAGGTGTCTCTAAAATCCGAGGTCGCGATGCGGCACGAGTCCGGCGATGCGCGCAAAAGGCGCCCGATCCACGCACGTTGGATCGGCGTGAGCCGGACGGCAATAGTGTTAATCGCCACGATCTAAGAAGCGACGACTATCAGGGTGGTTAGTAGAAACTCGTGGGACATTAGATACTACTCGGCCGCGCAAGTGTAGCCTGTGAAAGTCCGCGCAAACCTCAATACACTAGCGGCTAGAACTGCCCGCCGACACTGGCTCTCACGCCGTGCCTACGGCTGTCCTCGAAGCCGAAGTTGCCGGTGTAGTCCAGCCCCAACCGCATGCCATTATTCAAGTGAAGATCTGCACCCAACCCTAGCGTGACCTGGTTCTGGGAAAAAGCTTGTGTTTGAACATTATAAATCAAGCCTTCCGAAAGATCTGCGTAACGGATATCAACGGAGCTGTCGCCCTCAAACTCGTGCACATATTCAAGCCTTAGACGCGGGGTCAGTGTGCCGACTTCAAGTGCTAAATCGGTAGACGCCGCAAAGCCCAGCGAGCCACCAAAGCTGTCAACCTGCTGCCTGCCATATGCAAGCGAGTATTCGCCGGCCCCTGTTTCCGAAAAGCCGTTCAAGATCGACGACGAGCCCGATAATCTAGCAAACGGCGTCAGCTTCCACGCTCTCAGCTGCGTGTCATACCCCGCGGTAAGCGATGCGTAAAACTGGTCACCATCTCGGTCGCCGCTCCCAAACGCACCTGAGCTCGTATCAAAACGCCTTGAGTTGAAGTCGAATGAGCCATAGCCGATCAACGCATCGACAAAGAAACTCGGTGTTGCCATAAAACTTCCGTAGATAGCCGCGCTTATCGCTTCGCCGTCGCTAGTCGTACCGTTTGTACCTATGTCACTGCTGTCGGTACTGTAGCCCAAAGAAATGCCGCCAACGAAACGCTGGCTGAAACGGTAGTCGATACCAGCCGTGAGGTTGTAAGCGATCGAGTCACGCCCAGCCTCGCCTGCACGGTCAGTACAGCCAACATCGACCGAGCCACTCGTCCACATCGACAGGCCGAGCTTCTGCGCGCCGTCTTCACAAAGTTCGTTGAGTTGCGGCGTTGACAGTCTCTCGGTGCCGCCATCAGTGTCAGGACCGGAAAGCTGAACAGTGTTGGCAAGAAACTGGCGGCAGCTCTCGTCGTGCAGAGCCGCCATGCGCCGGTTGATGTTGTCCATCTGGCCCTGGGCGAACTGCTGCGCAGCCTGCGCCTGCACCGTTAACAATCCGCGCACATCTGGATCGGTCGATGGATCGGGCCGCGCCTGCACGGTAATCGTCACGGTTGCGGGGTCGGACACGCCACCCGGCCCCGTTAGCGTGTAATTAACGACTACGACCCCTTCGAACACAGGTGCTGCGTCAAACTGCAGAGCGTAATTGGGCGCGCCAACGATGGTTGAGACACCGCCCTCCACGGGAAGACTGGACACGATAGTTGCCGCCGAGAACGGCCCCCCGGTCGCGCCGGGAGTCAATGGCACAGTGACAGTCGCACCTGCCAAAACAGTGGCCGTCAAGTTCGGTGCCGTTGGCAGAGCGGCATCGTCGTTGAGGATCGTGCCAAGCCCCTGACCATCGGCGATGGTGACATTGACCGGGTTGCTCAGGTTGAGCGTAAACGTCTCATCCGGCTCCAAAATCGTGTCGCCACTTACCGGGATATTGATTGTCGCCGTCGTGGCACCAGGCAGAAACGTAAGACTCAGAGACTGAGCCAGAGGGAGGTTTGAATGCGACTTTTCGCGACTATCTTACTTGCAGTTCTCGCTCTGGCCAACTCGAGCTTCGATGCACTGGCTTGGTGGGACACTGGCCACATGGCCATTGCCGGCATTGCCTATGATCGTCTCGACCCCGCCATCCGGCAGAAGGTCGACGAACTGGTTGCATTGAACCCCGACTATCAGAAGTGGATCATCGGCGTAGCACCGGCCCAAGCCGCCAAGTTCGCCTTCATGCGAGCCGCGCTTTGGGCTGATGACATCAAGAAACCGAACTCGGGCTTCATCCGCAACAAGGTCACCGATGCCGGGGCCGGTGACAATCTGGGTTATGGCGAGATGATCCAGCATGACTACTGGCATTATATCGACATTCCCTTCACGAAGGACGGCAGCGGTCAGCGGCCCGCCCAATCCCAATGCGCTGACGCAGTTGCGCATCCTGACCATGACCCTTGGCGACGACGCGGCCGACAAGACACTGCGCTCATTCGATCTCGTCTGAATCCTCCACCTCGTCGGCGACCTGCACCAGCCGCTTCACGCCACCGCCATGTTTGGCCAGGGACTGCCCGCCGAGGGCGACCAGGGCGGCAACAAAGTAGGCGTCACGGCGCCTAACGTCACCACGAACAACCTGCACCTGCTGTGGGATGGTCTGCTCGGTGGCACCGATCCGGGGCAGACCGCCGACCCGCAGGATGCTCTCGACCTCATGGCAACCTTCCCCGCGGCAGACGCCAAAGCCGCGGCCGCGATCGATCCTGCCCTATGGCTGATCGAGAGTTTCACGCTCGCCCAGAACGTCGTCTACGCCAAGCCCGTGGGCAGCAGCGCAGGCCCGTACGCGCTCGACCAAGCCTACATGGACAAGGCGCTCCAAACCGCAAGGTCCAAGCGGCCTTTGCCGGCGCCCGCCTTGGCAACCTGCTAAACGACACGCTGAAATAACCCGATTAGCGGGACACCTGAACCGGACCGCTCCAGATTCAAGTGTCCCGCCGCACCTCTAAATCAATTGTCGCGCTGCACGGCTAGCGCGAGACACTTGCGACTGCTATGCGCCGCAGATCGGCCGCTGAGTACGTGCTTGCGGCTTCTCGAAAGCAGACATCACCGATAGCGAAGCAAATCGAGTCCAGCAAATGGTCAATTGGCAGAGTGCGGATGCCGCCTATGTCATACCGGAGTCGTTCATCTCGTGGCGGCGGACGTGGTCGTCAAGTATCCGCAAACGGTGATAGACTCCGCCGGCCAGTATGAGATGCTACGAGTGACTGCTGGATACCGGGGGAATCATGTGAGAGTACTATGGATACTGCCCGCCATCGTGATAGCTGGCCCGGCGCTTGCACAGACACCGGACATCCCTGTTAACGAGTACGGCGAAGAGCAATATGGTGGGGACTATCTGCCAACCACATCCGCCAAACTGGGTGAGTACTATATCGGCAGTCCCAACGCAGGTGTGGCCGTTCCGGATGCGCTACTGACACTGCCGCAAAGCGTCTTCCCCCGAACGACAACGCTTTCGCTCCCAGCCGATCGGCAGACGTTGCCTAACCTCACACCCTTCAGCGTTCCGCTAAGGAAGGAATTCTCACTCGGCGCCGACTTCAACGGCGGTTTCAACGCTCGTCAGGAAATGGCGTCTAGCGGCGCTAACGCTTCGTCGGATGCCATCATGTACGTCCACTATGTCGATGTGGGACAGGGTGCCGGCGCAATTCTGGAATTTCCATGCGGTGTCGCGCTGGTCGACGTCGGCGGGGAGTGGGCCAACGACGGTGTCGACGGTGAGGTCATGTTCAAGAACTATCTGGACACGTTTTTTGAAACACGCCCGTATCTGGACAACACAATTGACGTGGTGTTCCTGAGCCATCCCCACGCCGACCACTTGAACGGCGCGGCATTGCTGCTTCCGGAGGCTGGCGGCACCTACACCATCAAGAACGTTGTCGACAACGGTTTCGAGGGCGGTAGCGGTATGCTTGGCAAACAGACGAAGTTTCACAAGACCGCCGCTGAGCTTGGCGCTGGTTACACTGGAGTCACAGTGGCCGCACAGGTGACAGCTACGGGTGTAACCAATGCCAACATCGATCCCTTGGCTTGCAAGGGCGTCGATCCCATTATCACCGCATTCTGGGGAGGCCGCGCGGAGCTTGCAGGCAGCGGCCAGTACAAGAACCCAAACAATCACAGTGTTGTCGTACGCGTAGACTTCGGCCGCGCCTCGTTCTTGTTTGTAGGGGATTTGGAAGACAAGGGTGTGGCCGACATGCTCGACCAGTACAGCACGAACCCTGGCGTTTTCGATGCGGATGTCTATCTCGTCAGCCATCACGGCGCGGATCAAGAGACAACAGACCAGATGCTCGCCGCGGTCACACCGCGCATTGCTGTCCTCTCGATGGGCACGGCAGACAGCCCCGACGGCTTCAAGTACGGCCACCCTCGCATCACGACCCTGGATGCGCTGCAACAGCCGCCGGCCGTTGTTTCAAACGATTTGCCTGGCGGCCGGGTGACGGTCCTTGCTTCCCCCCGAGAAAAATCCGTCTTCGAGTCATACGAACTTACAAAAGAGATCTACGGAACGGGCTGGGGAGGCACCATTGTAATGCAAGCGACCTCAGGCGGGGTATATTCGGTGGGGAGCACATCTGCGCGGTGACTGTCGCATGGCATATTTTGGTTTACGCGCTGAAGGGCAACTTTGCGCCTCATTTCAGCCGTTAAGGTCAACTTCGCCACTACCTGAAAGCGGACATTACCGGTGCCACTCTGCAGATCGCGGTTGCGCCAGTTAGCGTTCCTTCAGTGCCGCTGTCCCGGCGATGCGTGAAGGCGACAATGCGATCTCTCCCGTTCGTGCTGTAGGCGGGAGCTAACTCCGGCGTCTTGCTGCAAAGAGGCTTTCAACAATACGATCAAGCGAAATCATACCGGCGCCGCGCGTCAGCACGACAAGCAGCAGCGAGGCCCATAGCAAATGCTCGGCCCAGTTCTCCGGGAAAACGAAGATCTGGATAACCGAAACAACGCCCAGCAGCATCAGCGCGCCGAGACGTGAGAACAGTCCGAAGAACAGGAGCAACCGAGCCTGTGATTTCGGCCGCGGTGGCCAGTGGCGCAGCAATTGCCGGATCGACGAACGGCAGGTTGGATTCATTGGCGAAGAGCTGCAGTGTTACCGGCCATGACGCGAGCTTCGTCTGGGCGGATTGCCAGAATACGTGCGCGACCGCGATGCGGGCGGCGAACTGGACGAGCGAAAACGGTATGCGTTCGGGCAATTTAATAGCCCGCCTATAGAGGCCGACAAGGCCGTGCTGTGTGGTCGAGGAATATTCTGGGATAGCGGTCATGATTGGCTCCATCAGATTGGGATAGGTCGTGCTGGAACCCGCACGTCGGTAACGAGCCCGTCGCTGAACAGGCGGATGAGTGCCGACACGAGATCAAACATGGGATCGAGCGCCAGGGCGCGAGCTATGGCCTGTTCGAGGCCGAAGCCATGTTTCAGTGCATGTCGAAACGCGAAACTCGCACGATCGAGAAGCACCAGCCGAACACTCTCGCCAGACCGCCAAAGCGCGACGCGTTCGGGTCGCCGCGCCCAACCGCCTGGGTCGACCGCGGCCCCCTGATGCGCCGACCACACGGACAGGATCGACCAATGCGAAACGATCAGCCGCAGCGATGGCTGCAGCACGACCTCTGGCGAAGTCCCCAGATCGGTGTTGTCATAGTCCGCGAGAGCGCAGGGCGGCAGCGAAGACGCGTCGAGCGCTTCGGCAATAGCCCATTCGAGCCGCGCCGTTTCGGCCACGACCGGCATGTCGGTAAGTGTGTCTATCGTTTTTAGGAAGCGTGGGAAGCCGGCGCCATAACGTGCCAGTCGCGACTCCACCGGCGGATGGCGCCGAATGAATTCGCTCGCCACGAAGCGGAAGAAGCGTTCGTCGACCATGCGAACGGTGACGGGAAAGACTGCCATCAACACTGCCGTCAGAGAACTGCGCGTGTCGCCAGCGCGCTGGCCGGCGGCATCTCGCCCATCGAGGCCTATGTGCAGTATTTCAACGCGATCGCCTACGGCGTGTTCCTGGCGGTCTCGATGTTCATTGACAGCAATCCTGCCGCAACCCCGATGGTTGCTTGGCCAACTCGGCAGGCCTCAACCCGAGGCGACCTCGGCGAGTTCGTCGGTCGCTCCATTGATACCGTGCGCAGCCGCTCGCTCATGCTAAAGGCGACCGGCCAGTGGGTCGCGCTCGCCGGCGAGACCTTTGGAGAGATAACGCCCGAGCATGAGTTGGGCTTGGCCATGCCCACGCCCGGCGGCGGCGGCGAACCATTTCTGCGCCATCGTCTGGTCGACCGGCAGGCCTTGGCCGGCTGCGTACAGCGCGCCAAGCGCAAACATCGCCCCGGTGTGGCCGTCGTCGGCGGCCCCCTGGAACAACTGCACCGCGATCTCTGGCAAGCGCGCCCCCCCGCGCCCGTTGATGAGCATCTCGGCAAGCGCCACTTGCGCGTCGAGCTTGCCGCCGTTGGCCGCCCGGGCAAACCAGACGCGGGCCTGCTTCAGGTCGGCCGCCACGCCGCGTCCTTCCTGTAGAATGCGTGCATACATGTATTGCGCCTCGGCGACGCCGTCGGCGGCGCGCCTCAGCCATTGCGCCGCTTGAGCCTCGTCCTGGCGGACGCCGACACCCTTGGCGAAGCAGAGACCGAGATTGAATGCCGCGATCAGGTCGCCCGATGACGCGGCTGCCTGGAACCATCCGGCAACGCTGGTGTCGTCGTCCGGCTCGCCGACGCCCTTGAGGACGAGATTTGCGAGGTCGATCCGTGCTTCCTGGTTCCCTCCGTTTGCAGAGCTGCGCAGCCAGCGCGTCCCCTCTTTGACATCCTTGGCCACGCCGTTTCCGGTCAGGTAGAGAGAGGCCAAAGCGCGGGCGGCGGCTTCGTGGCCCGCCTCCGCCGCCCGCCGATACCAGGTTGCAGCCTCTGCAAAATCGGGCGGCGGGCCCTTCACATAATGATCGCCGAGGAAATGCGCGGCCTCGATGTTGCCGGCCAAGGCGGCACGTCGCATCCACACCTCCCCGGCAGTGGCATCGCGGTCGACGAGGCTGCCGTCGATCAGCGCCAATCCCAACCGGAACTGGGCTGAGGGAAGGCCATTCTCTGCCGCGACCTGATACAATCGCGCGGCCTCCGCAAGGTCGCGTGTCACGCCGACCCCGTGCTCGGTAAGGACCGCGAGAAGGTAGATTGCGGTCGGCAGGCCGGCATCGGCCGCGCGCCGGACTTCGCGGGCAATCCTGACCCGTTCCGTGGCCTGACCGCGCGCGGCCAGCGAAAGGGCAAGACCGAGACAGCCTTCGGCGCAACCGGCCGCGGCCGATTGCTCGTACCAGCGGTGCGCCGCATCCACGTCGCGCATCGGTTCGGGACCGCTGGTAAGGATATAACCGAGGATCGCCTGCCCGGTCGCCGATCCTGCCTCGGCCGCTTTCGTGGCAAAGCCAAGCGCTGCAGCGAAGTCGGGCTCGCTCGAGGCATCCCGTTCGAACAAGCGCTCCGATGCGGCGCCCTTGCCGTCAGCTTCCACAGTCGCCAGTCCGGTGACGTAGAGAGCGGCGAGCAGCGCCTGAGCACCGGCGTTTCCCTGGTTGGCTGCCCGATGCAGCCAGCGCGCGCCCTCCATGCGGCTCGGCGGCACGCCTAAGCCTTCGAGATAGCAACGCGCGACCCGATACTCGGCATCGGCAATACCCGCACGCGCCGCGATCGCCATGAGCGGAAAGGCCTCGGCGGGCTTGCCGCTGTCGGAGAGCTGGATCGCCCGGCGCAAAGCGGCCGCCGGGTAGATAAGACCAGTCAGCCGATCCATCATTGCCATTGATCCGAGTCCTTGATTCCCTTGTTTGTCGCCTTTGCTCCGGAGCCTATGGCTCACGCATCGCTTCCTGACCGATCGGAAGCATAACGCCGAGAATGTATTTGAGCACCGTGCGCCGGCCGACCTTGACGTCGGCAGTCACCGGCATGCCGGGGCTGATCGTGAAACCGGCGGGCACGCCGTGGAGGGCGACCTGGTCGATGGAAATTCGCGTGCGATAGAACTGTTCGGCATCCGAGGGCAGCATGGCCAGGGAGCTGTTCGGGTCGCGCGCTTGTTCCCGCGCCGAGAAGGAATCCGGGCTGAGTGCCCGCACAGTGCCGTGGGCGAGGCCGTATTGCGAATAGGGAAAGGTGTCGAACTTGATGATCACGGGGTCGCCGACATGCACGAAGCCGCTGCTGCGACCGACGATGTTCGTCTCGATCTGGAGTGGTGCGTCGGTCGGCACCAGCGTGATCAGGCGCTCGCCCGACTGCAGGACCGAGCCGACCGAGACCTTCGCTACCGACTGGACGATGGCGTCTGCTTCGCTCCGCAACTCGACGAGTTGCTTGCGTAGCTTTGCCTTGTTGAGCAGTTCGCGGGCGTCCGATATCCGCGAGTTTGCCTCCGACAGGCTCTGCGAGACTTCCGCGCGCCAGCCCTGAATGTAGCCATCGCGCTCGGCGGCCACCGCCGCCTGCTGGCGTGTGGCGGCTTCCGCTGTCTGCTCGGCATTGCCTAGCGCCCGGGACATTTCCGCCCAGTTGTCTTCGGCCAGCAGCGTGTCGAGCCGGCTCCCCACCTGTCTTTCCTCCAGCTGCTTGCGCATCTGTTCGATTGAGGCCGCCACCTTGAGCCGCTGGCGATAGCCGACGGCATCCGATTGCGCCCGCGAGATCGCCGAACTGAGTTCGTCTCGCTGGCGGTCGAAATTTACCAGCTTGGCGTCGTAGACCGCCTTGCGGCGCTCGAAGATCGACGCCTGCAGGGTCCAGCTCGGATCGAGACCGTCATAGTTGAAGGTCTCGCCGTCGGCCTCCGCCTTCAACCGCGCCACCTCGGCCTCAAGCGTCGAGACCTGCATCGCCAGCGCCGCGAGGTCGGCTGAGGCAAAGGTCGCATCGAGGCGGGCAAGCAATTGGCCGGCCTGCACGCGCTGTCCTTCGCGCACCTCGATCGAGCGGACGATCGCCGTCTCCAGCGGCTGTACGACGATGTTCGGCGATTGCGAGACGACGAGCCCTCTGGTCGTCACGACCTGATCGACCGGTATCAATCCTGCCAGAACAATCAAGGCGACGACCAGGCTCGAAATGACCCAGACGATGCCGCGCGCCGCGCGCGGAATGGGCGCGTTGGCGACCGCCGTCGATGGCCACTGGAATTCGAGGATGGCCGGCGACGTCGGATCGTTCGCTTGTATCCGATGCCAGCGAGCCGGGCGGGTGGTGAGCGAGGTGCTACTCATGGGCTATCGGACCTCTGGCAAAGCGGGACATCGTCATACCAACCGCGGTGGGACGGCGACCGGGCGACCGTGGCGGCCGTCGAGGTGTCGGTGCTGCTGCGACCATAGCTGGCGATAGAGCGCGCATCGCTCAAGCAGGACCGCGTGCGGCGCGACGTCAAGGACCTTGCCCTGCTCCATGACCAGGATCTGGTCGCACTCGGTCAGCGAGGCGAGCCGGTGCGAAACGATGATCATCGTGCGTCCGCTGGCGATACGCATCAGGTTGGCGCTGACAATCGCCTCGCTTTCCGGGTCGAGCGCGCTGGTCGCTTCGTCGAGGATGAGGATGGTCGGATCGTGGATGAGGGCGCGCGCGATCGCCAGCCGCTGCTTTTGACCGCCCGACAGGTTGGGTGAGCCTTCCTCGATATAGGTGTCGTAGCCATTCGGCATCCGTTCGATGAATTCTTCGGCGCCGGCGAGTTGCGCGGCGCGCATGGCGTCGGCAAGCGTCAGGCCCGGGCGCCCGGCGATGATGTTGTCGCGGATCGATCCGCGGAACAGGAAGTTGTCCTGCAGGACCACGCCGAGCCCTTGGCGAAGATGGCGCAGGTTGATTTCCTTGAGGTCGACGCCGTCGAGCTTGAGGAACCCGCTGTAGTCGCGGTTGATACCTTGCAGCAGGCGCGCAATCGTTGATTTTCCCGACCCGCTGCGCCCGACAATACCGAACATGGACCCTGCGGGAATGTCGAAGCTGACCCGGTCGAGCGCCGGCATCTTGGTGCCGATATAGCTGAAGGTCAGATCGCTGAACGTGACCGCGCCGACGAGCTTGGGTCTCAGGCCGACGGAATTCGAACTGCTCTCCAGCGGCCGGTTGAGCACCGACGCCGCCTCGCCGATCGCCGCGCCGACCTCCTCATAGTCTTCGACCAACCGCGCTAGGCCGACCAGCGGCTGCGCGACGCGCTGGGAGATCATCATGAAGGCGAACAGGCCGCCGACCATGTAGCCAGTGCTGTCGTGCATCGCCAGATAGGCGCCGATCAGCATGGTACCGAGCACCATCACCCGCTCGATCGGCGTGACCAGGGTCTGCGGCCAACTGGCGAGTTGCCCGAAAGCGAGTCGCGCCTTTCCGGCTTCTGCCACCCGCTCGTCCCAGAGCGCCTTGCGTTGCGGCTCGAGACCGAGCGCCTTCACCGTCTTGATACCGACGACAGTCTCCCCGAGCGCCGCCGACTTCCAGGTCTCGGCATCGACCACCCGCTGGTATCTCCGGCGCAGCGGCTTGAGGAAGGCGAGGATGGTCAACATGATCACGCCCGCGCAGGTAAGTACGATCCAGGCCAGCGTGGAGTTGATGTAGAACATCACCGGCACCAGCACGCAGAGCGTGATCAGGTCCAGGAACGTGCTGAGGAGTTTTCCGGTCAGGAACTCGCGGATGCGATAGACCTGGGCGAGGTGGTACATGGTCTCGCCGGCCGGATGACGCTCGAAATAGTCGAGCGGCAGGCGCAAGAGTCGGCTGAAGACGTGCAACTGCAGCTTGGTGTCCAGACGAGCGCCGACGACGTTGATGATCAGTCGCCGCGCGTGGCCGAGGAGCGTCTCGTAGGCGAAGACAACGGCGATGACCGCCGACAGCAGCACCAGCGTTGAGACGCTGTTGAACTGCAGCACCTTGTTAACCACCGTCATGACGATGAGCGGCGGTAGGACAGTAAGCACGCTGAGCGTGAAAGAGGCGAGGGTGATGTCGCGCAGGGCCCGATTTTCGAGCCGCACCAATTCTGCCAGCCAGCGAAGGGTGAAAGGCGCATCTGCAGCCACATAGGAGCGTGTCGCGCGCAGCAACACCGCTTCGCCCGTCCACACTTGCGACAGCCGCAGTTCGTCGATGGCGATGGCTTCACCGTCCTCGGGCGCCTCCGCGCTTTTCAGGAAGATGACGTTGCGCTCGGCACTCGCCCCGGTAAGGAGACCCGCGCCGCCATCGCTGAACAGCAGTACGACCGGTCCGGTGTCCTGAAAGCGCAAAAGGTGGGACCACCCGATGCGGACGGCGCGCGACCACATGCCGGCGTTCTTCGCCCACTCAGAGAGATCGGTGGCGGTCGGAATCCTCGCGCTCGCCGCCCTGAATTCGTTCGGGTCGAGCTCGACGCCGTGATAGCGGGCGGCCCGCAGCATTGCCTTGAAACGCGGCCCGACCTGGTCGATCTCGGCGGGACGGCGCGGACCCCGCCCCACGGCGCTCTCGCCGCCAGCCTGGCCCGCCACTTCGACTTCGGTGGCGGCGCGGATCGAGACCGGGTGGTTTTCGGCGTTCACGGGGACGTTCACCATGGACTTTCTCTTCCGCTATGCGGGCGAGGGTTCAAGGGCCTGGGCCGCCTACTTCGAGATGGTGAACGCGCGGACCACGCTTTCCAGCGAAGTCCGCGCGTTCGTATTTCAGCCTTGGACCGGTTTCCACTGTGGTCTCCGGTCAACGTTCCTACTCACTCATTCGGCTTCAGAAGATCCTTCAGAGCCTTCCTTGCCGTGTCGTCGGTGCTGACGTAGCCGGCACCTTGCTTGGTCTTCTCCGAGGTCAGATCGGTGCTCGCACCCACCGGCTTGTTCTGGTTCGGATCATATCCCCCAATTTTCTTGAGGACATTCAGGAGATCGGTCGTCACCGAGCCGGCCGCCAGGCCGATCAGTTTTCCGTACGAAGGTTGGCTGGCAGCAGGGCTGCTGGCCGTATCCGACTTCAGGAACTGCTTCGTATCCTTGAGGCCGAGCGAGTCGGATGTAACCTTGGCAGTTTGACCCTTGCCGGGTGTGCCATCGTTATCGGTGCCGTCTTTGCCCTTTCCCTTGCCCGGATTGCTGCTGTCGTTGTGGTCGGGATCGTTGCCGTGGCCGTTATTGCCATTGCCTGTATGACCCCCACTGTCCGAGCCCGTCGAGCCGGTAGGCCCGGTCGAGCCAGTCGCACCCGTAGAGCCGGTTGCTCCGGTGGAGCCAGTTGCACCCGTAGATCCGGTCGCGCCAGTTGCTCCGGTATCACCGGTCGCACCCGTGGCTCCGGTATCACCCGTTGCGCCTGTGGTTCCGGTATCGCCGGTCGCACCAGTCGCTCCGGTATCACCGGTCGCACCAGTCGCTCCGGTATCACCCGTTGCACCTGTGGCTCCGGTATCGCCGGTCGCGCCTGTGGTTCCGGTATCGCCGGTCGCACCGGTGTCGCCGGTCGCACCCGTTGCACCTGTGGCTCCGGTATCGCCGGTCGCACCGGTGTCGCCGGTCGCACCCGTTGCACCCGTGGCTCCGGTATCACCCGTTGCGCCAGTTGCTCCGGTATCGCCAGTCGCACCCGTGGCTCCGGTATCACCCGTTGCACCTGTGGCTCCGGTATCGCCGGTCGCACCCGTTGCACCTGTGGCTCCGGTATCGCCGGTCGCGCCTGTGGTTCCGGTATCGCCAGTCGCACCCGTGTCGCCTGTGGCTCCGGTATCGCCAGTGGCGCCGGTATCGCCTGTGGCTCCGGTATCGCCTGTGGCTCCGGTATCGCCAGTGGCGCCGGTGTCACCAGTTGCACCCGTGTCGCCTGTGGCTCCGGTATCGCCAGT